>CAUZEO010000045.1:0-20647 GCA_963578625.1 Kiritimatiellia bacterium | reverse complement strand
AAATTGTCCTGGACCCGGATGGCGAAGACGTGGACATCAATGGAGCGTGCAAGGTCTCCCGGGTGGATTTCACTGTAGGGCGAAGAGAACAGGTGAGGAATAAGTAAGATGCCCAAGGTCACTGCACGTTCTTCGCTGGGGTGGGCGCACTACACGCTCTACGAAGCGCTGCCCCGGATGGCGGTGCGAGGATTCAGGCGAATCGCGATCGCCAGTTTTTTCTGTTACTGTTTCCACTTCAATTTTGGCAGTCCGACATCCCCCGAGCTCAAGGTGATGCTGGACGACCTCGGACTGACTCCCGTCTGTCTGAACTACCACGCCAATGATCACCGGGCCTGAAGGGCGGATGAAATAGATGCATTTGTTCATGAATGGGAACGCAAACTTGAACATGCGGTACTGTCATAAGGTTAATGAAAAATGAAAACGCCGATAGGTGCTGCCATGCCTATGAGGTGTCCCTCCTTCGCCCTCCGGGCTACGGCGGGCAGGCAGGTTTTGGATTTCAGGTTTCAGGAGGGAAAGTCAGTAAAGGAGTTGTTGGCGTTGATGTCATGCAGAGCCGGGCGCAGGCGCAGGGAAGGCGAGAATCCCCGCGAAGCGGCCATGGCACCTGAAACCTGAAACCAGGGGAGAAAAACCCATTCGCTGCAAATTCCTTATGAAACGTTGATTAACCCTGAGCTGGGGCAGAATCCTTGAGAGAAATGAACAAGGAAAGAGGAGATAACAATGAAAGAAATATGTTTGTATCTGTTGAGCGCCGCGTGTGTCGCGGTGATGGGTTCTGCGATGCCAAGTTACGCTGGAGAGGATGACATGTGGACGATCACATATAAGGGTGAAATCGAGGGGCGGCCTGAACACACCGTGACGCACGCCGCGGACGTATTGTCACGGTACATGGGAAGAGTCCTGGGAACGGAAATCAAGACCGCACCGTGGGAGAAGGCGGAGGGCGACAACCTGTTCCTGATCATGGACGCAAGTCGAGCGCCGGAAGAGATCGCGCGAGAACTCGACGGAAAGCGCGGTGATGCGTTCCTGATTCAATATCCCTACCGGGTCGACGGCAAAAAAGTCTGCCTGCTGGTTTCGCACGATTCGCACGGCTACGATTACCCGGTCTACCACTTCCTCCGCCGGTTTATGGGCGTGGACTGGGTGGGGCCCGGCGAGACCGGCGAGGTCGTTCCGTCCGATCCGGACTGGCGAATGCCCAGGGAAATCTATGCCCTGGAGAATCCCGACTTCGAGATGAGGCACTGGGGGGACAGCTTGTATCAGAATGCCCGGCCGCTCCTCGCCGGAAGTCCGCGTATGGGTTTTCACCATGCCGTGGGATATATCTTCTCGCCCGCGAAGTACGGGGAATCAGACCCTGATGTCTATCCCTTGATTGAAGGCAAACGCTACATTCCGGATTGGAAAAAACCCGGCTACGTGGAAACCCAGGGCTGGCAGCCGTGCGTCGGCAATCCCAGATCGGTGGAGATCGCCACGAAACATGTACTGGACCAATTTGCCAATGAGCCGAGTACGGTAAGCGTCAGTCTGAGCGTGAACGACGGCGACTCGAATCACTGCATGTGCGACCTTTGCCGTGCCATGGACGCGAGGGACGCTTTCAAGGATCCGCTCAACCCGAATCGCAGCGACCGCTACTTCCGATTTTACAACACGGTGATGGAACGGGTTCTGGAAATCGAGCCGAGCGCATATGTTGCCGTGCTTGGCTACGGCCCCACCGGAGTGCTGCCTCTCGAGACGAAGATCCACGATCGAATCTGCGTCTTCATCAGTACCGGGGCCAATCCGCGCCAGTATGCCGCGGCCGGTGGAAGCTCGGCGCTCTATCACTATCATCTGGATAATGCCTTTCCCACCATCCGTCACTACCCCCACACAATCGCCCGATACCTGCGAGAATCGAAGAAAGCGGGCGGCATGGGTTACTACGCCCAGATCGAGCATAACTGGGCGGCCGGCGGGCCGAAGACCTACGTCCTGGCCCAGCTGCTGTGGGACGTGAACAGCGACGTGGACGCCCTGCTCGACCGCTACATGCGCCTGGCGTTCGGCGAACAGGCGGCAGAGCCCATGCGGGCCTACTTTGACTGGTGGGAAGAGGTTTGGCAGCGGGAAGCGGACGAGCTGCCGAATCCATACGACACTATCTATCGTTGGAACGGCGATCATATCAGGAAATTCCGATATTTGAAGTGGGGCGACGTAGAGGCATTCGACGCAGCCCTCGATGCAGCCGGACAAGCCTCCATGACGGAGCAGGAGAAAACGCGGTTCGATTACTTTTCAACCTACTATCAATGGATCCGCTGCAGCATGGTCCAATACCTCATGGCTCAGGACATCCGGGATCCGGAGTGGGTGGCCTCGAAATCTCCCGACGAAGTACTCGCCACGATCGGCGAGTGCCAGGCGCTCACGGCGCAGTTCGACAAAATCTGGGACGAGAGCATTTCAAAGGACCGGACCGGGTGGCTGCTGAATCAGAAGCACGGGCTCGTGGCCGCCGTGGAGAGGGGAGAGCGGTTCTATGATTCGCTCTGCGTCGAGCCGATAAGAGCCGAAATCGAAGCGGATATCGGAAAGGGGACGGGACTCGCACTTCAGGAGATGTCAGGGAACGTGGCGGGCGGCAAAACGAAGGCAGTGGCTTTCTGGGAAAAGGAGCTCCAGAAGAGACCCGAACTGCGTCCATTCATCAGGCCCGAGATAGACAGAATTCAGGGGATCAAACACCGGAACCTCGTCTTAAATGGTGATTTTGAAAAGGGAACTCCCGGGACGCTTGAGCCCGGCAATCCCCCGCATCTTCCGGGTTGGTGGTTCTATGATCGCGTCGGCATGGTTCTTGGTTCCAGGGCGACGTACGACTGGAACAACAAAGAGGGTCGCAACGGCGGGTACGCGATCGGCTGCGGCCCGGGGCTGTACCCCGGCCTGCGTACCTTTGTCCAGGCTGAGTCGGGACGCTACCGTTTCAGCTTCTGGTATCGCACGGTCAATCGCAAAGACTCGGTCGACGTGAGTGTTTTCCAACTGGGTGAGGAAGTGCACGTGGAGGAACTGACGTCGCCGGAAAGTGTACGGGCCATCGAAAACGACCTGTATCTGAAGTTCCTCCGCCGTTCATGGGAGCCCACCGGCGGAGAATGGAAGTATGTCAGCCAGACCTTCACCCTGGAGAATCCATGCGGACTGTCAATTCCGCTCGAGCCATTCTACATGGAAGAAGATGCTTGGGTGTGGTTCGACGACGTGGAGGTTGTTAAGCTGTACTGACCCGTAAGAGAGTCTGGAAAATCAAGCTGGCACGGAGCGCGCGTACTGAAGCGCCACCGCCGAGCTTGCTCGGTGGAGCGAGTGAGATTCTGCACTACGCCAATCAAAGAAGAAAAGGAGCCCAAATGAGAGCGATGCAGGAACTGGCGCTATGCTCGCTCGAATCGGGCTCTGTTTGCTCTTTTTCGTCGTAGTGCAAAATCCTGTTCCCCACCGAACAAGTTCGGTGGGGCTGGATCGCGCTGAGCAGAGACAGTACCATTACTGAAATATTCAAAGGAGATCTCATGACTAATAACCGCAAGAAAGTCCTCATCTTCGGCGCCACCGGCGAAATCGGAAGCCGCATCGCACGCGGGTCGGTCGACGCGGGTCATGAGACGACGGGAGTCACGCGGGGAACGAACGATCGCCACCGGGTCGATACCGACGGCGTGAATTTCATCACCGGCGACAAGAACGACGAAGAATTCTACAAAACGGTCCTCGCAAAAAACGAGTATGATGTCGTTATCGATTCAATTCCGGAGACCGAGGATGTCCAATTGGCGCACAAGTATTTTGCCGGCAGGATCGAGCACTATTTCATGTGCAGTTCCGTGGGAACCTACGCGCCGCTACTCTATCTTCCCGCCGACGAAAACCATCCATGGCGGGAAAAGACGGAAGTGAATTTTCATCACCAATCCCTGAGAGATGAGGTGGCCCTGACCTTGTGGGAAAAAGAGAAGTTTTCGGTCACGATTTTTCGCCCCACCAATATCATCGGTCCCGGAAGAGTTCCTCTCGAATTGTGGGGCGGACGAAGCACCCTTTATTTCCAGTTGATGAGGCAGGGGAAGACGGTTGAGATTCCGCTGGCCGGCAATGCACTTCTGCAGTCGGGATACAATGACGATCTGGCCACAGCTTTCGTGGATGCCATTCCCATGGGGTCGGAGATCTCTGGTGAGATCTTCAACATCTCGTGTGAAAAATCCATCACCCTCGATCAGTATTTCAACGTGGCCAGGGAGGTGCTAAAAAGCACTTCCCCGGTCGAGCACGTATCGAACGAGGAAATTGTCCGTCGCCATCCCGATGAGACGAGTGAAGGAGGGATCAGGTACCTGGTGGAGCATTGCTGCTATGACATTGGCAAGGCAAAGCGGATGTTGGGCTATTCTCCTCAATACAGCATGGAACAGGGCCTGACGAATTCCCTGGAATGGTGCCTGGATCAGGGCCTCCTGTGAACGGTGACCGGAGACCAGAAGATGCTTGAAAAATCTGTGATTTCGAACACACGGGCAGCAAGGGTCGCCGGTGTTGTTGTGCTGCTCACCTGCGCGGTCGTTTGGCCGGAAGTTGCCGTTGCCCGGGGGGCCGATTATGTTGAGATTTGCACAGATGCGGGAGCGGGAGGGTACGAAGCATTTCCGCGCATTTGCCGCCTCAAGGATGGCAGGCTTATGTGCTCCTTCATGGCCGGATACGGCCACGTATCGCTTGGCAAAAGCGAACTCCAACAGGCTGAAGCGCATGGCGATGAATGGCTCAAGAGCATGTCCGGCTTCACTCTCCAGCAATTCAAAGAAGCTGCTGAAAAATGGCCTGACGGCTCGCGAAGTGTTTATTGCATCTCAAGCGACGAGGGGCGCACCTGGGGCAAACCGGTGACAATGTATGACAGCCCTCTCGGCGATGGGAATGCCTCCATCATTCAACTTACAACCGGACGATTAATTGCCGTCACTACATGTGAATTTGCGGCTAACGTCTATTCGATGCACTCTGATGATGCCGGCAAAACATGGTCTGAACCACGCGTGATAGTACCAGGCTATTATCCCAATGTGCCGATACGTGAACTTTCCGACGGACGCATGATTCTGGGAATCTACTATCAAGGTGATAGCACAAAAGGTGACACTAAAGCATTTGGCGCGGTAGTCATAAGCGACGATAATTGCGAAACGTGGAGCAAGCCTATTGATATTGACAGCGCGGGCTGTTGGCTTGATGCCGAAACCGATGTGATCGAATTGAAAGATGGGAAACTCTACGCGGCTCAGCGCAACGGCGGGAACCATCCAATGATGTACTCGATTTCCGAAGATCGAGGAGAAACGTGGAGTATATCCGCGCCAATGGGATTCGCCGGCCATGCTCCATACTTCCACCGCACCGAAAATGGAGTCATCCTGGTGGGATATCGCGATCTGTATTCCAGAAACACCAGCTTGCGTTACAGTCTCGACGAATGCAAAACCTGGAGCAAGCCGGTGATGGTGGATCGTGGCATGGGCGCATATACTTCATTTGTCGACCTCAAGGACGGGTCGGTGTTTGTTGTGTATTACGTCAATGAAGCCGACATCAGGGGGAGGCGGTTCTTCGCAAACAAATACGGAGTGAGATTCCTCGAGCCGTTTGGAACCGGACAAGATGCGACGCTGGGATTGGCATGGAATCCCAGCCCAGGCAATAAGTCGCCGCGTGTCGGGCCTGAATCCACACTCACATGGTCGCCTGGAAATTATGCCAAGGAGCACAAGATATATTTCGGTTCGGAGCCGGAGAAATTAAAGCTGACGAAAACTTTAGGTAAAGATGATCCTTGCGTCTATGAACCCAAAGGCCTCGAACAGGGCCGGACATACTACTGGCGGATTGATGAGATTGATAAATCCAATCCCGACAGCCCGTGGAAAGGTGATCTCTGGAGTTTTACGGTGGGAAAATACACTGATTACCTTGGCGCCGGCCATTGGGATGATGAATATACCCGCCAGTTACCGTACCGCCAGAATCCTCCTGGGCATCCCGGCGGGCTAATGAAAGTGACCGCAGGCGCCAGTTCTTCTTCAACGTTGCCTGTGCACACTGTGGATGGATTGGGCCTCTCTGATCTCAAGCATGAGACATCGTGGAGAAGCATGTGGTTTTGGGGAAAAGGCGCATCGAATCCAAACCCGGGCACCGTGCCTTGTACGACCTGGTTAAAATATGACTTTGGACAGGTGTATAAATTGGGAACGCTATGGGTATGGAACTGTAATCTGGAAGGCAGTCCAGTCCATTACGGACTGAGAAATGTTACGATTGAGTATTCCACTACTGGCGGGAGCGATGCCGGTGAATGGAAAAAGCTCGGCGACTATGAATTTGCCATGGCACCTGAACCGGGTTCGCCTGATTATACATACAATACGGAAGTGGATTTCGGCGGTGTGGAGGCAAAGTACGTGGTGATCAGT
Source organism: Kiritimatiellia bacterium (assembly GCA_963578625.1). Taxonomy (GTDB): domain Bacteria; phylum Verrucomicrobiota; class Kiritimatiellia; order SLOV01; family SLOV01; genus CAUZEO01. The sequence goes on along the minus strand of CAUZEO010000045.1, from coordinate 14,099 downwards.
GCTCATATGACCGACGGCAATTGGGGTGACCCCACTTACTACGGCCTGAGTGAGGTCCGTTTCAACCTGGCAGCAGAGAAATAACTATTTAGCGGAAAGTTTAACAAAGTTATGGAGCAAAAGATGGACAAGAAAATCGCGATATCAGTTGCGCTTTCTGAATGAAGGGTCACCCCTTGAAATAGCAATTAGGACTGTTTGCTCACCGAGGACAAGCTATGGTGCTTCCATGGCAAGGCGTTTACGAGTGCAGTATCCCGGCGCTATCGATCATGTCGCGGTGCGGGGAAATCGTCGGAATCTGATTTTGATGACGATTTTGACTACCGGAAGTTTTTGGAGAAGCTCGAGGCGGCAGTGGATCAGTTCCATGTACGCCTCTACCTGTTCTGTCTACTGAAGAATCACTTTCATCTGCTCGCAGAAACTCCGATCGCCAATCTCAGCAATTTCATGTCCAGGCTATTGTCCGGCTACTGTATTTACTACAATTGGCGTCACAATCGTAGTGGTCACGTGACCCAGGCACGATACGGAGCGAAGCTTGTCGAAGGCGACGAATACCTGTCGAAACTGAGCCGTTATATCCACCTAAATCCTGTCCAGACCAAGGCAATCAAAGCAATGGACTTGAAGGAACGCGTTGATTTCTTGAGGCGATACCGGTGGAGCAGCTCTCCAGGCTACATTGACCGAGCCCAACGACTTGACTTTGTTGAATATGGTCCGGTTCTGGAAATGATCGGCGCGAAACAGCGTAGTGAAAGGTCGAGGATCTATCGACGATATGTGGAGTCCGGTTTGATTGAACGTGACGAGGAAATCGTGGAAGCGCTGAAAGCTCATCCTCGTGGAATCGGCACCGAACAATTTCTGGAGTGGATCGACGGATTGCATCTCAGGGAATTGATGGAGAGAAAGAGAAAGGAGAATGTGACACTGAGGCGGAGCATGAAACATGCGAGCGAGGAGCAGGTGCTGGAGGTCCTTGAACAGGAAATGGTTATTATATGATATAAAGCAATTGCGCGCTCGGGCTCGGGACGTGCTGCCTCGGGCCATCTTGGCGCATGTGCTGATGAAGTACGCGGGGTATTCACAACGCGAAGTGGCTGATTTATTGAATTTACGGTCAGGATCTAGTGTCAGTCATCAGATCCGCAACCTGGAAGATCGGTTGAAAGGGCAGGGTGCGCTACGGCAGCGACTCAAAAAGGTCGAATCCATTCTCGAAAAGGAACTCATCAAGAGTGCACCGCTTCCAGAAATGTTTTGAATGGGAGAGCTCGATGCACAGGCACTTAATTCTTATTTCAAGGGCTGACCCTTTTTGTGAATAATGAGCGCATTCCTTTTCTCCCAGATCCTCGCCGCAGTGGCATTCCTCTTCGGCATCATCTCCTATCAATTCAAAGATCGCCGGGATATCCTCCTATGCTGGACGCTGGTTGCGACATTTAATTCAGCCCACTTCTTTGTCCTGGGTAGACCGGGTCCGGGCGTTCTCGCAATCGTGGCGGGGATTAGAGTCTTCACATCCGTGTTCTCCACTGATCGACGACTCATGTACTTTTTTCTGATTCTCACCCTGGCGAGTTTTTTCTGGGTCTATCAGACGCCCCTGAGTCTCGTGGCTCTATTTGCCGCCATTATCGGAACCTGTGCCACCTTCCAGCCCGCCGACCGGACGATTCGAATCCTCATGATGATTTGTACTTTAGGCTGGGGGATCCATAACGCCCTCGCCGGAACACCGGTGGCGGCTCTAATGGAAGCCTGTTTTTTGATGAGTAATTTCGTCGGATATTGGCGGTATTATGGAGGCAAAAGCCCTACGAGTTTTCACGGATGCTCGAAGTGATGGTCTTACATTCCAGGCGGACCCGAATGGTGCTTAAGGCCTCATCATGATCGATTCATTCTCGGAAACGGCGGGGATCCGCCTTCGCGCTTCACTTGTTTCGGCGAGACAAGCCGCCGTCTCCAGAGATGTGACAACATTCCGAAAAGCACGAAGATATGAATTTGGAGACGGCGGTTCCCGCCGTACTGAGAATGGATGGGTCATGAAAGGACTACATCGGAGCGACAGCTAAAGTCAGCGCCATTTCACATTGCCTCTTTTTTCCCCTGACAAACGGTTACCGGATGTTGTGTACTTTTGAATGAGCTCACCCAGAATTACGGAGAAAAGAATGTATAAGCGAATCTCGATTTTCTTTTTTGTTAGCATGCTGCTTGGTTTCGCAGTCAAAGAGGACCTGGCTCAAGCCAAGGAGATTGAGGTGAGTGAAAAAGAAGCGAAGCTCATTCTAGTAGGGGAGGGGATTGCCAAGGCTCGGATCGTGGTGGGCAGCGATGTTTCCCCTTCTGCCGGATTCGCCGCCGGAGAGTTGCAGACGTATATTCAAAAATCGACTGGCGCGACCCTGCTCATCGTTGAATCATTAGGCGAGGATGGGACGGTGGAAATCGTGATCGGCGATGGAGCGATCTCGCGCTCGCTGGGCATTGACGCAACCGACCTCGGCCGCGATGCCTTTCACATCAAGACCATCGGCAACCGCATCGTCATTCTGGGCAGGGACCATCCGAGCGAGACGGTTGATTTCAGATTTCTCGCGAACGTTGGATACAACACGAGTGGTTTTGAGCATGCCACACTGTTCGGCGTCTACGAATTCCTGGAACGTTTCGTCGGGGTCCGGTGGTATCTGCCGGTAGACATTGGAGAAGTTGTCCCGAAATCAGACACGTTGTCGATTCCCGGTTTGGATATCACCGATGGCCCCAACAAGATCGGCCGCTATATCCATATCCCGTATGGCGCGGATGACAGGGACGATCCTCCGCCGAAGACCGACCGATCCGGCTATCGGCCGGGATTCACCGGAGAGCAGGAAGCCGCTTTCAGCAGACGGCGCGGTCTGTGGTTTCTGCGTCTGCGCCACGAGACGCAATTGATGTCCGGCGCTCCCCATACCATGCCCATCCTCATAAGCGAAAAACAATACAGCGAGAGCCATCCTGAGTTCTTTGCCCTGGGAGAGGACGGCAAGAGGAATCTGGGGCATCACTGTTATACGAATCCGGGAACGATCAAGATCCTGATCGGACAGGTGGAGGCCTGTTTCGGCGGCGAATCCGCAAGCGCTTACGGATTGGAGAGCTGGGGATCGATGAGTATCGACTGCGTAGCCGGAAAGGCATTTCACATCGCGCCCAGTGACGGGTACGTCCCCTGCCTCTGCGTGACGTGTGAAGCGTTCCGGGCATCATGCGGCCCGGAGGTTGTTCATGTCGAGGAAGAGCTTGTCTGGACGACCATCATCAAGATTGCGAACGCCATCGGCAAAACCTTCCCGGAGAATTATATATCGGTTTCAGGCTATGGGCCCCTCGGCGCCCCGCCCATACAGAAAATACCGGCAAACATCTTTGTGGGGCCGACGGCCGCATCCGGGCCCTACTCGGAATTCAGGGCCGACATGATGAAAGAAGAACTCAAGGTTCTCGACTGGTGGAGCAAGGCCCTCACCCCGGAGCAGTACGGCGGATTCTATCACTATCCCGTCAGGGCTTGCTGGGAGGAGGGCAGATACTTCTGGCACAAGTCGATCTGCGGGAGCATTCCCCGGGCTTTCGCCTCGTGTTACCAGCGCTATGCCGACAGGGGCCTGGGAACGTATTGCTACTTGTTGTCCCACCGCATTGCTTATGACCACCTGAACATCTATGTCTTCTACAAGTACCACTGGAATCCGGACCGCGATATCGATGTTCTTCTGAACGAATACTATACGCTTTTCTACGGGCCGGCGGCTCGTCCAATGAAGGCATTCTGGGAAGAAGTGGAGGTCAAATTCCGCGCAGTAATGCAGCTCGACAAGAGCACCAGCGGCACACACCCAGACGTTAACAGACCTGCCGACGTCTGGGAGAAGGTTTACAGTCGCGAGGTTATCAGCGGCTGGAACGCGTCCTTCACTGAAGCGGCGCGCCTGGCGAAAGCGGACGAGGACCCGGTCTATGCCAAGCGCCTTGCCTACATAAAGCGAAACGTCCTCGAAACCATCGAGGAAGGTCTGACCGCGCATGAAGCGTCACGGATGAAAGAATAGATCATGCTGAAGAAAGGAATGTTGGCGAAGGGGACAGCCTTGCTGCTCTGTCTTCTTGGACCGGATGCCTCCAGCCGGGCGGGAGAGCCCGGCCTGGTGGGGCACTGGAAGTTTGATGAAGGAAAGGACGGCACCGCGGCAGATTCTTCCGGCAAGGATAATCATGGAGTGATTCATAACGCCACCTGGACCGACGGCAAAGCAGGCAAGGCCCTTCTGTTCAACGGCGAAGATGCCTACGTGGACTGCGGAAACAAGGGCAGCCTAGATCTCCCCGAAGCATTCACTATAGAGGCTTGGGTGTTTCCACGGAAGGGGGGGCGACCGGAGCAGAGCATTGTTGGCAAAGGCTACAAACATGACGCGAATTATCTGCTGAGGATGGGGATCCCCTGGGTTGAAAACAGGTTGATGTTAAAGGTCACCGACCAACGTACCCAGGGGATCGAGATAGAGTATGACCAGTGGCATCATGTGGCCGGCATATGCGATGGAGAGCGGATAGCGATCTACATCGATGGTGAATTGGCGTCGGAAAGGCCTTTCTTTCACGGCCTGAAAAAGAATTCCATTCCTGTGACCATTGGCAGAACTCTGGGCGCGCCGGTTGGCCGTGAATACTTCCGTGGAATCATCGATGACGTAAAGATTTATGACCGTGTCTTGTCCAAATACAGTCTGAAAGGACCCACCGGATCCGAGGTAGCGCGCAAGACAAGGAACATCACCGGCCGTGGCGCCTGGGGGGACTACGAAGGGTTTCCCGGCGTATGCCGGTTGGCGAATGGGGACCTGATCGTGGTTTTCTACGCGGGCAGGTCGCATATGGGATACCCGCATCCCGACCTGCCGAAGAATGGCCGGATCTGCTTCATGCGATCGCGCGACGGTGGCAAAGACTGGTCCGAACCGGAGACTCTCTTCGATTCCGACTGGGACGATCGCGATCCCGGGATCACCCAGCTCAAAGACGGGACACTGATCTGCGCATTTTCACGCGCCACCTGGTACCAGAAAGGCAGAATCGAGGAAGTCTGCACCGTCAGGAGTTTTGATGGCGGCATAACCTGGGAGTCCGAACCCGCCCGCATCACCGCGCCGTGGTACACCGAGGATGAGAAGCAGGAAGTCATACAAAAAGCCGGGCCAAAGGCGACGACCGATCCGGTGGCAATGGAAATCGAGGCGGTCTGCGCATCGAACTCACCGGTCCGCGAACTGTCGGACGGCACCCTGATCCTGCCTCATTACGGCTTCTTCGGGACCTATCGAAAAGGAATCTATTATGGATCGGGGCTGGTGCGTTCCCGGGACCAGGGAAAGACATGGGGGGACCCGTCCATCGTCGCGCCATCCTCACCCGCCGATCTTTGCGAGCCGGATATTATTGAACTCGATGACAAGCGTCTCCTCTGCGTGATGAGGCCGGCGATGGCCCAGTCATTCTCCGGGGACGGCGGCCGGACATGGAGTGAGCCGGTGGACCTAGTCCCGTTCACCCGGGGACATGCTCCGTTTCTTTCGAAAACTCGGAGCGGGGCGATCCTCTGTGGATACCGGGAACTGCCCATTCCGAAGACCAGTATCATTGTTTCCACGGACAGCGCCCAGACGTGGAGCAGGCCGTGGTTGATCGACTACCCGGGAGGGGCGTATCCGAACCTGGTGGAGTTGGAAGATGGAAAGATGCTGTGTATCTATTACAGCGAATTGACACGCAGTATCAGGCAAGCCGTCTTCGAACTGGCGTTGACGCCTACAACCCATATCCGAATGGTTGATTTCGATCCGTGATGTCCAAGCACATGACAACCACGCCGGCGGTCGTAAACGTGGTACGGTCTTGCAGGCCGTTCTTCCGAGAGCCTTGCGACTGATCACCTCGTCGTCCTTGCGTTTCTTGCCCATTACGGCGACGATATTCCCCATAAGGAGGTACGCCATGGATCTGAAATTGGAAGGCAAGGTAGCCCTTGTAACCGGGAGCGCCAGTGGCATTGGCGAGGCCACCGTCAATTGCTTTGCCCAGGAGGGCGCAATTCCCGTCATTGTCGACAGGAATGAAGAAAGGGGGCGGCAGGTTGCCGGTGCCCTCGAAGCAGAAGGTAAACAGGCATTGTTCGTGAAGGCCGAGCTGATGAATGAAGACGATTGCGGTCGCGCGGTGGAAACGGCACTAGGTGCTTTCGGCCATATTGATGTCGTAGTCAACAATGCCGGTGTCAATGACGGTGCTGCCCTGGAAGACGGCACCAGGGCATTCATGGAGTCAATTCGCCTGAACCTCTTTCACTATTTCGCGGTCGTCCACTATGCTCTACCCGAGCTGAAAAAGAACCAGGGGGCCATCGTGAATGTAGGTTCTCACCTTTCCGAGACCGGGCAGGGTGGCACGTCCGGCTACGTGGCGGCCAAAGGCGCGATCAGGGCCCTCACTCGCGAATGGGCGGTCGAGTTTTCTCCCTATAATCTCCGTGTGAACTGCGTGATCCCCGGATCGGTCTGGACACCGCTCTATGACCAGTGGGTCCAGACGTTTGATGATCCCGAAGCACAGAAGCAAAAGGTTTCCCGGATGATTCCATTAGGGCGCCGGTTTACTCAACCCGAAGAAATCGCCGACACGATTGTTTTCCTGGCATCCGCGCGTTCGTCGCATACAACCGGGCAATTGGTTTTCCCGGACGGCGGCTATGTCCACCTGGATCGGGCCTATACCGTAAATAACTGATTGCCGGAGCAGAATGGACAGAAACAAGACATTCCGTGTCGCGCTAAGAAAAATGGGGCCCTTCGAAGCGGCGGTAGAGCGCTTCTGGATGGCCTTTCAACAGCAGACCGGCTGTGACCTCGAGCTGGAGGCCGTTGCCCTGGACCTGCATCCGTTGCACGATGCCATTCTCGGTTCGGGCGGCATGAAGGCCGGCCATTGGGATGTGGTCCTGATCAATACGGATTGGATTGCCGAGGCGTGGGAAAGCGGTGCGGTTGAAAACCTGAAACCTTACGTGGAGAGGAGTCCGCCCCAGGATTTTCCCGACGACTGGCCACCTTCGTTGTTACGCCACCAGGCATATGACGAGAATCTTGCCGGCATGCCGTTTCATGATGGACCGGAGTGCCTGATATACCGCAAGGATCTTTTCGAAGACCCGGCAGAACAGGAGAGCTTTGAGCGGACGCATGGGAAACCCCTCTCGGTTCCGGAGACCTGGGATGACTTTGTTCTGGTAGCTCGTCATTTCCAGCGTCCAGAATCCAATCTGTACGGAACCGCATTCGCCGCATATCCGGATGGACACAACACGGTCTATGATTTCTCGCTGTTGCTCTGGACACGAGGGGGCGAGATCCTTGACGGGAATGATCAACTTGTTCTCAATTCAGAAGAAGCCGTCGAAGCGATGGGATTGTATCGTCGCCTACTGAATGACAACTCGCTGATTCACCCGAAGTGCCGAGACTTGGATTCCGTATCCGCCGGCATCGCACTTGCGAATGGCGAAATTGCGATGGCGGTGAACTGGTTCGGCTATGCCGTCATGTGTGATACCATTGATGAATCCAACGTGAAGGGTAAGATCGACATTGCCCCCATCCCTCACGAACCGGGTGCGGCGTCCGCATCGCTGAACGTGTACTGGATATGGACCTTGGCCGGCGGCAGCCCGCACAAGGCGCTCGCCTATGATTTCATCCGGTTCTGTATCAGCCGGGACAACGATCGTTCACACCCCCGGAATGGCGTCGTGGGCTGTCGAAAATCGACCTGGAACGACCAGGAGGTGAACGACTTTCTCCCTTACTACCACAAGCTGGCGGAAATTCATGAGAATGCCCGGGAGTTCCCCCGTATACCGCATTGGTCGCAATGGGCCTCATTGATTGACACGGCGGTCCTGGAGGTGATCAACACGGATAGACCGATTCAGGACATTCTTGACCAGGCCCAGGTTGCCTTTGAGAGCCAATGAGGCAAGGGAACCGGGTAGAGGCTGAGAGAAGGCTTATTTCCGCATTGAGGATAACGAACCTGGACGTACTTGAGCTGGATCGACTGTGTTTAATTCGCCGAAGGCGCAAGTTTTGGAGTGCGCCGGCAGGCTAAACACGAATGTTTGCTTTCTTTTCAGCTTACAATCTAGTTGAATAGTTCCGTGAAACGACCTGCGAGATTCCTGGCAATCTGGTTATGCATGCTCCTGCTGGCTCCCTGTTCCGGGCTTGCCGCGGAAGGGGCATCCGCGGTCGGTCCCGAGTTGCGTGAGCAGTCCATCTCCGTCTTGCGCCGGACACTCCACGAGACGGACGGCTGGGTCAAGGTCCACGCCGCCGAGTTGCTGATCGGGAACAACTACGTGGAAGAGGCCCGGGCGGCCTTTGAAGCGGAACTTGAAAAAGACCCTGCTCCCCCGTTTCGCATCGGCGTATGGCGGGTACTGATCCAGGCGGCGGGGAATGACCAGGAACTCCGGAGGCAATACCTCGACAAAATTGTGGCGGCCTTCCTTGATTCGGCCGGTACAGACCGTGTCCATGCGGTTGAGACACTGGGAAAATTGGGATACGCGGAGCGTTCTCCCGAACTCAAGCGTGTGGCCGAAGAAGGAGAGGGCAGCTTCCAGGCCTACGCCCGGTGGGTGGTGGCGAATTCCGGCGAGGCAGAAGACGAGGCCCTCCTGGCCGAGCTTCTCGATGCCGGCGACAGCGATGTCCGGGGTTGTGCGGCCTATGCCCTGCGCTACTTCAACGTGATCCGGGACGACACGTTCGAAAAGTTGTCCCAGGCGCTTTCACGAGAGCCGGAAGGCTCCAGCGGCCGCGTCTACCTGGTTAGCGCGCTGTATGTCCATGACAAGGGAAATGACTACAGCCGTCACAGGCAGGAGGGCAAAGTTGCGCTCCTGGAATACCTGGAGACCGGAAACAAGGATGAGAAGAACGAGGCATGCGCGGCCCTGGCCGAGGTGGGCGACGCGGATGACGTCGGGATTCTCACAACCCTCCTTCAGGATCCGGAGACCGATGTTCAGGCCCATGCGGCCAATGCGCTGTTCAGGATAGGGCGTCGAGAGTCCCGGGGATTGAGCTGGCCGGACTGGACCGTGATCGCCCTGTACGGAGCGTTCATGCTGGGCTTCGGATTTTACTTTTCGCGGAAGCAGACCAGCACCGAAGAATACTTCCTGGCGAGCAGGAACATGAACCCTAATCTCATCGGGATCTCTATGTTCGCGACCCTGCTGAGCACCATCTCCTATCTGGGCTCGCCGGGGGAAGTCATCAAGCACGGCCCGATGAGCGCGGTGGGAAACATCCTCATCATGCCGTTCGTTTATCTTGTCGCCGGCTACATCCTCATCCCCGCGGTCATGAGGCTCAAGATCACCAGCGCGTACGAAATCCTTGAAGCCCGGTTGGGCGTACAGGTCCGGGTGCTGGGAGCGGTACTCTTCATGATGACCCGGCTGGTGTGGATGGCTATGCTGACTTATATCGCGGCCAAGCTATTGGTCGAAATGCTGGATTGGAGCGAGCAACGAATCCCCTGGGTTGTGGTGGTCATGGGATTGGTGGCCGTGGTGTATACCGCCTTGGGAGGCCTGAGGGCGGTGATCATCACTGACCTGTTCCAGTTCGTGTTTCTCGTGGGGGGCGCCATCCTTACGGTAGTCCTGATTACGGTGGAGATGGGCGGGTTCGGCTGGGTCCCCACCCAGTGGGCGCCTCATTGGGATGTTCAGCCCCTGTTCAGTTGGAATTTTACGACGCGCGTCACCATGTTCGGCGCGATGGCCGCCACCTTCTGCTGGTGGATCTGCACCGCCGGTTCGGACCAGGTGGCGATTCAGAGGTACCTGGCCACCCGCGACGCGAAGTCGGCCAGGAGGGCGTTTCTGGTCAATGCCATCGCCGACGTGGGCGTCATGATCCTGCTGTACCTGGTCGGGTTCGCGCTGCTGGGACTGTTCCTTGCTCAACCCCACATGATCCCTGACGGTCGCAGCCCTATTGAAGGGGCGGATTACCTGTTCCCGCGATACATCGCGAACTATCTCCCCATTGGCGTGGCCGGCCTGGTGATCGCCGCCATGTTTGCCGCCGCCATGTCCAGCCTGGATTCGGGTATCAATTCCATCGTCACCGTGATCAGCAAGGATTTCATTGACCGTTTCCGCAGGAAGAAAGGCCGTGACGGAGAGGTCCCGACAATCAATGTCAGGCTGGCCAGAATTCTGGCCCTGCTCATCGGCATCGCGGTCGTCCTGCTTAGCTCACTGATCGGCATCGTACCCGGTAATATTATTGAAGTGACCAACAAGACCAACGGGCTTTTCATCGGGCCGTTATTCTGCCTGTTTATCCTGGCGCTGTTCATTCCCGGATCGACGTCGTTCGGGACCATCATCGGTGCCGTGTACGGCTTCACCACCGCCTTCACCTATGCTTACTGGGACGCCCTGACCGGCGGAAGCCACGCCCTGAGTTTTCAGTGGATTCTTCCCGCCGCGCTGGTGGTCAATCTTCTGGTCGGAGTGTCGCTGAGCCGGGTACCTACCCGGGGAAGAACGCGGGGTACGATCATTGCATGGGGCGTGATCGCATTGGCTCCCCTGGTTGTTCTCTATGCCTGGCTGTTCAGTTAACCGGACTCAAAGTCGACTTCGCGCATCGGGATGCGCAGGGCGTCGATGGACCGCACTTCGTCCGGCACCGGTTTTTTCTCGGACGAGCCGAGCATGGTTTCGACGCGTTCGATACGTCGAACCAACTCTTTCGTGCTCTCGGGGGTCAGGGCTCCCTCGTGGTCGTCGCCGGGCATGCAGGCGTTGTAGGTGAAGTGCTTCTCCAGCACCTCGGCCCCCATGGCCACCGCGGCGACGCAGGCGTCCAGGCCGCGGCTGTGGTCGCTGAAGCCTATGCCGTGTTCCGGAAAGGCCTGCCTGAGGGTTAGCATGGCACGCAAATTGACGTTCTCGTCTTCGGTGGGGTATTGGCTGGTGCACTGAAGCAGGTAGAGTTTGTCGATGCGGTCAAGGTGGTCCACGGCAGTGCGGACTTCGTCGAGCGTGGCCATGCCGGTGGAAAGGAAAACGGTCTTCACCTGGTCGGCGCGGCGGTTGACGTCGTCGAGTAGGTCCAGTTCGACGACGCGGCTGGACGCAAGCTTGAGAGCGTCGCAACCCATCCGGTCGACCAGAAAGGCGGTGGACTGGACGGTGAACGTCGAGGAAAGAAATCCGACGTCCAACTCGCGGCAGAGCGTCTGCATCTCGAAGTGGATCTCCTCCGGCATCTCCACCTTTTTGAATTCGGCGTACCAGCGGTGATCCGAGCCGAACTGATCGGCGGTATAGGTCTGGAACTTGACCAGGGTGGCACCGTTGGTTGCAGCCTCGCGCACCATGCCGCGGCAAAGATCCCAGTTGCCGTAGTGGTTTTCGCCGATTTCGGCGATCAGAATGGTCTGCATGGTATTTTTCTTTCCGAGTTTTTCATATCATAGGACAACGTGATCACGTTTCAAGACAATCATACACGCCGGACCGGAATGGGGCCAAGATAAGTTGCCTTTCGGGTGCTAGAATGACGGAATACCCAATGCCAATGAAATCCGAATGCCCAATGACAAAAGAGAATTGAAAATTTTCAAGATGAGTAGAATCAGCTCCGGAATCCGTCATTCGGGCTTCTTGTGTCATTGGGTATTGCGTCATTCACAGGTCAGCGATCACGAAGAGCGCATGCTACCATCAATAAGGGCTTATCTTAGCGGCATTCATGTCAGACTGATCCTGACATTTGTATGCATCGTATCAGGACTGTCCGGCTTTGCATTCGCCCAACCGCTCGTGATTGTCAGTGACGCGCAAGCGCGGGCAGTCATTGTTGTGGCCGACAATGCGCCGGCCAGTACGAAGACAGCCGCCGGTCACCTCCAAACAATCATCGCGCAGATGAGCGGCGGACAGTTGCCCATTCAGGCCGAGAGCGCCTACGACGGGAGCAGGCCGGCCATTCTCGTCGGCATGTCGTCTGTGGCGAGCCGGATGGACATCAACGTGGCCCAGGACCCGGAAGCAGGTGACCAGTACATCGTGCGCAGCGGGGACGACTGGCTGGCGCTGATTGGAAACGACGGTGGACGGCTGTGCGGAAGCGCCTACGCCGTGTACGACCTGCTGCAACGATTGGGCTGCGGCTGGTACGGACCTGATCCGGTCTGGCACGTGATCCCCGAATCCCCTGATGTAACGGTGTCGCCGCTGAATGTCCACGAGCGGCCCGACTTTGCCGTGCGTCATATCTGGATGGTCGATCCGCATCCGCCGCTCCGATTCGCCTGGCGTCTCGGCGCGCTGTGGATTCCCATGCACCACAACCTCGACGCACTTGTGCCTCCGGCCGAGTACAAGGAAGCCCACCCGGAGTGGTTCGGACTGGGCCAGCCCTGCCTGACCGAACCGGCTGTGCGGCAGGTCATCGTCGAGAAGTTCCGAACCGAACTCGATGCCCAAGAAGGCGGTCTGAGTTTTTCACTCGCCGCGAACGATAGCGATGAGTTCTGCGAGTGTGATCGCTGCCGCGCCGCCGGGAATGTCAGTGCGCGCCAGATGCAGTTTGCCAACAACATTGCCCGACAGTTGCACGAGACCCATCTGGGCCCCTTCCGCCTGTGCTTTCTGGCGTATTGGGTCACGCACGCGCCGCCGGAGCCTATGGTCGAAGCCGAGCCGGGCGTCATCGTCGTCATCGTCAACGAGGGCAATCATGTGCGGCCGCTGGACGAACCCGTGCCTCCCGAGCACGCCAGGCTGGGCCGAAACAATCTGCGCGAACGGCGGGCCATGGCCGGGTGGATGAAGACCGGCGCCCTTCGCGGCGTTTACGAATGGTGGATTCCCGGTTGCAGCGATGGCAACTGGCGTTCGGTGCCATGGTATAGCGGCGAGACCGCCCTGCGCAACCTGCGTTACTGGAAGGCCCACGGCATCCGCTACCTGACGTACGAGACCGCATACGAAAACGGCAACGGCTTTCCCATCCGCTGGCCGCTCTACTACGTCGGCGCCCGCGGGGCATGGAACACGGATCTGACCTCCGGCCGGATCATGACGGCGGCATGCGAAAAACTCTATGGTTCGGCAGCCGCGCACATGTTTGAGTTCTACCGAATTTTCGAACTGGCCATGGCCGTGTGCAACGAGCCGGGCGGCAACTGGAACCTTCCGAACCCCGAGAAAGTTTACAGCCCTAATGTCGGGGCCGACGCCACTGCCCATCTCCAACGCGCCGCCCAGGCTACCGACGACCCGAAAGCCCTCGCCCGCATCGCGGAAGAGCAAAAAATGTGGGACGAAGCCCACCGGACTCTGGCGAATCTTCGTTTCTGAGGGTCTTGCCGATCCTTCCGGGCGGCACGTGCAGGACAAATACGGTATGATTGGTAGTTCCTCGATGCAGAACGAGCTTTTCGTATCCGTCACGGCATTCAGCAACGACCGTGGCCAAGCCTTGATTATTGATTATGAAAGAAGCTCTTCCGGATCCGATCAAATTTCCGCTTGAGCTTTCGCTCCCGCGTTCGGCGGTTCCTCAAGTCCGACAAGTGGCGCGATACGCCTGAGCCGTCTCGCAATCCCAGTTGAATCGCCACCTTGCGCTGGGACAATCCCTCTTCCTCGCTGAGCCGTTTCATCGCCAGAAGCCGCGCATCCGATGCGCTCCTGCGCTTACGCCATTCCGCCACCGTCACGCCGAATTTCCCTTCCACCGCCGCCAGGATCTCCTGCGGAGAAGGCGGCACTTCGATGCGCCGTATCGATATATCCAGCGGCGGTCCCTGCTCATTGGCCAGACTCCGATACACCTCTATTGGCCCAATTGATCGAGATGAGGTGTCCGAACCACCGGGTTGCCGTAGGTTCCCAATGTCCGGCAATGCTGTTCGCCGGTCGTAATGAGCAGTATGTTCGA
>CAUZEO010000044.1:0-20680 GCA_963578625.1 Kiritimatiellia bacterium | reverse complement strand
GAATCTATCCTGCAGCAGTTCGACAAGCCTTTCGCAATGGAGCGTCGCGCCCGGTTGAGGCGAATTCCGGCGGATTGTCCGGTTCAATCCTGGGAAGAGGCGAAACGAATTTCCGTTCCGGTTTTGGTTGTGGGAAATGCAGAGGACCCGATGCATCCGCTGGGTTTTGCGAAGCAATGGGCCGAACATCTTCCTCATGCAACTCTGGCGGTTATCCCCTCGAAATCTGAAAGCGAAGAGGAGCACAAAGCCGCGTTCAGGCATGAATTGCAGCAGTTTCTGTCCGGCATGTAGCACGGGTATCCGACCCGTGTAGCGGAGCCCAACCGGAACCCGAGCAGCGGGGCACGGGCATCCTGCCCGTGCCCTGAGCAAGTGGAGAGAAAGAATTGTCCACGAAGCGCGCCAGCTCCCGGCGTGATCTTCTTTTTTTCTGTTGCTCCGACACGGGCTGGAAGCCCATGCCTCGGCGATGGCTTCGTGCTTGGGGCTCCGCTACACGGGACCCCGGTGCCACGCCGTCACAATTCCATCGTGTTGCCAACAGGGTTGGAATAGGGTGGGGGTCTGTATCGTGACTACCGAATGCACCCGTTTTGAGAACGCCCTGGTGATTCGCGGGGGCGCGATTGGCGATTTTATTTTGACCTTGCCGGTGTTTCAAACCCTCCGACAAGCGGCCCCGCGAGCGAATGTCGAGGTGTTGGGCTATCCCCGGATCGCTTCCCTCGCAGTCAGCTCCGGCCTCGCCCTGCGCGCAGCTTCCATAGAATCTCGGGGACTGGAGGCGTTTTTTGTTGCCGGGGCGGAACTGCCCGATGTGTGGTCGAGATACTTCAAACAATTCGACCTGATCGTTTCTTATCTTTTCGATCCGCACGCCACATTTTCGAAGAACGTAGAGTCCGTATCCGGTGCGCGGTATGTTTCCGGTTGTTATCGCCCGGTGGATGGTGTGAAGCGACACGCATCGGACCAACTGCTCGATCCCTTGGCGGTCCTTGGATTTGAGGTGACGGAGCATGAACCTCGGCTTTCGGTGGATGCGCCGGATACGAACCCAGGTTGCGATTCGCCCCTGCTCGCTGTTCATCCCGGCAGCGGCAGTGAACGAAAGAACTGGCCGATAGAGGCGTGGGGGGAATTGCTCGGCCGCCTGCTCCGGGCGAACCGGAGTCTCGGCCTTGCAATCTTTGGAGGGGAGGCGGACGGGGAGCGTATCGACCGGTTGTCCAGCGCGCTGCCGGCGGAGAGGGTGACGGTGTACTTCGAGCAGCCATTGAAGGAGGTCGCGATGCACCTTGCGCGCTGTGCGTTTTACATTGGCCACGACTCCGGAATATCACACCTCGCCGCCGCGGTCGGTTGCCGGGGCATCGTTTTGTGGGGCCCGACAGACCCGGACACCTGGCGTCCGCGCAGCCGTCGGTTCGACATCATCATCGCGGAACCGGACCTGCGCGATTTGACAGTGGACGACGTCCATGATGCCTACGTGCGTGGCTGGGGCAGGATATAGATCGCTATGCCGCTGCCCTTGGTTTCCAGAACCACCGTGCGATCCATTGCGGATGGCTTCTCGACAGGGCGAAGGATGAAACTACGTGGATGTAAGACCACAGCAGGAACTGGTTGAAAAACACCGAGTCGATGATCTCGTACGTGCGGAATCCCAATGGAGATAATAGGAGGAACACGCCGGTGGCGCCCGCCGTCATCAGTAAATACTGAAAAACCGGACCATTTCCCTTTTGCCCCAGCTTCGGCAAGGGGAGAAAGCACCAGAACACAAAGTGGTAGCAAACAACTTCCAGAAAGCCGATCTGCACGTAGTACGACAGCACGACCAGGAGAATCGATCCGATCTCCAGCGAACTGTTTTCAATCAGGGATACACGGTCGAACGATTTTCTGACTCGCACCAGGGCGATCAAAAACATGCAGAGGCTTACTGCGTACCCCCCCAGCAACCATGCAGAGTTCATTTCAGCCACAGCCCTGTAGCCGCGTAGAATCGTCAAATATGCAAAGGCATGCAGCCCGATCGATCGGGCCGGCGACGAGTTGGGGGAAGAACGCGACAAACAGGGCTAAGTCCCAGGGATTTTTGCATGGCTTCAGTTCGCGGCGGTACACGTCGACCGTGTACCCCACACTTTGAAATGTGTAGAACGAGATGCCAATCGGTAGAATCAGTTGAAGGGAGAGTGGATCGAGGGTAATCCCGAGGCGACCCAGTAGATCGTTCAGTCCGAACGCAAAAAAATCGAAATACTTGAAGCAGCTTAGGATGCCGAGATTTACCAATATGCTGACAAGGAGCAGCCCCTGCGGCGCCGCGGCGACTCCAACGAGTGAATTCCTAATCCGCAGAGGTAGTCCACCGCGGTTGAAATCCAGAGGAGAGCGAGGAATCGCCAGTCCCACGACGCGTAGAATGCGTAGCTCGCGGCAAGCAGGAAACGGTTTTATTTCGCAAACGGAAGCGCCAGGTAGACTCCGTACACGATGAGGAGAAAGAGAAAGAAAAGGGGAGAGTCAAACTGCATTGCGCACCCGGGCGGCCGGTTCGTCCGCCACCCTACGGCTCAGGGATGCCCAGCCCTTCGGCGCCCCGTTCCGAAGTAGTCAGCTCCGGCGCGAGGCGCTCCAGATGTTCACAGAGAATCTGCGCCCGCCGAACTTTTTCCGAGCATTGCACGGAGGCGGCCTGATCGAGATGCATGCCGCTCGGATATACATCCGCTGCATTTCGTAATCCGAGTTTCAGGTAGACCGGTGCGCACTGCCGGGCGATTTCCGCGGCTTCGTAGTAGCGTACGAATCCGCCGAGACCGTCGGGGCCCTCGATATAGATGTCGATCGGTTTGTCGGTGACTGCCCGAAGCGACCCCATTTGTGCTACGCTCAGATCTCCGGCGACGTTAATCGTGTCGGCGCCCATCCGGTCCAAAACCGCCACCGTAGCAGGGTTTCCTGGAGACAGGGTTGCGGAAGATTTGATGACGAGGTTTTTCGGCAACAGACCTTGTTCGATAAATTTCCGAGTGAGATGGATCTGCCCTACATCGGCGATCAATATGCTCCGAAGCCCGAGATCGCATGCATGGCGAACGTCGGCCATGGCAAATCGGAGCTGATCGGCGCCCCGCACCTGCCAGCCGATGAACTGGCCCGCCGGCGCCTTGTAGAATCCCCCGGTGTCGTAACTGGCGCGCGGGCCCACGAACAAGTTTACCTCGATGCCGTTGTCGGCACCGATTCGGCACATCTCTTTTATTTCGTCGCGCGTTTGCAGCATGATCCCGCTACCCTGGCTGATGCGGTGAACCGGCACCCCGCGTTGTTCCGCCTCCCGCAGTACTGCCTTGAGGGGATTCGGACCCTCGACGCTTGGAATCTCGATACGGTAGGAGGCGCCGTCGGGAAACCTTTTGTCAGACAGATACCCCTCGTGATTGTCTGAAAAAGGGATATCGTTCGCCGAAAAGCCGTTTTCGAAGTCGCTCATTTCTCTTCCCTTCGCTGCCTGAAAAATCCATTCGCGGGCGAGTAGGCGCAGAGTGCCGCAGCAGGATGGTGAGGTCAAGCAGCACCGGAAAAGAGTCATTTTGCTACGCGATCGCGTAGCAAAATGACCCTTTGTGACCGACAGCCCGGGAAGAGAAACAACAGGGGTCGAAAGGGCTGGAGATTTTCAAATTCGCGAATATTAGCTGTCTTCCGGCCGAGCGAGGCAACGATTCACTTCGTCTATCAGCTCTTCCTTAAGGACAGGCTTGAACAGACAGGTGTGTCTGTCGTCTTTCTCAAGCATTCGCGGGATCGCGTTCTTTCCGTCGAAGCCGGTGCAGATGATCACAGTTGGAATTTCCCAGAACTTTTCTCTGCAGACGGCTTCGATTTGCACGTAGGCCGCCTCGCCGCCCATGCGTGGCATGTTGAGATCGAGGAGCACGAGCTCGTGGTGGTGTTCTTTGAACGCTTCCACCGCGATCTGACCGTCGTTGGCCATCTCCAGCTCGATGTTAGGGATCCCGATGCGAAGAATGTTGTTAAAAAGGTTTCTTACATTGGTGTCGTCATCGACGATGAGTACGGCGTTTTGCGTGCACGGTTTTCCGTACGTTTTTCGCGGCACGCGCGCTGCCTGAGTAGCTGACCGAGGCTGGCCGGGCGGATTCTCCAGGTGCCGGAGTTTTCTAAGGATGGAAGACGACGTTTCCGCGACCCGTTTCAGCCTCAAGTTTCCCTGCAATTCGACCGTGCTGAGCAGTTCCTGAATCGGGTTGTTGAGTCCGGAGCACAGCTCCTGAATCGACTGAATATGGTGTTGCAATTGATTGACCTTGGTATCGGTGGTGTCGCTCAGGCTTCCGCGTTGATCACCTTTTAGCGTTACAAGGAGAGTGGCACTCCCGCCCATATCGATTGATTGGGCAATTATTTGCGAGGATGCCGTTTCGCCGGATCCCAATTGAAGTTCGACTGCGTTCTGGGTACGTCCGTCGATGCGAATCGATTCAAGAAACCCGTCCAGGGCGTTCTCCTGACCGGTTGGAAGCAGAATGGTGAGCGGCTGCCCGATCAGTTGAGTGGGGGGGCGTCGTAGAAACCGAACTGCGGCCTGGTTGGCTTCCAGGATTTCCCCGGTGAGGGAGTCGGCAAGCAGGCTTGGTTCCAGATAGTGATTGAACAGGACAGGATAGATGTTCTGTACGGATGATCCGGCAATTTGCATGGTGCGGTATTTACTCCTGGTACGTACGGTTTGCTTCGGAGAAAGATGGAGCAATTTGGGTACCACGGTGCGAATTTCACTCTTTTCCGCAATGGGCGATTTCTGCTCAATAATATCTAGTCAATTGACGCGAATTCAAGTTCTATGACCGAGTGAATTGCGGAGACGGCGCCATGCACACTCAACCAACAAATGATCGAAACGATCTCGAATCGGCCCACCTTCCCGATGTGGATTGGGCAGCCTTGACCCCCGCAGATCGAATTCGGTACTTGGAACTGGAAGGGTATGTCGTATTGCCGGACCTGCTGCCGGCGGGCCAGATTGAGAAGATCCATAAAGAGTTGGATCGGCTCCCGACAACCGCGGTTGACTACAGTGAACACCAGCGCGGAGCCAGCCATGTGGAGTGGACCGACTCCCCCGGCGCGATCTCCGTGATTGCCTTGCCCGAGATGATGAAATTCCTCGAAGCACTTTTCGGTGATGATGTCGTATTCTGCACTTTTCGATACAGTTTGTCACGGCCGGGGCATCCGGGAATTGCGGTGCACACCGATGCCCAGCCGTATGGGTCGAAGATTTTTGGTTTGGGGTCGAGCAGTCCCTGCCTGGTAAGGGCCTTGTATTACCTCGACGATTTGACGCCCGAATGTGCGCCTTTCAAGGTCGTCCCTCGCTCGCATCTTTCCCTGCATGCGGACGGCAATCCGTATCACCGGTACCTGCGGCATCCCGAAGAATTGATGGTTACCTGCAAGGCCGGTTCCGCGGTCCTGATCAATCAAAAGGTCTTTCACGGAAATTTTCCGAACTACAGCAACCGGGACCGGCGCATGCTGGCGGTTGCCTACCGGCCGGCGTGGGCGGGCCCGTTGGCCGAGGTGGAAGAGCACGACCCGGAACGATTGAAGATGCTGCCGGCGGCAGTCCGAGAACTATTTCGGAGTCCCAACATTCGATCGATCGATTTTGACGTCCCCAACCGCCCTCCGGATCTAGCGAATGAGGCGCCGGGAATCAATCCCAGTCGATGGGACTCGTAACCGGGAAACCCTTGCTCCCGGCGTAAGCTAAAACCCGGGACACACGACCTATTCGGGATGTCAGAGGGAAATCAGAGAAAGCAGGACTGGGACGCCCGCTCTGGGGAATCCTGACTGGCTTGCTGGCGTTGCACGCGATCATTGTTCATCTGGAACCCTCTTATTTGGGACTCGTTCGACCAGAGGACTTGAATCGGAGGCACGGTGCCGGCGGTTTTCCCGGACGGCGGTGAGTTCGCCGTCGAACCTGATCGAGACAGGGGACGGGCGACGATATCTCTGGGCGGGAAAATTCCCCGATGACCATTTTGATGTCACCGAGTTTCGGCTGAATCAAGATCAACTTCATTATGGGCTCGGGCGCGAAAGCTTTCCCGCTTTGATCGAGCCGACGTTCGTGTCCGCACAAGCGGCGGATCCGTGGTTTGATGGATCGGACCGGATGCTGGTGGTGCGGGTGGGGGATCAAGCCAGGGTGTGTGTATCCTTTGATCTTGCTGCAGCGGCATGAGGTCGTGAATGACGTGGTTGGCGGCCTATTGCATTCTCGCCGACCTTGGCGCGGTCTATGACCGCAATCTGGACGGACACACATTCACGTTTTCGGTAAGCGGCTACACCTATGCGGACCGGAAAGTGTGGGGTGGTATGGACGCATTCCTGCTGTGGGACCGGGATACCGAAAGCCTCTGGTGGCCACCGATCGGCTCGAGGATCTCGATTGAACACACTGTCGGAAAAGGTATTTCAACCCTAATCGATGAGTTGGCTTCCCTGGCGACGATTACCAAAGTGATGGAGCCGAAAGCGATTTTTGAGATTGTCACATTCCGTGGCCGTGCGGTGCTTGATTTTTCATTAAATTCACCTGAAAACTGTACGGTATTGTGGCAACCAGTGGCTACGGCACATTTGAACTGGCGCTGCGCTCCGACCCGGACGATCCGACCGGGTATGCGGCGATTCAGTTCTGGTCCCCATTCGGACAATCACCAGAGGCGAAAGAGATGGTTTTTGTCCCCGAACGCGAGCTAGGGCTTCCCGCGGCCGGCGCCACCGTCGCCGCGTGTTCGAGTCGATAAACCGCTGAAACTCTTAACTACGCCTGTTGTTTTACAGGCGCTTCACTCCGGTACCGGTTCACTGGTACGGTTCAAATCCCAGGAGAGACTCAGGAGTATGGTACAGAATTTGCCCGGCGATCTCCAGCGCATCGTGCTTCGTGTATTGACCCGCATCGATCTTGCCGGCGAGAACGTTCGCCATGCACTTTCTTACAATGATCATTTTCGCGTACACCCACTCCAGGCAGTAAGCGTCCGAAAAGAATCCGATCTGCTTGTTCACCGGCAACATGTCCAGGCGTTCGGACATGACCGGTTCGATGATGGATGGAAAAAAATTGTGCCACCAATATCCTATCACAGAGAGATTCGGTAGCTCGCGGCACATCGTGCATAGGGACTGGTTCGCGTGCCGGCTTGCCAGGAAGCACTGGAATCGCAATCGAGGATGACGGCCGATCATCTCCGCAACCTGCCTAATCGTATTCTGCGATACCCTGCTGCCCGTTTCATGGGGAAGCGGCTCAGCGCCCAGGCTGAACTGAAATACGATGTCGTCGGCGCGTCGCTCCAGGCCGGAGAGAAAAATTTCGTTGATGTAGGAGGAATACATATTGCGTTCGGCGAGACCGGCCACGTTTCGTCGTCGCAGTGCGTCGGACATTTCGTTTTCGGTGACGTCCAGGTAATCAATGTCCGTGGAGAAGTGAGTCGCGGTAGCCAGGATGTCGCTGTAGGGAATATGTTCGAGATAGTGCTCCAGAGCGGCATGCACGTCTTCGAGCGATTCAATCGTTCGATCCGGCACTGGGCGTTTCCCCGCACCGATCGGCATTGGAGATTCAGGGAGCCGTCCCCAGCATCGTTCCAGTTCGTAGAGCGCGGTGTCGTATTCACCCCACTGACATCGAGTAAAGAATCCCCATTCCAGCGAATATTGTAGGCGATCGTCGTCTTCTCCCTCGCCGCGCCGCATAATCTCGGTCCCGGTGCGTCGGATGTTCAGGTTGTCCAGGATGCTCCTCTGCCATACGCGATCATTCGAGCGTTCCCGCACCTGGTCGTCTATCCTGCGCCAGTTCTCCACCGTTACCGGTTCGTCCCATTGGTAAAGATCCCGAAGGATCATCCTGGTTCCCCAGGATGTGCTGGTGTTTTGCACCATGGGTAAAAAGGGAAGTGCCTCTTCGATTCGATGTGCCGCCTCAGCCTCGTCCGGCCAGCCGGGAAATTCGGTAAGCCGGGAACCACTCGGGCAGCCCGCGCCGTGCAGGTCGGTGACACCCATATGATATAAAAGAATATCGTGTAATCCCCGGGCGCCCAGCTTTCCGCCTATCAGGTGAGTGTGGATGTCGAAGACTGGAAGCTCCGATAACGCCGATTCCAGCTCATCTTTCAGTTCCCGATGCACGCCCCACAACTATCATGAAGTGGTAATTTCAACGATCCGGATGTCGTTTTACTTGAAATATAGCCAAATTTGCCTTGATCCAATCCTAAAGGAAGTAAACAGCCGAGTCCCTGGAGTGATTCAATTTACTGGGCCGAGGCATGTGCGATCTTATGTAGAGATCTATGAGTTTGTGGAATAGACGGTCATGGTTTGGATGGGGACTGTCCCGGATTTTATGCGCACAGGTGGTTTCCGCCGCGTCGGTTACGAACCTGACGCGTGGATCAACGAGCCGGGTGCCTGGCCAATCGCCTCCACTGTTTGGACTGCTAATATAGCCGCAGCGGCTTCGAAAGACTATCGGATCCTCGCAACGCCTCGGTAGGACAGAACCCAAGCCCATTCGAGGCCGAAAAACCGGGAAGCGGGGAAGTCGTTGCGGCAGGAAAAGTTGTTCAGGGAGTGCCGGGAGGCTTGGGATCCGTTTCGGATACAACGGGACCTGCAATTTCATCCAGCAGGATCGTTATTTTCTCGTCTTCCTGTAATCTCCACCTCGCAAGATGCTTCCCGTTAACGTAGATCGTGGGGATTGATTTAATGTTGAGGGTCCATGTCGCCTGTACATCCTCCTGTAACGCCGCCTCCACTTCGCTGGAGATCATTGTTTCGGCAAATATTTCAGGATCAAGTCCAAAGCCTCTGCTGACTTTCTTGAAGTTGTCCATATTGAAGCGGCTGAAATTCGGCCAGAGCCATTTGTGCATTTTCCAGAACATGTTGGTGCCGCCCAGCACGCCGGTGGCTTCCGAGGCTCGTGCCGCCAGACATGCCTGGGGATGGAAGGTCTTGGAAATATTTGGATTACATTTCTGATCGAAAGGACAGTGCCGGAAGGTATATCGAATTCCCGGTTGCATTTCGACGCGGTTTCGCATGATTTCGTCTGCCAGCCGTGTATTTTTTTCCTGGTAGTCGCCAAACACTACGACATCAACGATCCGGTTCGCATCGTTCTCCTCGCCCAGGGACCAACGGAAGTGGTCGGGGGGAAGTTGCACCTTTGGACTGGCCCGCCAGTCGGCGATGATCTTCGTATCGGCGTCTGCCGGAACATCTCCCGCCTCTCCCCATGCGAGGGCGCGTGGATTGGCGGCGGTAATCTGATTCACCGCGCGCGTAAGCATACCGGATTGTCTCACACCCTTGACCTGGACACCGTTGATAAACACCATGGGCGTGTAATGCAGCCCCAGCGAGCGGCCCTCATCAATGTCGGCCTTGATTCGGCGAACCGTCTCCTCCTCTTTCATGACCCGGAAGAATTCCTCGGGTTTATATCCAAGCCTGGCCAGGTCTCCTCGAATCTGGTCGTCCGTGAAATCTCCGGCGTACTTCTGGAAAAGAAGATCGTGTAGCTCGAAAAATCCTTTATCGCCTTTCAGGATTCCGGCGGCTTCCGCAGCCTGAGCTGCGCGGCAGGCGTTTGGGTGCATGTTCGCGCCGTAGCGCGCCAGGTATTCATTGCAGTCGCTGGACAGCGGGAAGTGCTTTATGGAGACTGCGATATCCGACCTGCCGGCCATGATCGTTCGCAGCTCCTGCTCGACCGTCTTGCAGATCTCGCACTGGAAGTCTGAAAAGAGAACCATCCGCAGCGCCGCGCGTTTAGGGCCTCTGACATAGCGTCCCACAAAAGCGTTCGGGTTGTTTTCGCTTGAGGCCGCGATCACTTCCGCTACCGAAGCATCGGTTTCCTGCCGCGCTCTGTCGGCCGAGGCACGATTCTGCAGGATCTCCATGGGGATCATGATGATGGTCGCCAGGCCGACGACGGACAAGGTGACGGAAACATCGTTTTCAAGAAGCCGGGGTTTGCGCCACGCGAGCTCGACGCAGGCAAGCAGCCCGAAATTCGCGAGGTGGGTCGTGACGCAGTATACGCATAAATACTGCTTCACCATCATGATCACCAGGAAGGCGAGGGAGCCGGCCGCGCCGATTCGTACCAGTGCGCGAAAGGTTGGCGACAGCCCGCGTCGCGCGAAACTCAACCATGCGGTGAGTAGTCCAAGGAACCAGGCAAATCCTACGTGGGACATCGGCCAATTGAGGACCGGAATTTTGCCGAATACGCTTGCCTGCGCATCCGCGCATGCACTGCCCGGACCACAACCCGGTAGGTCCAGGTGAGCGAAGTGCGTAAATACCAGTGTGCCGCTCCCCGCCAGGGCGATGAGAAGACAGAGGATGCCGGCGATGAGAAGCGGGGGAGGCAACGAAGTATCCGTGAGATCGGGCGGTGCCGTGATTACCGAATCGACCTTATGTGGCTTTCCCTTGTGTGATTTCTTGCTCATGGCGGCGTCAGGCTCGGTCCTGTTGAGTGGTATCTGAGAGCGTGGGCATTTTCGAGTTCTGAAGAAGATATC
Organism: Kiritimatiellia bacterium; assembly: GCA_963578625.1. Lineage (GTDB taxonomy): Bacteria > Verrucomicrobiota > Kiritimatiellia > SLOV01 > SLOV01 > CAUZEO01. Next base: position 10,001 of record CAUZEO010000044.1, on the reverse strand, counting down.
AGTTTTCGATCTAAAAACCACCAGAATTCCTTCCCCCGCCGAAGATCTGCGCCCCGCCGAAGAAAACTCGCTACCGGAGGATCACTACAGAAACGGCATGTCACCTGCCTTCCATGTTGGCGTAACATTGGCACAGGGAGAATAGGCCGTGGAGAGAACCACGGCTCACCATTGCGATTATTGCAATGGTGCAAATATGCACCGCGATCTTCACCCGCGCAGACCTGATCATCGACAGTCCGACTGCCAACTGGACACCGATTGCCTATCCTGGAGGAAATCGGACCCTTTTGCAGACCAGCAGACAGGCAGCCCCGAGGCCGACCTGGTCGGAGACATCGATCGAGTCACCGCCCATGGCCAACTTTGTCCAGGTGCTGTCGCCCTCCCCAGTCGCCAATTACGACTGGCAGGCAGTGAACTCCATCATTGACCCGGGTGCGACCGATTTTGACATCGACAATGGGAGCACCCAGAGCGGCAATGACCCAACCGATTATTTCCTGAGTTTTCAGCCTGCCCTTTAACGAGATTGTCAGTGCGCATCGCTTCGATGCCCACGCCCATTCTCATTGACCAGACCTCTCCCTTGAGCCTGGTTCTGGCGCTAGCAACCCAGGACAACAGCCTGAACCAGGATCTGAACGGAGAGTGGACGGCGGTGTTAGTTCCGCGCTAACCTGGGCGGAGTTGGGCGTCGCCACCGAGATCTTGTCAACCGACGGAACCATTCCTGAGCCCGGATCGGCCTGCCTCCTGATCCTGGGATTCGTCCTCCTCTTCGGCAAACCCCGGCGCCTCAATTAGGGCCGGACCCGAATGGCGCCTAGAGAAGCTTGAATCGGGAGAATTGCATCGGATTTTCTTTCGGAGTGCGCCGCTTCGCTCTGCCACCGCGCTCCAAAATTTGCTCTGCTACGCTTTCTTAATCGGTAGCGAACAGCCTTATCTTAGAGTGCGGATGGAAGCATGACCTCACACGGGTCATATGCGGTGTCCGCTAAATCGGACGCTTGACAAGGGCCTTCTCATGGAAGCGTCATTTGGGACTGTCCCTAACTATTGCTCTGGATTTCTAAAAAAGGCTGTTCTGGGTGGCTTTATCCGTCCTAAGGTATGAGGGAGTTATGATCAAGGTTGGTTTTATAGGCACCGGTGGGATGGGGTCGTACCAGGCGACCTCCTTTGCGCGGGTCAGTGGCTGTCGGGTCGAGGCCGGCGCGGATCCCTCCGAGGCGTCACGAACCCAATTTCAAAAGGCGTTTCCCGGCGCGCGGATGTTCGAAGCGTACCGGGATTTGCTGCGCGACGCCGATGTTGACGCTGTGGTTATCGCGGTTCCGACCGGTCTTCACGCGAAAGTGGCGAGGGACGCATTGAAAGCCGGTAAGCCAACGCTGCTGGAAAAGCCGATGGCCAGAACGGTGGCCCAATGCAAAACCATCCTCGAGGCGTCGAAACGGCACAAGACGTTCCTCATGATTGCACAATGCCGCCGGTACGATCCCGAGTGGGGCGCAATGGCCAAGGTGATTCACCAGGGTCGTCTTGGACGGCCGATCCTCTGGCGTTCGGTCGCGGCCGGGCCGGGCCCGACCAACCCGTGGTTCATGGATGACCATTCGGGGGGCGGACCACTTCTTGATGGCTGCGTGCATAATTATGATTTCGGGAATTACATGTTTGGCGATCCCGAAAGCGTTGTGAGCAGCGGGATCAAGTTGGATGAGAATGTCACTGCCGTCGATACGGGGACGGTTGTCGTCCGGTATGCGAGCGGCGACCAGCTCATGGTCTGCTGGTCCTGGAGCGCCCGCGGACTGGTTCTTAGTGATGTGGTGGGACCCAAGGCATTCCTGCAGTTCGGGCCGGGTCCGATTACGCCGCCGAAAGGCAATGGGAAGGATCGGTATCACTGCATCACAAACCGCCTGGGCGATTCAAAGCTCGTTCGATACACCGCGAAAGGCAACGCGATGATGGACAATCAAACTCGCCATTTCCTGAAGTGTATCCGCGGAGAGGCCGAGTGCAAAACGCCTGGCGAAGAGGCGATCAAAGCCGTGGCCATTGGAGAGGCGGCGCTACGCGCAGCCCCGGGAGGGCAGGCGCGAAAGGTCCGGTGGTAATCGCCAGGGCCGGTGATCGGACCGACTCGACGGATCACGCAGGGAGATTCGAATCATGCAGAACTACAGACCACTCATAGCCTGCCGGATCGGCTGTTACGGCGAATTTCTTGATGATGCGTGGACGCATCTTCCATCGTTGGGAATCCGGCATATCGAGACCATGTGTCCTGATGCCTCGGAGCTCCCTGAGCTACGCACGAAACTGAAGGACCACGGCCTGGCCGCCTCTTCCCTGCATTGTGTCTGCGATATCAAGCGGGACGACGTGGTGGAGGTGTTGAAGCCCCAGTTTGATCTTTTCCCCGAGTTTGGAACCAGGATTTGCTTTACCAGCGTGCACGCCGGGGATTTGCCGCGGGAGACGGTGTGGAAGCGGCTGCGCGAGATCGGAGATGCCGCGGAAGCCCGCGATGTTGTGGTTGCCATGGAGACGCATCCGGATCTCGTCGAGAACGCAAAAAACTCCCGCACCACCATGGAAGCCGTGAACCATCCCAACATTCGCGTCAATTTTGATACCGCAAACATCTATTACTACAATGAGGGCTGCAGCGCGGTCGATGATCTGAGAGATAGCGTCGAATTCGTGGCTTCGGTGCACCTCAAGGACAGCTCCGGGAAATACCGGACCTGGGATTTTCCTGCTCTGGGACAGGGAGTGGTCGACTATCCCGGTGTGTTTCAGATCATGAGCGACCGTGGTTTTCCGGGTCCTTTTACCATGGAGTTGGAAGGCACCGAAGGCGTCACGCTGGACCGGGACGGGTGCCTGAAGCACATCGCCGATTCGGCGATGTATCTGCAATCCATCGGCGTGCTGGACCTTGCTGCCCGGTCACCATAAAGGTGAAAGGGTTATCGACGGGAAATCCGGTCCCGTCGATGCGCGTCCACGAGATAATTGCGTTATCCCGGTATCGTTCGCCCGGGCTGACCAGCACGGCGACGGGCGCATCTGCCGTGAGGCGCAGGACGCCGCCCGCATCCACCGTCAGTGCCTCCAGGGTGAGCTTGTCCGCGTGAATGTGGATCTGTTCTCCCTCGGCTTATCCTCGAATCGGATCTCGTTAAACGAAGCGGATCCGAAAACAGGGCCCGGTCGCCCGTATCTAGACTCTCCGCAAATCGTGACACCGCGGCAAAGGGCACGGACACGATGCGGGAACGAGGAGATAGTCCCATCGCGTCAAACGTGAGCTCGAGATAGACCGTATCCGATTCGAGCGCGGACAATAGGGATCCCGGCGTGTTGTTGGACGCGCCAATCGAGAGCGAATATAGACCGTCCAAAACGCTCAGGGTTTGCGTTTCGGAATAGATGCATCCTCCGCCGGTCTCCGCATCGTACCGGTCGATTATCACCGCCAATGTCCCGTTGACAAGGTTCGTGCCGTCGACAATCCGCCCCTGATCGTTGAAGACCATGGGCACTTGTGCGTTCAGGGGGGAGGATGAACGTGGTCGCTAGGGCGAAGATAGAGATGAAGGCGAACAGGCATCATATCATTAATCTCCAGCTTACTCCGACGAGTCTATCGGGAAGGGGGTGAAAGGGCAAGAGTTACTCGACGACAGTTTGCTGTTGAATGCCCACGCATGCCGTTAATTTTATGCTCCAGCAAACGAGGATAATTGATTTGACGCCGCGATGCATCGGGATTTTTTTCGGGACACCTTTGCGAGACTGTGCTCCACTCTGCCCGGCTTACCTGCGCCGTGCTTGAGGACTACAGGAGATGCACGAAAGCGCGACGACATTAGGGAGAAATTGCATGAACATCTTGTGGATAGGGACCGGGGTAATGGGGCAGTGGATGGCCGGGCATTTATTGGATGCCGGTCACGAGTTGCATGTGTCCACGCGTACGCGTGAAAAAGCGGAGCCGTTACTGAAGCGAGGGGCGAGCTGGGTGGACCGGCCCGCGGATGCCGCTCCGGCCGCTGACGTAATCTGCGCGATGGTGGGTTATCCCTCGGATGTGGAGGCGGTGCTACTCGGCGACGAAGGCGTCGTGAGCGCGGCGAAGCCGGGCGCGTTACTCATCGATTTCACGACTAGCAGCCCCGACCTCGCGGTGCGCATTGCGGCCGAAGCAAAGGAGGCCGGAAGCGACTCTCTTGATGCCCCGGTTTCCGGGGGCGATGTCGGCGCAAAGAATGCGGCGCTTTCCATTATGGTCGGCGGATCTCGTGAAGCATTTGATCGTGGGCTACCTATTCTTGAGACCGTAGGAAAGACGATCGTGTACCAGGGCGGACCGGGTAGCGGACAGCATACCAAGATGGCGAACCAGATCTTGATTGCATCGAACATGATCGGCGTATGTGAGGGGATGTTGTACGCACAGAAAGCGGGGCTCGATACGGACACGGTCCTGCAGAGCGTAACCTCCGGCGCGGCGGGGTCCTGGGCACTGCAGAATCTCGCCCCTCGATTTCTCAAGGGAGATCTGGAGCCGGGATTCTTCATTGAGCATTTCGTGAAGGACATGGGAATTGCACTTGAAGAGTCGAAGCGGATGGGGCTGCAGATGCCGGGCCTGACGCTGGCGCATGAGTTATACACAAGGTTGGTCGACCAGGGGTATGGACGGAACGGTACCCAGGCGCTGATTAAGGCGCTGGAGGCGATGGCGGGGTAGCCCGCAACATATCCGCATTTGTTTTGTTTACGGAATCCCGGGGATTTGTGATACGATTTCCGTCGTTAACCTCTGCCAGTGGAGTGATCGGTAAAATGGACAATTCGATGCGTTCTTCAGACCAACAAATATCGACTAGGACGAAACAGCCATCTGCTTCCGTCTCCGGCGGGGGTGGGGCCGGGGGGAGATTTCGGCGCGGTGGCCTATCCCGATACGCGCGGGTGGCAGTCGCGTGCACGGTTGCGTTTCTCGGGCTCGTAATCGGGGACTCTGCAGCAACGGAGGTGGTCAACCAGACTCCGGAAATGAAACGGCTTCTGAGTCGATTGCAGTCCATGGCCCACGGGTATTACCCCGCGCGAGAATGGAACGCGGTCGTTGACGAGATTCATGAAATGCTGCGCGCTTCGGAGGAGATCGGGAATTTTGAGCAGATGATCGATGTGACGGCGGTTCTCGCCAACGTCTACAGCCAGATGCTCCACAATCATAATCAGGCAATCAAGGTTATCCAGGAGATGCAGGAATATCTCGCCGACCGGGATGTAGAAGGTATGCCAAAGCTGTTCGCGAGGAAGGCCGAGGTGTACGGGAAAATCGGCGACGTGGCGGCGATTGATCAGCTCATCAAGGAATTCAGGGAAAGTAAATATTACGACCCGAAGGACTACGCGGTTACGGCTGCCGAAAACTACGGCGAACAATGGACCGTCGAGCGGCCGCACGGGCAGGGCGACAATTCGTTAACGGTAAGCGCGATGAAGAAAGCGTTGAAGGAAGCCCGGTTCGCCCCGGGAGGCATTTTCCCGGACCTTTCGGTGACGACTGTGGACGGCCGGGAGATTCAACTGTCCTCGCTCAAAGGGAAATTGGTTCTGGTGGATTTCTGGATCAAGGGCTGGACCGCCTGGAACCGGGACCTTCCTCACCTGGTGAAGTTGTATGAAAGGCACCATCCGGCGGGTTTCGAAATTATCGGTGTCAGCGTCCAGCCCGGCATGGGGGGGCAGCAGGAATATCTACTCCGCCAGGGTGCTCGCTGGCCTCAGGTGCAGGGGTCGCGGGAACTTTTTTCGGCGTGCGGGGTAACCGGGGATGCGACCAATTTTCTGCTCGATCCAGACGGCGTGATCATCGGTCGGAATTTGCGCAGCAATGAAATCTCGAATCCGATTCGTGACTATTTGAAATAATCGGACTACCGAAGACGGCCGTTGGAGGCAGATCATGGCACGAATTGTTCGCGCGGGGCTCATTCAGACGAAGGTGACGCATTCGGGCACCGCTGACCCAAAGGAAATCGCCGCGGCGATGACGGAAAAGCACATGGCGATGATCGAGGACGCGGCAAAAGGCGGGGTCCAGGTCCTCTGCATGCAGGAATTGTTTAACGGGCCTTATTTTTGCGCCGAGCAGACGATGCGGTGGTACGGCATCACCGAAAAAATTCCGGGCGGAGATACGATCAGCCTGATGTGCGAGACGGCGAAGCGACTCGGGATGGTTCTGGTCGCGCCGATCTACGAGGAAGATCTTCCCGGCGTCTATTACAACACTGCCGCGGTGATCGATGCGGATGGATCCTACCTGGGCAAGTATCGAAAGAACCATATTCCTCATTGTGCTCCAGGATTTTGGGAGAAGTTTTATTTTCGACCGGGGAACCTGGGATATCCGGTATTCGAGACTGCGGTGGGGAAGATCGGGGTCTACATTTGTTATGATCGGCATTTTCCCGAGGGGGCAAGGGCGCTCGGACTTAACGGGGCGGAAATCGTGTTTAATCCTTCCGCAACGGTGGCCGGACTTAGTGAATACCTGTGGAAGCTGGAGCAGCCGGCGCATGCAGTCGCGAACCAGTTTTTCATCGGCGCGATCAATCGAGTGGGTCTGGAAGAGCCCTGGGGCATCGGAGAATTTTATGGCCAGTCTTATTTCTGCGATCCACGCGGCGAAATGCTGGAGGTCGGGTCGCGAGATCAGGATGAGCTGATCGTGGCCGATCTGGACCTGGACCGAATCGTTGAAGTACGAAATACGTGGCAGTTTTTTCGCGATCGCCGTCCCGAAACCTATGACTCATTGACGGCGTTGTAGCCCGCATACCGATGACATCCGAACTACGATCCGATCTCACCGAATTCGAACGGGGCGAGATCGAGGGAGGCCCTCTCTTCAACGAGGACCTCGCGCCGGTCCCCTCTACCGGACGCAACTGGGGCGTCTGGAATATCGCGGCGCTCTGGGTCGGGATGTCGGTTTGTATCCCGACGTATATGCTGGCGAGCGGGCTTATTGCCCAGGGGATGAATTGGTGGCAGGCGGTGCTTACTGTTTGCCTCGGCAACCTGATCGTAGTCATTCCCATGATTCTGAATGCGCACGCCGGGACGAAATTCGGGATTACTTTTCCCGTGTTTGCGCGCGCATCCTTCGGCGTCCAGGGCGCACACGTTGCGTCGATGCTTCGGGCGATTGTTGCGTGCGGCTGGTTCGGCATCCAGACCTGGATCGGGGGTCACGCCATCTACAAGCTGCTCTTGCTTCTTGTCCCCGGGCTGGAGCAGAGCGCCGTCATTCATTTCCTAAGCAACGAGAACATCCAGATCAACGTCGCCCAATTTTTCTGCTTTCTGGTTTTCTGGGGAATCAACATCGGCCTCTTCATGTGGAAGGGGATGGACAGCATCAAGTACATCGAGAACTGGGGCGCACCCCTTCTGCTCGGGCTTGGGATTGCCCTCCTGATCTGGGCGTATGTAAAGGCGGGAGGATTCGGCCCGATGTTCAGCGAACCGAGCGAGTTCAAGAGCGCCGGCGAATTCTGGAAGACCTTCTTCCCCGCGCTGACCGGGATGGTTGCGTTTTGGGCCACGCTGTCCCTGAATATTCCGGACTTTACCCGACAAGCCCGGAGCCAACGCGACCAGGCGTTCGGTCAGGTGCTGGGGTTGAACACAACCATGCCGATTTTTGCCTTCATCGGCGTCGCAGTCACCAGCGCCACCGTGGTTATCTTCGGGGAAAAGATCTGGGACCCCGTCGAGCTTCTCTCTCGATTTGACAGTTTTTTCTTTATGCTGATCGCGCTATTCGCGCTGACGCTGGCGACGCTTACCACCAACATGGCCGCCAACATCGTCGCCCCCGCAACCTCGTTTTCGAATGTTGCGCCCCGCCGGGTTTCACTTCGGTGGGGATGCTTGATTACTGGGATCGTCGGCATTATGATGATGCCGTGGAAGCTGGTAAGCGACCCCGGCGGATACATTTTTACGTGGTTAATCGGATATTCCGCGCTGCTTGGGCCCATCGGCGGGATCCTGATCTGCGATTATTTTTTGATTCGCAGAACGGAATTGAAGCTGGCCGATTTGTACCGAACGCGCGGGGCCTACTCCTATGTTTCGGGAGCGAACCCGGCCGCCATAATCGCGCTCATTGTCGCGATCCTCCCCAACATTCCCGGATTCCTGGGCACGATCGTTCCATCATGGGACATCGGCTCTTTCTGGATGAACCTGTACAACTACGCATGGTTTATCGGTTTCTTCGTCGCGTTTGCTCTCTATTACCTGCTAATGAAAGTCCTATTCAATGGAGATCAAGCATGAGCACGCAGGCACCAACCTCCGGCAGTAAAACATCAACCGGCCAGCATTCGCTTCCGCCGTTTGAATACACTCCGCGACCCTACGCGGGGCCTTCCGCGGACGCCGTTCTCAAGCTTCGAAAGAGGCACCTCACACCGTCGCTGTTTCTCTATTACGAGAAGCCGGTCATGATCGTGGAGGGCCGGATGCAGTACCTTTATGACGAAACCGGGCGCCGGTACCTCGACGGCTTCGCCGGCATCGTCACGGTCAGCGTCGGCCACTGCCATCCCTACGTTACGGCAAAGGCGGTGGAGCAGATGCAGACGCTCCAGCACGCGACGACCATCTACCTGCACCCGGCAATCGCGGAGTACGCGGAAATGCTGGCGGCAAGAATGCCGGGGGATCTTGGAGTTTGTTACTTCGTAAACTCCGGTTCGGAAGCGAACGATCTGGCGCTGCTCATGGCGCGTCTCTACACCGGGAATTACGACATGATTTCCCTCCGGAACGGATATCACGGGGGCGTAAATTCCACCATGGGTCTTACCGCGCACGGCACTTGGAAGTACCCCGTTCCACAGAACTTCGGGGTTCATCATGTCATGAATGCTGATCCGTATCGCGGCCCGTGGGGCAATGACGATCCGGACGCAGGCGCGAAGTACGCCCGCGAAGTGGAAGATCACATTCGTTATGCCACGCCCGGAAACGTTGCCGGGTTTATCTGCGAATCCATTCAGGGCGTAGGCGGCGCGGTACAGTATCCCAACGGGTATCTCGAGCGTGTCTACCGCTCGGTCCGCGCAGCCGGCGGACTTTGTATCGCGGATGAAGTTCAGACCGGCTTCGGTCGCACCGGCACGCACTTCTGGGGGTTCGAAACCAACGGGGTGACGCCCGACATCGTTACCATGGCCAAGGGGATCGGCAACGGCGCCCCGCTGGCGGCCGTGGTGACAACGCCGGAGATCGCCGAAGCACTAACGCAACGAATTCATTTCAATACCTTCGGCGGAAATCCGATCTCCATGACCATGGGGAAGGCCGTTCTTGAAGTCATCGACAACGAAAATGTTCAGCAGAATGCGCTCGCGATGGGAGCGCGGCTTCGGGAGGGGCTTCTTCGACTGCAGCAAAAGCATGATCTCGTCGGCGATGTGCGCGGGCTCGGCCTCATGATCGGGGTTGAATTGGTGAAGGACCGGAAGAGCAAGGACCCGGCGTCCGAGGAGTGCGCCCGGGTATTCGAACGGTGCAAGGATCTCGATCTGATCATCGGTAAGGGGGGCCTCTTCGGAAATGTCCTCCGGATCAAACCGCCGATGTGCATTCACGAAGCCGACGTCGATTTCATGATTGCGGTGTTGGATCAGGCCTTATCTTTTGCCCCGTGAAAATCCTTAGTACCATGACGTCCTACCTGCCGGTGATCGGCGGCGCTCAGAACCACACCCATGAAGTAAATAAGAGGCTGGTGGAGGCAGGACATGACGTTCGTGTGTTCGCATTTTGGGATACGTTTCGAACGGACTGGCTGAGAGGGACCACCTTGCGTGCGTATGGCGCGCAGAAGAATTATGTCCACGAGGGAGTTCCCGTTCGCATTGCCGGATTTTCCGCGGGTG
>CAUZEO010000043.1:0-20950 GCA_963578625.1 Kiritimatiellia bacterium | reverse complement strand
CTGGTCGATAAAGTACAAGCGGAACATGCAACGATCGTCCTCCTCGATCAAATCGTTGTATTTCTTCGCGATACTCGTACCGCGCAGCGACGGGAGTACCACGAACAACCCAAAGTCCACCCCGCCGGCCCAGTAAAAATTGATGAACCGGTCCTGCCACAGCCATCCCTTCACACTGAAGTTGGGGTTTTCGTGCGGCGGCGGATAGTCCCGCGCCAGTTTGCCCTCAGCGATCATGGCGATGTATGCATGGCTTTGCAGAAAGTTCATGGAATCTTCGCCGCGCATGTAACGCAAACCCCGTTTTTTCAAAGGGATCTCGAGGTAGGCCTCGCGGATGATCGCCTCGCCGGAACGTGGACGAATCCGCGTTTCGTTCCAGATCAAGCCGTCAAACTCGATCCGTGCCTTGCTTTCGACTTCGAACTGATCACTTTCCCCCCGCCAGCGCAGTGTCGTGCCCAGCCCGGATGTCTCGGAGACCGCCGGTTCATTGAACCGCACCTCCTCCCGGCCACGGTCGCTGACCAGGACCAATGCCACGGGAGCCCCCAGGCGGTCCTCCCCCCGAATGGTTATCTGGTCGGGCAGGATTCCGTTCTCGTACCGGTAGGCCTTCGACCAGGTCTTGACGATGGTCGCGTCTTGATCCCGTTCGAGTTCCACCGGCGTCCACGGGCTGGGTACGCCGGTTAGCGCGCCGGCTTCTCTTTGCATCCATTCAGGTTCGGCAGGAACTTCAAGCGCGCGAGTACTCGACGCCACCAGGCCACCGTTTGCATCGGCCAGAGTGACGGTGATCGTGTGACTGCCCGGGGAAACGCCTTCGAGGGAATGACGCGCCAGAAACGTATCCTCATCCGCAGGCAAATGATGTTCCGATGTGCCGAGCACAGAGCCTTCGGCATCGTGAACTTCGACATTAACCTCGATCTCCGCAGGCAGATCCCTCATCCGCGAAAGGTCTCCGTCTATGAGTATGGTCTCCCGGGTGAACAAGGGTGCGTAGTTCACCGCAAAGGACGGGACGCACTCCGATCTTACAGCACCACGGGCGATCGCGGTGCTACTATTTTTTTCAAGTAACGCCCACGAAATCTCCACGTCTGTGATCTCAGCTACATCCAGGGCATCGTCGGCAGCGACCGGAATCGGCGTTTGCCCGCCTGCGTTGGCCAGAGGGAATTCGCGGTCCAACAGCAGAGTTTCCTTATCCCCGGCAAGCCATGCCTGGAGCGCAAGAACGAAGTCGGCGGGACCCGAGGCAACGACCTCTCCCCGCAAACCGGCGCGTCCATTCTCTATATCCGCGTAGGCCAACAGCCGGAACGCCGGAGCGTCCTTGACGAACCGGAACGTGCCGAAAGTCTTCGGTTCGTTAAATCCGCCTTCGCTGGCCGGCGACCAGCTCGTCCAACGCTGTGGCATGGGATAATTCAGATCCTTCCGTACATCGAAATCACGACATATTTGGACCGCCCATTCACTCACAGGAACAGGCGGATCGACTCCCAAGGATGCAAATGGGATGACCACTTCGGCTTGCCAGATGTCCCCGACGTAGAACACATCGTTGATCGTATGGTTCTCAACGATCCATTCTGGATCCCAGGACTCACGGGTGATGCTCCTATCCTTGAATCGAGCGTCCCATTTTGAGCCGACGGAATCGAATACGAGTTTCATCCATTCATCGTCGCCGGGCTTCAGGCTAATCTCGATCGCGTCATAGCCGAACAGGTCCTTGCTGTCGCGCGGTTTTCTTGGCACATTTCGCTCGAACAGCTTCCTTGATTCGAATCCAAAGTAGAGATTTTCATTATCCCAGAGCGTGACAACCGAAGTCTGTTTTCGGGCCAGCTTGCCGCCCAGGTCTGTGAATCCCGTCAATCGTGCAGCTCCGGACCATTCGTCCTGTCCGATCTTGCCGTCGATGTGTGGCAAATCCATGGCGAAGGGAATTGAGGCCAGCGGGGAAAGAATATTCTCCTGACGGGACGGATTCGAAGCGACAACGTCTTTCGGCAACGCATGAATCTTCACGTTGGCAAATGCGCCTTTCTCGTGGTTCATCTGCCGGAATCCAAATCCCCCCTTTGCAAGAGAGTCGTCGGTGAATGTATCGACCAGTTCCCCGTCGATATACTGTTTGATCACACTGCCTTTGGCGACGATGGTGACGTGGTGAGGTAGCCCGTGCTTGACGGGCTTTCGGACTCGGGTTTCTCCCGCGGGGTGATTTTTGTCCAACTTGATGTTTCGTTCCAATTCGCGGCCGTCGAAACAAAAAAGGTAGTATCGGCTATGGCGGGGCCGCAGGTCGCATCGCACGATCCAGTTCGCGGCGATATTCTCGATTCTCACATCGAATTCGACGATGTAATCGGTCCAGGCCTCGCTGCCTCTCACCGCAACACGGTGCTCCACGCCTTGCTCGCCGCGGAGTGTATACCAGCCGTCGCGGACGGCCCCCTTCTCCCCATCGATCCAACGATCCGTGCCTTCGGAGAAATCGTCTTGGAAAAGAAGCGGTCCCTTGACGATTTCGGCCCGGCTCGAGCATTCAAATGCGATGGTGAAGAAGAGAAACGCAACCGTGGGGATGAGGGCCGGTACTCCAGGCTTTTTCATCCGGGGCAAGCTACGCAATTCGGACTGGTATCGCAAGAGCCTTAGAGTCGACGCCCATCGGGAGAGGACGCAGTTCAATAGTCGAAAAAGTAACCAAGCAGTTTGCTCCGCGTCGCCGGCTCGATGGAACAGGCCGGAATTCGAGTTGTTTCTGGATCAACGGGGCATAGCCTCGGTTTGTCCTACGCCCCAACTTGAGCGCTGAGCCCTTAATAATCGTTGGCATTCTCAGGAGAGCAGAATCATGAGACGCTGTATTTTAACCTCGGACACTGGCAACTTATTGATGTTCAGAAACACTGAATCAGGACTGAATCCTTCGTGTCGTTTTGAGATTTATTTGCCGTTATCGGTTTGAGAGTTTTTTTGGAATCCGCATTCCACTGAGGTGGAGCCCTTTACGGCGAAACAAATTACTCAATGTGTGGCAAGGAGCTTCCGCTACGATTGAGACCTCTACGTTTGGTAACGTGCGTTAATAACCATACGGACACAAAAGCTGCCTGGAAAACGCGTTCCGTTACTTCGGCGGGGTTCCCCAGAGCCTGTGCATCGATAATCTGCGCGCGGCGGTGCCCGGCGAGTTGGAGCGCATCGAGTGGGGGCGAGAAAGTGTCCGGAGAACTTGGTGGTTCGGGTCTGACCGGAATTTAGAATTGAAAACGGAAAAGGAGTTGCACGCAACTCAGTCACTGTCCGGAGACTGCATCTCCGTATCCGAGCTTGGCTGGCCCTTGGCCGAGTATGCTCGTGAAGGCACTAAGGGCTTGAACCCCGTTGGGGGCACCATCTATTCCACTTCCGGAAACAGACCTAACCCGCTCGATCAAGGCGTATTGTGTCGCGTGCAAGTCCTGGGCGGATACGCCCGCATCCTTCCTTTGGGGCGACTTGGGGGCGGAATCGACTCGACAATGCGAATCCAGGATTCGAGTTGCGTTAGCGTGCTACGCACCTACTAACGATATCTTACCGTTGCGACGGGATTGGAGCGCCTTAATCGAAATGGAACATGAATTCGCCCCCAAGAAGACCCTAACGCCCCACCTTTTAGCTCTCTCTCATACGCGAAAAATTGTTGAGCGGATATCGATGAAGGGATTTGGGGATTCGTGATGAAAACCGCGGTTCGCGGACGTTTCAGTTCCAATGACTGTTAAAGCCCTTTTGTGGATTCGCCGCCCTGTTTCGGGACGCAATTCTGCGCCAAATCTATAGACGGCCGATCCGTCAAGGTTTTGCTCCTACGTTTGTGTAAGGCAGCGAGAAGGTTGCGGTCGGCATCAATCGCTCAACTGTACACAATGGGCCGTGCATTACAATTGAGAGCCCCACTGTGACGAAAATACTGGTGACGGGCACATCGCATTGTTCGCGGGCGATTCGCATGAGGGAGAGGTGCCCATCGTGCAGGTACCCCATGGTCGGGACAAAACCAATCCTCTTCCCCTCGCGCTTCAGTGCCAGCGCGGGGCGGATTGCATTTCTACAGGTTTGTCGATGATTTGCATGCGCTCGCACTTTTCGTGCTGCGCGCACGAATGTCACCCCTAAAGTGAGCATTCGGGTCGGACCTCGCCAAGTGAATGCATGCCTTGAGATCAAGTTGCTGTCCTTTGGATTGAGATTTGGATGCCGGCAACTCGAACGCCCGCATCATCTCCGCTTCCACAACGCGGTGGAGTCGCGCACCGCCAACTCGGGGGAGATATTGACCACCCGTCCCGGCCGCATGCGCCCCTCCAGGGTGTCGATGAGCACCTCGGCGGCGGCGAGACCCAACTCGGCGGTGGGCTGGTGCACCGTGCTCAGGGACGGATGCATCATCTGCGCTGGCCAGATGTCGTCGTACCCCACGACGGCCACGTCCCGTCCCGGCTCCAGGCCGGCCTCGTACAGCGCCCGGTAAACGCCCATGGCACGAAGATCCAGGTTGGTGATGACGGCGTCGGGGGGCGATGAACTCGCCGCCAGCTTGTCGCGCATGGCTTCGTAGGCCCACTGCTGGAGTTCCACCGGCCCGCTCACCTCAGGAGCACCCGGCGCCCGCTGGTTCAACACCGTCGGCGCCGGCAAGCCCTCCCCGCAGGCATAATCCAGCACCGCCTGGAATCGTCCCCGCCGGGAGCGGTTGCTATCGGCGGTGGTGCTGGCCATGAGCCACACCGCGCGTGCGCCCAAGCCATAGACATGTTCGGCTGCCAGCCGGCCCCCGCGGGCATCATCGACGAGAATGCTGGAGAGGCCTGCACCCTCGAGGTGTCGCCCAATGGCCACCGCCCGCACCCCTTCGCGCTGCAGGCGGCCCAGGTCCCGCCGCGTCACCTTGTCGGCCACGGTCGAGATCAACACCACCGCCGAGATCCCGTGGCGACCGATGATCTTCTCGTCGAACACCGGCTTCCGCGGTATGCCTGGCGAGGCGCTGACCATCGTCCAGTAGCCCTGCCGAGCGGCCTCCTGCATCAAGCTTTCGGCGATGGCGCCGGCGTTGAGGTCCTGGAGCGTATCTACGTACACCATCACCAACTGGGACGTGCTGCGGCGAAGCTGGGACCCGAAAAAATTGGGCCTGTATCCCAGTTCTTGGGCGGCCTCGCGAATCCGCCCGAGGGTGGCGTTGGTGAACGACTGGGCCTTGGGGTGACCGCCCAGGGCGAGGCTCGCCGCCGCCCGGGACACCTGGGCCCGCTCGGCCACGTCTTGGAGAGTAGGGCTTTCCAGTTCCTTCGTCACCTTGTTAAGGCACGGGTCGCACAACGATGCGACGCTGTTGCCCGACCACACGCAAATGGCTTACCGGGAGGATGGGTGGCAGGTGAAGAACTGCGTACGGTACGGGCGTCCTTCAACCTGCCGCCTTTCGCTTATTTCCAACCACGTCGCAACAACGCTGTCCCGATGAATCCCAACGCCAGAAGGAGAGCGGAGGCGGGCTCGGGAATCGGATTGTAGTCGATGATCAACTGCGGACGGTCAGCCACCGTGGCATGATCACCGCTACGGAACTGGGCGGCACTCTTGGCATTAGCCCCGCTGAGGTCGGGCGGTATCAAGATCATCCCGGCGTTGTTGGCCTGGTTGCCCGACCACTCATCTACCAGGTCGTTCAGTGTCAGGCTCGTGGGCGCGCTCAGGACCCACGTGAGTATATCGCCGCCGGAGGCGCCGCCGTCCGCGTGATCTCTCCATGTGTATGAGTACATGGAACCGGCGAGGTAATCGGTGCCCGCCGTACCGGCGCCCGCGCTGCCCGCCCACGCCGTTGCACCCTGGGCCAAGCTTTGATAGCTGGACTCGCCCGGCGCGGCATTTTGCCCGGTTGACGTGCCCTCGATCCAGGCGGAGTTGGCCGGCGTGAGGGCGTAGAGTTCCGCCGTGGCCTCAGCGATGTTGCCACGCATATCGTCCTCATCGCTGGTTAACACCATAGTGATCGAGTTAATGGAGGCGTATTGGCCCGCCAGGGCGGACACGTCCCATCGCCATATCGGCCGGTTATCATTCGTCACGTTGCCGGACCGAGGGTTGCCGAGGTTCTGGTAATGGAGGCCACCGTTATTATTGTTCTCGTCACCGGCTATTTTCTGCAAAAAATTGTCCTGGCCGGCCGAGTAGCCGCTTACGCCGTTCTGGAATGTCATGACATCCGCAGAGGCCACCGTTGCCGAAACCAGAACCACTGCCGCCACCATTCCACTTGTCATAGACTTCTTCATTCTCTCTCCTCCTGCATTGCATTAAACGAGCGTGTCCGGCAAATCCATCTCCACAACGATCGGCCATAGACACGACACTCTACACTACTTGGGTTATTTGTTTACCAGAATTTAGCACCCTGTCAACCCCCGGATGGCTTTCTTCTGTGGGGAGGACCCTCCCGGGATGGCTGATCAGCATCTTTTCGCGCAGTTTTCCCACTTTTCTGCAGCGCCATTCCACGCTCATCAACCTTCGCCAAAAGCTACGGCGGATAGGCTGCACGAAAAAGTGTGAGATCTGCGGGTTAAGAAAGACGCCACTTCGATCCGGTAGAACACAGAGCGTGGAATGGCGCTGACTTACAGCTTGGACATGATCAATTCATTCTCAGATACGGCGGGGACCGCCGTCTCCAGGGATTCGCTAACGTCCTGAAAAGCCCGAAGATGCAAAAATGGAGACGGCGGTCCCCGCCGTAAGGTGAATGGATAGATCATGAACGGACCCCATCGGAGCGGCAGCTTAAGTCAGATGCCATTCCACAGAGCGTGTAAAAAGATTCACAAATATGTTGTTTCCTGAAGGACCGCGCAGGTAATGTGTCAACCTGCATTGGTTAAGGCGCTGCTCGAGGGCCCTTAATCCTCACGAGAGGTGTGACATGAGGAAACACCACAGTAACTGGGTGCATGGTACGCAACAGCAGGAGAAGAAAATGAAGAAATCTATGACAAGTGGAATGATGGCGGCAGTGGTTCTGGTTGCTGCAACGGTGGCCTCCGCGGATGTCATGACGTTCCAGAACGGCGTGAACGGCTACACGGGCTGCCAGGACAATTTTTTGCAGAAGTTAGCGCTACTTCCTGATGCCGACGAAAATAATAATAACGGTGGCCTCCATTACCAGAACCTCGGCAACCCTCGGTCCGGCAACGTGACGAATGATAACCGGCCGATTTGGCGATGGGACGTGTCCGCCCTGGCGGGCCAATACGCCTCCATTAACTCGATCACTATGGTGTTAACCAGCGATGAGGACGATATGCGTGGCAACATCGCTGAGGCCACGGCGGAACTCTACGCCCTCACGCCGGCCAACTCCGCCTGGATCGAGGGCACGTCAACCGGGCAAAATGCCGCGCCGGGCGAGTCCAGCTATCAAAGCTTGGCCCAGGGTGCAACGGCGTGGGCGGGCGGCGCGGGTGCCGGTGCGGTGGGCATCGATTACCACCCCGGTTCCATGTACTCCTACACATGGAGAGATCACGAGGACGGCGGCGCCTCCGGCGGCGATATCCTCACCTGGGTCCTGAGCCCGCCCACGGGCATGACCCTGATGGACCTGGTAGATGAGTGGTCGGGTAACCAGGCCAACAACGCCGGGATGATCTTGATAGGGCCCGACCTCAGCGGGGCTAATGCCAAGAGTGCCGCCCAGTTCCGTAGCGGTGATCATGCCACGCTGGCTGACCATCCGCAGTTGATCGTCGACTACGAGCCGTTCGCCGGGGGCATAGCGGAGTCTGAGATCTTGACCGCGATAGAGGTGACCTGGTTCGCCAGCAACAGCGTGGGTTACCAGGCCCAATTCACCGACGACCTCGTAGACACCAACTGGGCGAATCTGGGACCCATTGTCACGGGCGCCGGGGGGACCACCGGGGTCCTGGATTCGGCGCGTGGCGTCACCAATCGATCGTACCGCGTGACCTTTTAAGAAACCGTTTTTTCGGCGACCACGACGACTTGATTCGCCATTCGGGCTAATGGAAAACCAGCAAGTGACGCGGGGAACCTGTGCAACGGGAGTGAGACCGCGCGGCAGGCCGGTGCATGGGTTCACCCTGATTGAGTTGCTGACTCGCCCGCCACAATGCGGAGCGCTGCGGAGCTTTGGGCGGAGTTCAAGGAGCGCTTTTACGCTCATTGAGCTGTTGGTGGTGATTGCCATCATCGCGGTGCTCGCCGCCCTGCTGACCCCGGGGTTGAAACGGGCACTGGAGGCCGCGCGACGCGCCACCTGCGCCTCCAACCTGCGCCAGATCGGCGTGGGGGTGACGATTTATGCCGGCGACAACGATGGCTACGTGCCCCGGATCTGGTCGCATGACGACAAGATTTCGTTTCCCGTCTGGACCCAAATGGCCTATTGGCAGGGCGGCTGGCCGGTGGTGGGCGGCGCACGGGCGAGCTTCACGCTGGCGCCGCTGGAGTACCTGGGCTATGTGCCCATGGCCCAGGTGTTCTACTGCCCGAGCCAGCGTTCTCCTCGCTACCAGTGGCCTACCTTCAGCTACGGGTGGGCGCTCACCCACGAGAAGCGCCTGGCCCAGGCGGTCTCCATCTACCATGGATACATGTACAACCCGCAGCGGGACCCGGTCACCGGCAACATGCGCTACCAGCGGTTGCCGGATTTCCCCCTGGACCGGGCGATAGCCCTGGACATGCTGCTTTTCCAGCAGGCGACCGCCCACGTGGACGGCTGGAACGTCCTGTTCCCCGATAGCCACGTGGAATACAAGCAGGTGCCCTCGGTCTACAACGCCATCCCGCCGTCTTACTATGACGCCACCCCGATGAGCCTTCACTGGGGGCTCTTTTCGCAGTACCTGCGCAAGATCGAGCAGCGCTGACGCGGAGAAAATTGGGAGGAACCAATATGGTCTACAAACCGAATGTGGTGGGGTCCGGCTATCTTGACTCGGTGGTGCGCGTAGAGTCCCGGCCGCATATCGAGCCGTTTTCCCGCGCGGAGATCATCAGGCACCTGGACGCCATGGTCGAGGCCGGCGTGGACGCCTGGAAATACAGCGTCTCGGGCAAGGGGTCCTATCCGCTGTTTCCCAGCAAGGTGTTGCCGTACCGGGAGAAATATGCCGAGGAAGGCTACTACCAGTGGGTCGTTGAGCAGGCCCACGAGCGCGGTATCACGATCCTGAGTTGGGAGTACCTGAACACCGCTCCCCTGTTGACGGCCCGGCATCCTGAATACCGGGTCAGGTTCCTGGGCAGGGACGACAGGCGCAAAGAAAAGGACGATGCTTTTGCCTGCTTCCTGTCGCCGTACGGACAGTTGCTGAAGGACTTCTGTGTGGAGGTGGTCAACGACCTGGGCTTTGACGGCATCTGGTTCGATGGCAGTTGCCTGTTCGGCTGGGGCGGCGCGTACCCGCCGGGGCGCTATCGCTGGTTCTGCTGCTGCGACCGTTGCGCCGAGACCTTCGGGAAGGACACCGGGCTGGACTGCCCGCGGGAAGTCAACTGGAACGATCTGACATTCAGGCGTTTCGTCCAGTGGCGCTACGACTTCTTCGAGGACTATCTCGTGGAACTCGGCGACTACGTCCGGGCGCGAAACCCGTACGCCCTGATCGTGTACAACAACTTCAACCGCCTTTACTACGGTGCGATGAGCGGTCTGCCGTTGCGTCACCGGCCCATGGAGGCATTGATCTCCAGCGAGGATCTTTGCTTGACCACACAGTTCCAGTTGCATGTCAATCGGGCCATCAGCGATCGCTTCCCGGTCGAGAGCTACACCACCCGGTTCAGCGGTGCGCGCCCCCTGCACCCCTTGTGCGACAACCCCGACCCGGCGGCGAGCGTCTATTACGCAGCGGCGGCGGCCACAGCCGGCGGGTGGTCCACCATCGGCGCCGGCGCGGTGACGACGAAGGATTTGCTCGCGGCGATCTCTAAGGCCATGAAGCCCGTCGCCCCCTACGTCGGGGGC
The DNA here is from genome assembly GCA_963578625.1 of Kiritimatiellia bacterium. GTDB lineage: Bacteria > Verrucomicrobiota > Kiritimatiellia > SLOV01 > SLOV01 > CAUZEO01. Next base: position 10,881 of record CAUZEO010000043.1, on the reverse strand, counting down.
GAGCCGGTCCGCTGCTGCGGAATGGTGTATTCAGGCGCAACCATCGACTTTGCCCACCTGGACGCCGTCCCGCCGGAGGACCGTCACGAGGACGGCCCCGAACCGTTCGAGACCTTTGGCCTGCGTCACAAACCCGCGGTGGATACGGCCTACGGCATGAGCTTTCTGCTCAACGCGCTGCACTGGCCCTTCGAGCTGGTTATGGACAACCAGTTGTTGCCCGAACCGTTGGCCCGGTACCCGGTGCTGATTCTGCCGGACGTGCAGTGCATGGACGAGTCGGCCGCGGTCGGCCTGACGGCTTATGTCGAGGCGGGCGGTACGCTCCTGGTGACCGGGCGGACAGGGACCAAGGACCCGCTCGGCCAGCCACGCCAGACCGGCGTGCTGGACGAGCTGCTGGGCATCACCTCCCGGGAGAGCACCCTGATCGTGTGCAAGCTGGACTGTGAGACCGACCGCCTCCGCGGGGCAGGCCTGCCTTCCCGCTACATCATCAGCGGGCAGGCGTGCCCGGTGGATACCGCTGCCGACGTGGTGGTCCACGCCCGGGCCGCGGGGGAACCCGGCGGCGTCGCCGTCTGCGAGCGAACCATCGGCAAGGGACGCGCGTTGTTCATTGCCTCGGACATCGGCGCGGAGTACGCGCAGAACCCCAGCCGTCGCACGCGCGAAGTGGTGCGACGGCTGGTCGGCGAGGTCCAACTCCCCTACCAGACTGACGCGGCGGCCAACGTCCAGGTCACCGCGTGGCGGCAGGGAGACAACCTCGTTTTCCACCTGCTGAACCAGCCGTCGAGCATGGTCCGCATCCCGGGCAAGACGCTGGACTATTTCGCGTTGAGCTATGCCCCGGAAGACTTCACGCCGACCTGCCCAATCTGCATCACCGTGGACGGTGAAGCGGATCGCATTTTCTCACCGACCGGCCGGGCCGGCGTCTCGGCAGAGCGACGGGACGGGACGACGCTCGTAACCCTGGACCGACTGGAGATACACGACGTGATCGTCCTTGAAAACTGGAAGGAAGAAACTGCACCCGTGCCTGGAGGAGACAACTGATATGACCAGCAATAGGCGTTTTGCCCTGAGTGCTCTGCCGGCGTTGGTCGTCCTCGGCGCTGTCGCGGCGTTTCAGTCCGTTCCGGCGCAGGTGGTGACCCTCACCCGCGACGGAAACCCCGAGGCCACGATCGTCGTGCCCGATCCGGCGTCTCCCGCCGCGGACGGCCGGGAGCTGCCCGCGGCCACCGCGCGCACGGCGGCCGAAGAACTGCAGAAGTACATCGCCCGCGCGAGCGGGGCCGAGTTGCCCATCGTTGCTGCGTCCCAGGCCCCGTCGGAGGGCACGCTGGTTCTGGTCGGCCGCAGCGCGCTGACCGACAAGTTCGGGCTCTTCACGCCCACAGAAAGCGAGGGCGTGAGAATCAAGACGTTCCCTCGCGGATTGGCCCTCCTCGGTGAGATCGCCCCCCGGGGCACCAACAACAGCCCCTACCCCGAGGACCGAGGCACGCTCAATGCGACCTACATCTTCCTGGAAAAGTACCTCGGCTATCGCTTCTATTTTCAGCGCGGTCCGGATGCGGAGTTGGGTAGGGTCTCGCCTCACCGGCCCACCATCACCGTGGGGCCCATCGACTACGAGTCCGCCCCGTTTTTCCCCTACCGGCAGATTGTCCCTTACTCGGGCACCGGCGACTGGAAGGCCGCTACGCGGCCCGGCAAGGCCACGGGCTTCTCCTGCAACCACACCCACATGGGGTGGAATAGTCTCTACCAGGAGTCTCACCCCGAATACTTCTCTCTCCTGGCCGACGGTAGCCGCGACTTCCGATTCCTCTGCTACGGCAATCCGGAGGTACTCGAGCGGGAACTGGAGCACATCGATACCTACTACCGCACCGGTCAGCAAACGGGAGGGAAACCGGGCCCGAAGTACATCCCTGTCGAGCCGGATGACAACTGGGTCGAGTGCCGGGACGACTTCTGCCGGGCCCTGATCGAGCCGGACCGCGGCCGGTTCGCAAAGCACTCGCGCCTGTGGTGGGACCACTACATTCGCGAGCTAGGCCTGGCCGTCAAGCAGCGCTGGCCGGACAAGCGCGTCGCCGCCCTGGCTTACCAGGGCCGAATCTGGCCCGGCAACCTGGACCTGCCCGACAACGTGGACGTGCAGGTCTGCGTCCACAATGCGCCCCTGAATTTCTACAAGGAACCCGCGGCCCGCCGGGAGATCGGGGAACTACTCGGCGCGTGGTCGAAGAAGCTGGGAGGCGACCGCAGCCGCCTGTACATCTGGGACTACACCTGCTACCCGCAGTACTGGTCCTGCGCACCGACTCTCTATCCGAACACATTGCAGCAATTCCTCCGTGAGAACCGCGACCGGATCGGCGGCGTGTTCCTCAACGGCGGAGAGGAGATCATCCAGGCGGACCACTACATGGTCGCGGTCACGTTCGCGCTGCTGTGGGATCCGGACCTGGATGTGGACGCCCATCTGCGTGACTACTGCCGGAATTTTTTCGGCCCCGGCGCCGACGCCATGGAGAGGCTGTACCGGTTACTGTTCCAACGCTACGAGCAGGTACATTGGCCGAAGTGGACATCATCCGGCTATTCCGCCTACGTCCCCCCGACGTGGTTCTATGGCCTGACGTACACGCCGGAGGTGGTCGAGGAGGCGGAGCAGCTGCTGTGCGAGGCCCAGGCTGCCGTGGGCGATCTTCCCGGCGGGCGGGCGGCCGAGTTCGTCGGGGAGGGCTGGTTCATCCGCCGCAATGCGGCCGACACCGCCCGGCCCTTCGAGGTGGTTATGGAGGCCGGCGACCAGCCGGTGCGCTTCCCGACCGTCCGCTGGGCGGATGGCCGGCTACTCTATCGCGACACACTTGTCCGCGGGCAGAAACTCGTAGTGCAGCCCGGGCCCAGAGCACGGCTGCTGCCTGCCATGCCAACGCTGCCGAGGGAGGTGATTCCGTCTGACAGACGCCTGGCCGGCGGTCTGAAGGCGTTTTCGCAAAAGTATGTCGTGCACACGGCCCGCAGCCTGAGGATACCCGCCTTCCCCGGGGCAGAGTTCCGGGTCACAATCACCGGCAAGGCCGCCGACGGCGCCAACAGTTTCCTGGCGGTTCAGTGGTCCACGGGCAAATGGACCTACTTGCTCCAGAATCGGTTTGACGGCGAGCCGCGGACAGTCAGCCAGGTCATCACCGCTCCCCCGGGAACCCGCTTCCTGTACCACGTCTATGTATACCGCGGGAACCAGAAGGGGACCGTCTGGTACGGCGACCTGTCGGTTCGGCGCGAGTTCCCCCCAACCGCCACCAACCTGCCCCCCGAAGGAAAGGACGTAACCGCGCTCATCGATGGGGACGCGCCCGTCGTCCCCGCCCACACGAGTTACCTTTTCCATCTCTTCTCGGACACCGCGGGTCCGGGGGTTGTTCGCGATGCCCTGGACCTGCATGTCGGTGCGGACGACGACACCGGCGAGACGACGCCGGACAGCGGCGATGGAACGGAAGGCGGCAAGCTGCTGAGCGTGAGCGTCGAGCCACAGGGAGCCGCGTCTGGAGACGCTCCACGGGTGGAACCGACACTCTACCAGCGCCGTGTCGCATGGATGCGCGACGGGTGGGAAAACTTCCATCCCCAGGAATCGATGTACCGCAGCCATGACGGCTTCCTGGTCGCGGCTCGTGTGGCGCACAAGTGGGTCAACCGAACGCCCGAGTACCGGATTCCCCGGGTCGAGTTGCCCCCGAAACCGGACCTGGCCGATCCCGCGTGGACGAAAGCCCCCGCCACAACCCTGGTGCGCGGACGATCCAAGGCGTCGGTTCCGGTGGACAACCTGGGCTTCGATCCCGGCACCGGGCCCACGGAAATTCGAATCCTTCAGGATGAGACGGCGATCTACGCGGCCTTCCACTGCATCCAGCCGGAAGCGCCTAACGAAGAGGACTCGGTCACGCTGAAGCTCTATAACAGCAACGACATCAGGAACGCGCCGCCGATCGCCGTGACCTGCCGGCCGGGCAAGACGCCCGAAACGGATGCGGCCGGCATTACTTCCGAGACAGTTTCCGGGGCGGGCTGGTGGGCGGTCTTCGTCACCATCCCCAGGTCGTCCGCTCCCGGCCTGGGAGCGGAACATCGCGCCGACCTCCTTCGAACCCGGAAAGGCCGCGCCTACGTCTGGTCGCCGCCGCTCAACGCGCCTTGGACGGATATGCCCATGGCACGCCGCGGGAGAATTGTGTTCGGGAAAACGAACGGCTTAGTCGAAACAAACAAGGTGACCGACCTCAACGGAAAGGGCGCGTCACTATGATGCCTGTAGTCAAAAGAAGGACTGCGATGATGATCGGCGTGACGGTTTCAGGCCTTCTGGCAGGTGCTGCCTATGGGGCTGTTTCCGTCCACTCCGGGTGGACCCACTCGTTACGCCCCACGGGAAGGCCCGGGCCGGAGTTGCACCTGGCCGAGAACGGAAAGGCGCTGTACCGGATCGTGGTGCCCGCCGAAGCCGAGGGGGAGGAGAAGCTGGCTGCGGAGAAGCTGCGCGACTACCTGGGGCAGATGGCCGGCGCGGAGTTTGCGCTCATCGAAGAAAGTCCGGAATTCAATCCTACCGGGCGGGAGATCAGCGTCGGGCGCACCCGGCTTCTGGAGCAGGCCGCGCCCGTCCAGATTCAGGAAGACCTGGGCGAGGACGGCTATGCCGTGGCGGTTCAGGGTGAGCAGTTGTTCATCTTCGGCCAGACCCCGCAGGGCACGCTCAATGGTGCGTACTGCCTGCTGGAGGAGGACCTGGGCTGTCGGTGGTATTCGAAGTTGTATGAACCGCTGATCCCCTCGCGGCCCTCCCTGCGGTTTCGTCCCGTGCCGCGCGCGTACAAGCCGGTGCTGGATCATGTGCGCGATGTGCATTACGCCGATGCACAGGGCAACGCGGAATGGACCCGCGCCAACCGGCTCGAGAGCATGTCTTCGGTGGGCGCGGCCTGGGGCTTTTCCCACACCTACAATTCTCTCGTCCCACCCGGGAAGTACTTCAAGGAGCACCCGGAGTACTACGCTGAGATCGACGGGAAGCGAACAACACGTCAGCTCTGCATGAGCCATCCGGACGTGGAAAGAATCATCCTCCAGCAGCTCCTGGACCACCACGAGGCCAATCCGACGGTGCGGTTCTACGAGATCTCGCCCAACGACACTCGGGGCTACTGCGAGTGCGAGGTGTGCAAGGCGATCGACGAAGCGGCTGGCGGCACGGCAATGGGCTCGTTGTTGCGCGCGATCAACCGCATCGCCGGAGAAGTCGAGAACGTCTATCCGGAGGTACGGATCACGACGCTCGCCTACCTCGGTACATTCAGGCCCCCAATCAACGAAAAGCCTCGCAAGAACGTCATCATCACGCTGGCCACTGATTCGTCCACCTGGACCTGGCCGCATTTGCCCGTCACCGAGACACCGACCATGGCCGGGCCGGACCGGGCGCCGTTCAAGAAGGCCCTGAAGGCCTGGCACGACGCGGGAGCCAACATCCGGATCTGGGACTACACCATCGTGTTCCAGTACACCATCCGCCCGATCCCGAACATGCCGGCGGTCACGGACAACCTGCGTTACTACGTCCGGCACGGGGCCACGGGCGTCTTCCTCCAGGGCGCACACAACCCCAACGACGGGGCCGACCGCAGCCTCATGCGATGCTGGGTCTGGTCCAAGCAGCTCTGGGACCCCTCCCGCGACACCCGCCGGCTGGTGCGGGATTTCAACTACGGCTTCTACGGCCCCGCCGGCGAGCCCATGCAGGCCTACGACGATCTGCTGTGGCGCATGTGGGACCGCCACCACATGAACTTCCTGCAGGATGGCCAGGCCAAGATGATGTATGATTTTCTATTCACGCGGCCGGTCCGGGACGAAGCTTTCTCGCTGCTGCGCGAGGCCGATCGCCTGGCCGGAAAGGACGGGGAGCTGCTCCGCCGCGTTCGCCTGGCTAAGTTGCCGCTTCAGTACCTGGCGCTCAACCGTGGGCCCGGGGAAGACCCGGCCGGTTACCGGCGGATGTTGGATGAGTTCAAGCACACTACCGAGTCCGGTGCGAGCTGCTGGAACTCTCCCTGGACCGGCACGGCCGGGTGTGGGCCCGCGGGCGATACGGGCAAACCGAATGAAGACTACGACCACGTGGCCCTGGCCATGCACAGGTGGACGGGCCTCGGCGACAGCACCGAAATCGCTTTGACCGGCCATGACGGATTGTCATTGAAAGACCTGGTCGATCAATGGTCCGGCCCCCGGGCCGCCAACGCCGGGATCATCATCAAGGCCGATCCGGCGAGTGAGACGAGCCTGGGCGATCGATTCGGGTGGGCGGCGTCGGAGCGGGCGCCGGTGTCGCTACGCCCGAAGCTCACGATCGACTACACGTCCGGGGACGGCACAGACCGCAAGCGCATCGTCTTCCAGCAGGGCGTCGACAATGCCCTGGTTTCCGATTACCAGGGCTGCGAGGACAACTTGCTGGTGGAAACGGAAGGCAACGCCAACAAAGGCACCTACCACACCAGCGGCGTCGGCAGTATGCCGTGGGCCAACAGGAACAACCCCGTTCGCACCGTTATGAGGTGGGACCTATCCGCCTTGGCGGGTCAATACGCGGACATTCGCGCCGTCATCCTGACCCTCTACAATGACTCGTCCGACAGCTCGGGCACCGCCTATGTCTACGCCATCAAGCCGGCCAACGCCGGTTGGGTGGAAGGCGGGATCGGGCAGAACATCGGATACCTTGAGAACAATCTCGTCAGTCCGCCTGACCGGGATCGCATCACCGGGCTGTGGGGGAGACTCGCCGAGGGCGAGGCGCTGGGCAAAGCCGAAGGCGTCGCGGCCGTGGAATTCGGCCCGAAGTGGCGGTTCCAATACGACACGACCGGCACCGGCGAGGAAAACGGGTGGCATGAGCCGGAGACCGACGATGGCGGCTGGGCCGAGATCGAACCGGGCACCACGTTGCACGAGGACAAGCCCGGCTACGCCTGGCTGCGGACCCGCGTGGCCGTGCCCAGGGCGTTTCCGCGGAACCTCAACAACATCCTGTACGTGCCGGGCGTCCGCGGGGAGGTCGTCCTGTATATCAACGGAAGGAAGGACAGTGGGGACAGTGGCCTGGGCTTCGAACGCACTGCCCGGGCCACCGGCCTGAGTCCGGCTGAACTTGAAGACCTGCCGCTGGATGTCACCGTCTTCCGGGGTATGGCGCCCGGCGACGAGGCAACCATCGCCATTTCCATGGCCTGCCCGAAGGGGCTGAAGGCCACCTGGCGGCCGGCGCACCTCGTCAACTCGCCGACGCGACTGGCGGGCCCCGCCCTGGACCAGGTTGTGGCCGGGCTGAGGAAGCAGGGTCTGGTTCAGTCCGGCACACCGGTGCCGCCGGCCCCCATCCAGGGCCGGCTCTCGCTACCCAAGACCTGGACCGTGTTCGGCCCGCTAAACCGCAATGACCCCGTGCCGCCGAAGGATATCCTGCAGTCCGTTCCGGATGAACTGGTTATCGCCGGCAAGACACTCGAGCCGAAAACCATGACGTCCCAAGACAACCGGCTCGACCTGGTCGAGATGCTGGGCGCGTCGGCCGGACGGACCGCCTTCGTGTTCATCCCGTTCGACCTGGACGCCGACCAGGAGGTGACGCTCGGCCTGGGGGCCGACTGGTGGTTCGAATCGTGGGTGGACGGCGAGCCCCTGATGGATACGCTCGAATACGGCAACGGCGATTGGCCGCCGAGCCCGAACGATTATGTCAAGACCGTGCGCCTGGGTAAGGGCCCCCACGTGTTGGCCATCCGGTTTCTCAGTGGCAGTGGGTCCTCGGTTCTGGCCGTCGCCGGCCCGGATGATTTGCATGAATAAGTTCCCAACGTCAGGAGTCAAGTAATGGCTGAGATTGATACCACCGAACTGCACATCGGCAACGAGCCCCAGTATTTCTTCGATGACGGGATCATCGAATCAGTCCACAACCTGACGCGAACGCTTCATTCTCCGGAGAGGATCGATGCGAACCCGATCATCCGGAGCGACCGGTCCTGGGAATACGTGACGTACTTCACGGCCAACGGATCGCAGGTCTGGCGAGATACCTCAACCGGGCGATTCCACTGCCTGTATCAGAGCTGGAGATTCAATCGCGACAAGAGGGCCCCCGGTACAAGCCTCGTCGGCTGGCCACACTCCCACCTGCGCCAGTGCTACGCCTACTCGGATGACGGCGCGCGATGGGTCAAACCGCCCATGGGCATCCAGGAAGAAGATGGCCACGACACCAATATTGTTTTCGGAAGCGAGACGTTCGGCACCTGCTACAGCATGTACGGCGTAGAGAACCCATTCGAGGAAGATCCGGCGAAGCGGTTCAAGGCCATCTATACGCATGTGGCGCCGGGCAAAGCCGGGGCGTCGGTAAAGGGAGCGGCCTACTCGGCCGACTGCATTCACTGGACGCCCTATGACCAGGTGCCGACCTTTGGGAAAATGGGGGGCCGCCTGGGCGATGTCTTCCAGGGCGCCTTCGACCCCGTCAGTCGCACCTACACCGCGCTCACCCGTCATTCGTGGATGTGCAATGCGCCCCACACGAGCGGGCCGAGTGCGGACCTGGTGATGGGGGGCCCGGCATTCGATATCGCGATAGGCCCGGCCAACCGGCGGAACCGCAGGCGCATCTTCCAGATAGAAAGCAGTGATTTCATGAACTGGTCGGAGCCGCGGGCGATCCTGGCGCCCGATCCCGAGATCGACAACCTGGATGACGCCCTCTATTCCATGACCCCGATGTGGCTGGGCGGCCAATGGCTCGGGTTTATCAACATGTTCCACATGGTCAGCAACACCTTTACCGTTCAACTCGCGCACAGCCGCGACGGAAAGCACTGGCGCCGTGTCGAGCCGGGCCGCACCTGGCTGGGCCGGGGACCCGCCGGTTCCTGGGAGCAGTTCATGGTGAGCATCTCGAGTCCGCCACTCGTCGTGGGCGATGAGATGTGGGTCTATTACGGCGGGGCTAAGAACCATCACGACTGGTGGGTGTCCGGAGAGGGACTTGACGTCCCCGAGGCCCGCGGCTGGGACCACGTTGGCTATGCTCTCGGCCTGGCGAAGACGCGGAAGGACGGCTTCATCTCCATCGGCGCGAATGAGGTCCGCGAGGGCATGCTTGAAACGCAGCCGTTTGGCTCAAGCGGCAACCGGTTGATCATCAACGCTGCCTGCGGCCCCGGCGGCTACATCAAGACGGAAGTGGTCGATCAACTCGGCAACGTGTTGCCGGGTAACGGGCTTGACGATTGCGACGTCTTCAGCGGTGACTCGGTACGCCAGGAGGTGACGTGGAAGGGCGACGCAACCGCCCTGGTTCCCGGCGGGGACTACGACGCCCGCACCTACCGCCGACTGCGTTTCGTCATGCGCAACGCCGAACTGTACTCGTTTCGGATGGGTCAATAATGAATTTAATGAGGAGCCCGTTCCCATGACCATCAAGGTTGAGCAAGAGCTGTACGCACCAGCTCCCGACAAGCAAACCACCGATATCAGGCACCAGCGGTACCTGAGCGCAAATGATCTGAGAAGACTGGAGCACCGCAGCCTGCAGCGGGAGGCCGACTGGACGAACGCCGACTTCGAACGGCAATCCACGGATAACGGCCGGACGTGGGGGCCGTGGGAAGACGTCCACGGCGAGGTGTACAAGGCGAAGGGCGAAGACGAGATCGTCACCACGGACGGGGCGTATGCCAACCAGGCGTACAACGCCCGGTACGGGCATTTCGTGTCGGTGAGTATGCGTAGTATCTTTTTCGACGGACACAAGAAGGCCTACGAGCGGCACTGGGGCGGCAAGCTCGGTTATGTCAACCACTGCCTGTTGGAAGTCCGCCCGGACGGAGGTGAGGAACGGAACACGGCCCTGATCAAGTACGAACCGGGCGCCGACTACGACCCGGACAACTGCCGGAACCCCGACTATACCGACCACAATGACGCATGCTACGGCAGCAACATTGACGTGCTCGACAACGGCGAGATCATCTTTCCGGTCGACGCAAACTTCATCTCCTGTTGCCGCATCCTGGACGTGGACCCCAACGAGATCTTCCCCTCCTGTCCCCATCTCACGCACGGTATGATAGTGGCGCGGGGGACATTCAACGAGGCGCGAGGGAATTACGATCTGACCTTTTCCCGCCCGGTGGTCATCAGCGACCTGAAATCCTCAAGGGGCGTGAACGAGTCGACCGCGATGATGTTGCCCGGCGGCCGGATCGTGGCGGTGTTTCGCGGCTCGAACATGCAGAGCGAAGCCCGTAACACCCGCATCGAGCCCAGCGCTCCGGGGCACAAGTGGTACTGCTGGTCCGACGACGGCGGCCAGACCTTCACCGACCCGGTTCCCTGGCACTTCGAGAACCGGGAGGTGTTCTATTCCTCGTCCAGCCGGTCCAACCTCCTCCGGAGCATCAAGAACGGCAAGGTATACTGGCTGGGCATTATCTCCGACCACACCGCCGTAGCCAACGGCCCCCGCTACCCGTTTGTTATCGCCGAGGTCGGCGACCGCGGCCAGCTCATCAAGGACCGCGTGACCACGATCGACACGCGGCAGGAGGGTGACTCGGAAAGACTATGCATTTCCGACCCCGGCATCCTCCAGGATCGCGAGACCGGACTCATCGAGCTTTATATGAACCGGGACCGTGAACGCGAAGGTTTTGACTACTGGGCCGACTGCTACCGTTACCGGGTCGACGTTGGCGAGGCGTGACAGGATTGACCTTCAGAACTTCGGGGCTT
>CAUZEO010000042.1:0-21454 GCA_963578625.1 Kiritimatiellia bacterium | reverse complement strand
TAATCGTAGGGACGATTAAGAACGAGATTGCGCTGTTGACCAGCGGCGGGGGCGGCCAGTATCGTCGAACACAGAATTGCCGGTATCCACAGTCGAGACATTTGGAGCTCCTATTATTGCAGCTTTAATTGATAGGAAATCGCTTTTTGGGAGGCATGAGCACTTGCCCCTTGAAACCCGCTGAAAGCGTCCTTTTAACGACACGGACAGTTGCATAGCGAGGGCGCGGGGTCAAGAGAGACGTCAGGCCCCCCTCGGGCCGGTCCGGGGCACGCCCCGGACCGGCCAGAGGGGGGCGCTACGGTGGCTCTGCGGCAGAGATGGAGAGACCCATCCTGCCGCGAGCGTTCAGGAATTCGCGTTGGCCAGGACCGGTTCTGTTTCGTAGTCGGGAAAGGGGTCTTCAAGCCACGGTTCGAGGGTGTACTCCGCAGGAGGATCTGCTCCGGTATGGACGCGGACGCCCTGTTCCCACAATCCCAGGTGGCTCTCAAGGTCCTCGCGCTCGTCGGGCAACACCCGGCGGCTGCGGTGCACGTTGAATCCTGAATGCACCCCGAGCACTAGAGCACAGCTCGGTGCCCGGCAGGCAGCCGCGCAGCATCTCTGCCCGCGCGGGTGGCAGGAGGCCCTTGTCCACGAGAAACGTGATGACCCGCGCCCGGAACAACTCCTCCAGCGGCTTGACGCTGGCATCGGGCAGGACGTAGAAGAGGCCCGAGCGCACGAAGAGACCGTCAGCCAGCAGGTACTCGTGCTTGCAGTGATCGCAGCGCACGCGGGCGAAGCCGCGTTCGAGGTCGCCACAGTCGAGGAACTTGTTGACGGCCTCCGGGATGATTTCGATGACAGTTCGCGCAACAGAGTCTCGAGTTGTAGCTTGGGCTTCCAGCCCGAGCTGAGCAAAGAACGGCCATGGAAGGTGAATGGTAGAGCGCGCTCCTCCATTCTCCATGAACGGTCTCCTCTTGCTCCGGGTCGGCCTGGAAGGCCAACCTACCCGAGGTTCCGGTTGCTCCGCTGTTCAACTCGGAAATGGAACAACTTTGGCCGGCGTTACCAACTCAGGATTCTCTTCAAGGATCCCGAGAGCTTCGTCTACCAGCGATCTTGCTCGGATGTGATACCAGCGCGATCCGCCCACCACGGTCTCATCGACGATTCCCTTTGCCTTCAGCCGATCGCCGACTGCCGGGAAATCGAAGTTCGGCCACTGCTTTGGGTCTTCATTATACAGCCCGTTTCGTTCCGCAAACAGAGCCTGAACGTAGTGGAGCATCGTGCACACGTCAAAATCGACGCCCATGAGAAGGTAGTGAATGTCCCGCTCAACCATCCAATCCCAGGGACTTCCGATGCCGAAGGCGTTGTCGGACCAGGGACTGGGACGACCGTGGGCCGAACGATGTCCGTGCGTGGCTTTTTCGGCGGTTGCGCCGCGGGCACAGATCGAGTGTGTGGGATGATCACTGCGAAGCACTTGATCCGTGTTTCGAAAGGTTTCGGTAATGAAACCGACATCGGACGGAGACATCATCGCGTTCCACGCCTGTTTCCGCTCCAGGTAACTCGCTCGTTGTCCGTTGACTTTCTGCACAAATGCGGGCATCAGCACCGTACCCGAGCCGGTTACTTGATCCCGCAGCGCCTGGATCACCGCGGGGGCTCCGCCCTCAACGATTCCGAATGAAGAAAGCGAGGAGTGGACCATGACTTCGGCACCCTTGCCGATGTCGAGACGATCCAGTCCTTCACGGATGTCTCGTTGCGCTGTGGATGGAGTCATCCCTGCTGTTCCAGCAACTCGACGAGCTCCACCAGCTCCTTGCGTTTTTGCCGGAACAGTTCACGGTCGGTGTCACGGTTCAGGGCGACGGTCTTGATAATCTCGTCCAGAGTTTTCTGGTGTGCCGCGCCTGCTTCGCCGAGCGCTTCAATCCGGTCCCGCGCCATTCCCAGCAGCATGTAGTCTTCGATCCCCATGCGGACGTACCGCCACCGCCGGCTGGGGACGACCTGCTCCGCGGTCTGGATGTCGGGCGGGGGCTCTGGATATCTCGGCCCGATGGGGTAGACCATCGGCCAGTAGGGCTGCCCGATGTTCGCGTCCCCCCACATGGGCGCGCGCCCGTTGTTGTGCAGCATGTTCCAGAAGTGCACGCCGGTGGCGCCGTGGTGGAATGCGGTCCAGTGCAGGTAGCGGAAGAAACCGAGAGGATCCCGCTCCTTGCCGGATCCGAACGCCGCGTCGGCCGCGCCGTAGAAGTGGAGTTCCCGGCCGCCGGATGACAGCATCGGATAGCCGTCCGGCGCGTTGTCGTACCCGGTTCGCACGGCATGGTGGTTGAAGACACTGATGCCGGCCTCCACAAAGGGGGCCACGGAACCTTTGCCGGCTTGCGGCATGGTCATCTTCATGCGCACGTTGGGGTCGACGCTGCGAGCCAGTTCACACGCTTGCGCCACCATCGGGGACAGCGTCTCGTCGAAGATCATGATCATAAACTCGTCGTAGTCCCGGCCGCCGGCTTTGAACCGGTCGATGATGCCGCCGATCCACTCGCGAAAGATTCCCTGGAATTCGTCGTCCATCCAGGTCACGGGTCCGAACGCGTCGTGGGTTGGCGGATTGGCGTATTGATGAAACGCGACAAAGATGCTGAGCCGGGGAAAGTCCTTGTGAAACTCGATGAACTTGTCCAAATCGCTCGTATCCAGTTCCACGGGGCGGATGACTTCGCCTATTTCGTTCTTCCTGGGCTGTGGCCACACGCCTCCTCCCGCGCCGATCGTCATCCGGTTGGCGAGCATCTCCTCGCGAACCGGGATCGCCATCTCGAATTCCCCGTTGTTGAGGTCGGACCAGTTGCCGGTGGCCAGGGGTGTTTCCCGGGAAAGCGTTACTTCGTGAACGTGCACGGCCAGCGGAATTTTGTGCGTCGCGTTTCCGACCTGCACGGATACTTCGTACTCGAACAACCCGGCTTTGCTACCTTCGGTGTTCACCTCCAGCCAGACCAGGCATGACTCGCCGGAAGGGATGGTGTGCGGCGAGTCGGTCAGCAGCAAGGCATCGGGATACACGCGCGCGTTCGTTGTGACGGCAAATCGGCCCACGCGGGGCGTGATTTTCGGACCCTTCTTGTATTCATCGCGAATGCGGAGCCGGAGAGGTTGATCCTGGTCCGAAATATTTGCGATGCCCAGGGCCGTTGCCTCGAGGGCATTGATTACGGTGTGTACGGTCGCCTGTTGCGCCGGTTGGAGGTTCGCCGGAAAGGACAACATGGTGAAGCGGTCATCGGGGACCGTCTCCCATACAAGCGCCTCCGCGCCGTACAATTCGCGGGCACGCACGCGATGATTCTCGATGACTTCGGCCCGAATCTCGGGAAGGTTGTCCGATTCTCGGAGGGCGCGCTGTTTGGCTGCCTCCACGTCCTGCCGCTGTGCTTCGGCCTGCTCTTTCGGCCAGGCCGCAGTGTGCTGATCCACGGGCGCGGTCATGTCCCGCAGGAGGTTGAACGCGCGGGTTCCCCCCGACAATGCGCCCTGAAGACCTTCCGCTCCTTTTGCGGGAATGGCGGAAAGCACCGGAAGGCTCGATGCAGGATCGGCGGGAATCCGCCCGTGGATTTCGATCTCATCCACGAAGACAAAGTAGAACGGAGGGGGCGCTTTGCATGCCAACGCAACGTAGCGCGCCCGCGTTTCGTTCAGTGGCAGCTTGATCTGCACGCCGAGTCGTTCGTCGCCCGCCGCTTCCGCGGGCGGGGCGACGTGCTCGGCTGCCAGGATGTAGTTCTCGTTGTCCAGGCTGACGTAGACGCGAATGCCAACCTCGACCACACCCGCGCCTCCGCCGCCACAGGTGTTGAAGACCAATTCGTCGAGGGTCGCTTCGTCGCCAAGATCGAACTGAATAACGACGGGCGCATCCACGCCTGCGGTCCACCCGACCGTGGTCTTGTTCATCCACATCCCGCCCGTGTACCTCGTTTCACCGTCGGTGAGGTAGATCGGGTCATTCACGGGATCGTGGCTGTCGTGGTACGCCGGAGTCGGCGCGTAGGCATAGGGGCGGTGGAGGACAAGGTTGGTCGATTCGGTGGCGAAGGCGGGCCAGGCAGAGGCAAGGCACATCCAGGCGAATGATTGAAGTTTGGTATCCAGCATTTTTTTTCTCCCGACTGATACTACGACTCGACTGCGATCGAATGCAATCGATTGCTGTCGGCCGCAATCGACCTTACGCGAGCATTACCACCCCGCCTTCCCGGGCGGAACGGTTGCCCGCCTCCACGATCCGCAGGGACGCCACCGCGTCCTCCAGCGCGGGGAAGGGATCCAGATCTTCGCGAACCATCCGATTGATAGGAAATCGATTTTAGGGAGGCATGAGCACTTGCCCCTTGAAACCCGCTGAAAGCGTCCTTTTAACGACACGGACAGTTGCATAGCGAGGGCGCTACGGTGGCTCTGCGGCAGAGATGGAGAGACCCATCCTGCCGCGAGCGTTCAGGAATTCGCGTTGGCCAGGACCGGTTCTGTTTCGTAGTCGGGAAAGGGGTCTTCAAGCCACGGTTCGAGGGTGTACTCCGCAGGAGGATCTGCTCCGGTATGTATTTGCCCAGTCGCCGCTCTGCGGCCCCAGTCGCACCTGTATGTTCACGAGCCAGTATGTGCATGAGCATGGGGTCTGGTGGAATGGGATCGATCTGGCGCATTCCTCCCCGGTGCTGCCGCGCATCCTCCGTGATGCCGGGTATGACACGGGGATCGTGGGGAAGCTGCATGTCTCACCTGCACGAAACGACCATGGCTTCACGCACCGGGAGCAGCACGAAGAGTGCCTCCTGGACGGCACCGGGCTCAATGCCTATGAAAAGTTTCTGTCCGAACAGGGTGCGGTCTCGCCTGATGTGGCCACCCGCTGGTCGGACGAAAGGACCGGTGTCGGGATCTGCACGATGCCTGAGGAGCAGGAGGAAACGCGCTGGGTCGCGGACAAGGCGTGCGGGTTTCTTCGCAGCCGATGTCGGCCACGCGACTTGCACGAAGCACTTGTCGCCGATCCTCCCCTTGTCGCCGGGCAGGACCGTCCAGCCGTCCAGGCCGTCGGTAAAGCTGCCGTTATCAATGTGATCGAGCTCGTAGTCCATGCGATAGGCCGGGTCGGCCGTCAGAAATTCGGTATTCCCCTCGATGCAGTAGTGGCGGTTGAGCTTGCCCATCCAGCGAAAAATCTCCTCATCTGCATAGGGCGCTCCCCAGGGAAGAAGACCGGCAAGATTCCAACAACTGGAATCGTTGGCCAGGTGTTGGAAGATCATATCCATGAAGACAAAGTAGTTGACGCCCGACTCCGCGTCCGTCGACTCGGAGGCCGATGTGAAGAGGTTCCAGTTTTCTTGAAATCAACACCCTCCCCCACAAACAAATGCTGATGCGGCAAACTCTGCGAACTCAAGCTGCCTCTTCTTCTGACACGACGGACAAAATGAGAACTTTTGTCAGAAGCGCCCTCAGATTCCCCCCCCCCAAGCGCGATGCTACCTCGCAGTTAGTTGCAGGCTGTGCGTGTTCGTCCGGTAGGTCCCGGATGCCATCGCAAGTTTCAGGGCGAATCCAGATACAGAGTATTTCCGTCTCGCAGGGTTCTCTCTCGCGGTGTTCCCGGCCACTACGGTTGGCGGGAGTGAGTTCCCCGTAAGAACAAGATCGACGAAGGAATTGGTCCCATCTGTTCCGGCCACAATCACTAACGCGGCCTTCTGCTCCAGGGTGGCGTTTTTTTTCCGGTTCTCTTGATTCCCGTCGCGGTGTATTGATACTGGATCATGCTGGCCGAGCCCCCGCCGCCACGATGTGCAAGTGTTCTATAGATGCTGTCGTCCGCCACGCCCATCCCCAGGGTCAGAACTGTCCCGCCCACGGGTGATCCGCTTCCCACAATGTTGCCGCTTGGGGATCCGGCCATCAATTCTCCAGTGGCTTTCCGTCCTGAGCGAGTACCGTGTGCCCCCATGACTACCTTGACCCTGACGTAACGAACACCCACGTCGTAAAGCATCGCATTCCCCGGAGGATTGTAAATGAAATTCGCCGGGTTGGAGCTGTTGATGTCCCCCCTATGATGATGAGCGGGCCACGTTGCCGATAGTCAATGACGTTAGATCCCGCGGGGCCTATATACCCAATCGTATTCCCGATGAGTTCTATCGGCCAGGTATTGGCGAACCCGGTATCGTCCGGCGCAAAGAGAAATGTACCGGCCCCTTCCATCTCATTTTCGGTCATAGTGACGTGACCGAACGTACCGGCTCTTCGCAGCATGGGACACGATTTTGCCGGATCCTTGAATCCGCCAAGGAAGTGCATTTTACTGATGCTCACTTCTCCACCGCGGATCAAATCAAATCCAGCAATTGTAGGATAGTTCAAGGAGCCGCCATTGAACCGAATACCGAGGGTGACTTGTTGTGCTGTACGCGGTTCAACTGGCTGTTGCTATTATAAGGAACCGAACGCGTTCAGGAAATATGTAAATGAGTCCAAACCAGACTTACTAATTGTCGGTGGCATTAATAATAAAGATA
Source organism: Kiritimatiellia bacterium (assembly GCA_963578625.1). Lineage (GTDB taxonomy): Bacteria > Verrucomicrobiota > Kiritimatiellia > SLOV01 > SLOV01 > CAUZEO01. The sequence goes on along the minus strand of CAUZEO010000042.1, from coordinate 14,855 downwards.
TTAATGCCATTCAGCGAGTAATTGAAATGGCTACAAACCAAATCAATTGCGAAATTTTGTTATTGAGTGGCCCTTTAGAGGAGGATTGGCGTAAATACGATAGCGAAAATCCATTGTTAACATTACCCAAACAGCAATGGGATGGAAGTAAATTGGCTTTGGAACAACAGCAACTAGCATTAAACTTGGGGATCGAATTTATTGATATGGCAAAACACTGGAACGATTACCTAGGCAAATCACAAAAATCCAGGGAATGGTTTAATCGAGATGGGATTCATGGTAATGATCGCGGCAAACAGATACTTCGGCGAATACTTGAAAAATATTTCACTCTTTGAATTATGAATATTAACCAAATAAGAACTTAATAAGGGAAAATTGTGTACCTAGTAAAAACACCCAACCTTCAAGGTCCAATCGCTGACTATGCAATGGAAGAATTACAGCGAATTCTTTCTCTGTTGTGTCCAGCTCCAAAAACGGATATAGAGATTGAGCTTTCAGTTGATTTGGCTCTTAATAGCGATGAAATATCATTAAACAGCAATAAAAAAACGGTAAAGATTCAAGGCGGCAGTTCTCATGCTGTTTTGCATTGCATTTATATCTTTCTCGAAAAGCTAGGCTGTGTATTTGAAATATCAGGCGAACTGCTACCGCCTGCGGTGAGTGAACTTGAGATCCCGGAACTTTCACTCCGGCAGACTCCAGGGATTGCCCAGCGCGGCATTCGTATGCATCTGAACTTTGTTCAGGATCAGTCTTTTTTCTCGGAAGAAGAATTTGCGGCTTTTATCGATAATATGGCGCGCCAACGTTTTAACTATCTGTTGTTTCATATGTATACACCTCAGCAGTGGTTTCCATTTTCATACCGTGGTGTTAAACACCTTGATTTGAAGCTGGGTAATTTGGATCGCCGACATTTAGCCGAAGATATGATCGGTCGTGATAAAGTAAAAGTGAAAGATCACTGGTTCCCCAGAGAATTTGAAAACATTACTGACAAAGAAGAATTGTTGATGCATGTATACGAACGTTTTAAAAGGATGATGAAACGCGCCACTAATCGTGGAATGACGAATTGTGTGGCTTTCGAACCAGAAGCCTTGCCTCCAGCTGTCATCGAAAAACTGCCGGAATGGACCGGAGAAAGTGCTACCGACTTGATGACTGGTGAGGACCTTAGTAATGACTGGCAGGAAGGCTGGTCCGGAACAAAATTGACGGAACCGGAAATCAGACATCCTCTGGTAATTGATGTGACGGTCGAAAGATGTCTGCAGTGTATCGACGCTTTTCCGGACATGAATGAACTGCAGCTTATATCACGTGAAGGCACGACCTGGAAACCCAAAGCCGAAGAGTCCTACGAAACCGAAATTGTCAGACTGAAAAATAAATTCAACCTTTATGATTCTCTATTTGATTATGAAGCTATGGCAAAAATCGTTCCTCCGGATGAAGGTCCTGAAATGAGTCCCAAAGCACATCCTTACTGGACCGTTCTGCCCGGAAATAGTTTTTATCCGACCGTATTGGGAGCTTTGCGTTATACAGAGTTTACTATGGCGGTTCTCGCAGATCCACGTGTGGCGAAAAAATTAGCGGAAAGGGATATCAAAGTTTCAATTTCAATCTACAGTCCGAATCCTGAAACCATTCGGTTGATGATGTCGCCAATCGCTAAAATGTTACCGTCTGGAATAAAGTTTCACTGCTTGTCTGATTACGGTGCCAAAGATATTGCTGCCAACCTGCCAGCGTGGAAACCGTTGCATGACGCTGATATTGATATTGGCGTAGTGTCATGGCTTGAATTCGACGGTACTATGATGCTTGCACAGGGATGGAACGATTCAATTTGGGACAATGTTAAAGCAGCAAAAGAATTAGATGCTGAATCCGTATATTTTAATCATTGGCGGGTTCGTTCACTTGAACACAATTCCGCGGCCGCCGCAGCATTTTGCTGGAATCCCGCTCTTTCAAAAGCTGATTTCAAAAAAGATTATTTTGGTCGACTGTATGGCGCCCATGCACTTGCCAAAGCTACTGACGCATATGAATGTCTTGAAGCGGGTACTCTTTACGGTAAAGATCATACATACAATATTGGTTTTACCGGTAATTGGGTCTATAAACATTCAACTGACGCTCCCGGTTATGATTGGAAACGCTTGAAAAAAGCAAAAGCATTTTTTGATAGTGCTACCCGAAGTTTTCAGGAGTTGGCAGAAAATTCAATTCCCACCGGCAAAAAACAAGCCGAATACATGACTGATATATGCCGGATAAGTGCTCTGCATATTCAAGCTGTTTATCATTTTCAAAATGCCAAACTGCCACTTTTCGGCTACAAAGCTTGGCCGCTTGGTAACGAACATGCCTGCTGGCCACCACCGGAAAAACTCAAGGACTTGGTCAAAGAAGCTGAAAAAGCGCTTGAACTGGAAATTGAATACATGGAAATATACGCAAAATGGGTAAGCTCGTGCGATGAGCAAGGGCAGTTGTGTCTTCAGCATCAGGGCGTAATTGAACCGTTTACCGAGTTCGCTGAAACTCTTGCCAGACAATTAAAGGAGTATCAGTAATGAAAAATATGTTATTATGGAAAAAGTACCTGTCGTTATCGAATTGATAGGAAATCGCTTTTTGGGAGGCATGAGCACTTGCCCCTTGAAACCCGCTGAACGCGTCCTTTTAACGACACGGACAGTTGCATAGCGAGGGCGCTACGGTGGCTCTGCGGCAGAGATGGAGAGACCCATCCAATGCCGCGAGCGTTCAGGAATTCGCGTTGGCCAGGACCGGTTCTGTTTCGTAGTCGGGAAAGGGGTCTTCAAGCCACGGTTCGAGGGTGTACTCCGCAGGAGGATCTGCTCCGGTATGGACGCGAACGAGCTGGAAGCTCTTATCCGGGATGTGCTGGGCGATGGCGGCGATGAAGGAGCTTCTTTACCGGGACTTCAATTGGGAGGACGTCCACCGTCAGTTGGAGGAAGACCGCGAGCGGATGAAGGAGTTTGCTTCCGGGCATCCACCCGGTACGCCGAACCAGTACCGGCTACCGGACGGACGAATCTTTGATGCGGAGAAGTCGCTCTACGACGCGAGGTGGTTGCAGATTCCGGATACGTATTCGGGCGGAATCATTCCGCAACAGTTCGGGTAGCTTTCGTATCTATCCGTGGGGAATATCGAAATACGCGCACTGTTCATTGGAATCCTGCGCATCGACCGAACAAATGGACAACCCCTGGCCGTAGTATACAATTTCGCCTGCCATTTGCTGTTCGGCGATGCACAGGGCAGTGTAACCGCCAATTTTGTTGGTGTAGCATCAAGGGTCATTGAGAGTACTCTCGGTCATGGGGCGACAGCACTCTTCCTGCAGGGAGCAGCCGGCGATGTGATGGACGTGCTCTTCAAGGATTTTCACCGCCCCCGCGACGTCGAACCTCTCGGCAATATACTGGCTGTGAGCACGCTCGGTGCGCTGCGAAAGATAAAGACTGGCGATGCCGCATTATCCCTCATCACGGAAACCATCAAGCTTCCCCGCCGCACCGACATCCCTGAAAAAATCAGGGACCTTGAACAGGAACAAACCAAGCTGCTTGAGTCACTGCGATTCATGACCCTCGATTTCAAGACCTTCCTTCCCATGTATATCCAGTATGCGATCAACCCAGGATATCCCGCAGATTTTTCTTTCCGGTACCTGCAGGCGGAAAGACTCGGATCGGATGCGTTTGCGGCCATGGATACCTTGAATAAAAGCAATATCGAAAAATATATGGCCAACATCCGTTCCATGGAGAACCTCGCCAGAATCCAGGACAAAATTGCTACCCTGCAGCGCCACCAGGCAATCAATGACGAATCGGGCGACAAGACAGTTGACGCTGAGATCCAGGGCATACGAATCGGTGAATGCGTGCTGATCACCTCAACGACAGAGGTCCTCACCGAGGTCGCCTTGAACATTAAAAACGCATCCCCCCCACAAACACACCTTCGTCGTTGCCTTCACCAACGGATACATCCATTATGGCCCGCCGGAAGCCGACTACGACAAAGGCGGCTACGAGGTCACCGAATGCTTCCTTTCTCCTGGGTGGCAGCAGTTATACCAAGACAGAGTTCATGACATCATCGAGAGGCTGTGACCTCAAGTATACGGAGGAACTGCAGGCAGGCGGGTTCTTCCATGTTGCAATCCTTTTGATTGCCGTCACATGGGGTAGCCTGCTGCCATCCTATGCGAAGGGAGCTGCCGAGGCAAGGGCCACGAGTCGTTTCGGGATTCTGCTGACGGACTATTCTCCCGATACAACCGGGATGATAATGCCCGGAGAAAATTCAACGATATCCAGGTTGATGAAAACTGGAAAATCCTCCTGGCTGATGATGCCGGCCCTCTGGCCGAGTTGATGAGTCACCACTTTGCAGAGTTCATGGGAAATCGTATGGGCGTGTCCCTGCATACAAGAAGAAAACCCCGAACAAAACTGCGTGCTCCGGCGGACCAAACCACCGTATTCGCCGAAACGGGAGGCGGAGACACCCATGGAGATACCGTAATGGCCCAATTCCTTGACCCATCTGCGTGACAAGACTACCGTGCGCCGCAAAGAGTTTCGTCCGCTTCGTTGGCAGACAGCACACCGGGACTCGGTATAGAACCCTCCCGGGGAGGAAACAGGACATGAAGGTTACCGAAATAAGAAGCTTACTTCTCGGCAAAGATACAAAGTGCCCGTCAATCATCGTCAAGGTGGAAACCGATGCCGGAATATCCGGCCTTGGAGAAGCCGGAATACACTTCTGGGGCCCATCAATCGTGAAGGCAGTGGATCACCTCTCTGAAATAGTAATCGGGGAGGACCCATTCGGTACCGAACGACTGTGGCAGCACATGTTCAGAGGGGGGTTTTTTCCCGCGGACAGGGTATATTCATGTGCCATCAGCGCCATAGATATCGCACTTTGGGACATCAAGGGCAAAGCCCTGGACATGCCGGTATACAAACTCCTGGGCGGTCCCGTCAGGGACAAGGTTGTATGCTACCCCCACAACTACGGCAAAAATGACGACGAACTGATAGCAAGCTGCCTTCGGACAGCTGAAGAGGGCTGGAAATTTGTACGCTGGGGACTGCCTGAAACCAGTGGAGCCTACGAATCGGGAGGACGACTTGAACCGGTGGAGTCAATTCGACTGGCCAGGGATCAGATGGAAAAGGTGCGCGAAGCCGTTGGACCGAACATCCAGATATGCCTGGATATACATACACGCCTGGATACGGCCCACACGATCTCCCTGTGCAGGGACCTTGAACCCTACAGGCCCTACTTTATCGAGGACCCTCTTCGGGCCGAGAACCCGGCCAGCTACCGCACCTTGGCCCGCCACGTGCAACTGCCCATAGCCGCAGGCGAACAGTGGGTAGGCAAGTGGTCTTTCCGGGAAGTCATAGAGGAAGAACTTATACAGTACGCCCGCATTGACCTGTGTATTGTGGGAGGCCTTACAGAGGCCCTGAAGATTACTCACTGGTGCGAGACCCACTACATTGACATCGTTCCGCACAACCCGCTGGGCCCGGTCAGCACCGCTGCCTGCGTAGCGTTATGCATGGCCTCCACCAATGTGGGAGTACAGGAGATGCCGAGAAAACCAGGTGCCGTGGACAAAGAGCTTTACCCGGTCCAGGTAGAGTGGGAAGACGGATACGCTTTTGCCACCGACCGGCCGGGTCTTGGTGTCGAAATCGATGAGACCCGGGCCGCGTCTCAATGTGTGGTCCCCACGGACTGGCCCCCCTTGCTGCGCAGAAACGACGGCGCATTCACCAATTGGTAGTCGGCGAAAATTGTCCCCTGCGGTGCAGGGGTACACTCCTCCGGAAAGGTCGTTTCCCCCCGTGATCCCAGGCACATCCTATTCCCGGCCAACCACCCTAAAGTATCTGGCAGCATCTCCCGTTGCTGCATTCCCTGACCACATATTGGTGCCCTCGGGCCATGATCCCATAACACTGGACCATGCAGGCAAAAGCAGAGTGGTCGTTTCTTCCACAGTATAGTTGAGTCCGATGTCCCGCCATTCGATGGTCACCACACCATTGCCCTGCACCGATACAGAAGTAATTTTTTGCTGGAGCAGTTCCCAGGCCAGATAAGTGTCCACCATTTCCGGGAGTGTTTTCCAGGCCACCTTCCCCTCGGCAACGTAGGGTTCAATCCGGGTGAGCCACTCCCGCATAACAGCTGGATTCAATGCTGGGCCATAACTCCACAAAAGGAAAAACGTGTTCACCTTGCTGGGTTCAACCAGGGTGAGGGCCTCTTCGAGGTTGATCATGTACTGGTTCACATCTCCCATCGTAAGCCGGGCCACTCCCGTGTCAGGCTCCAGGTGGGGAAGTCCCACCGTGGCGGAAGGCAGGATAATCAGATCCCCATCGGGGTCTGGCTGGGTCCAGTTACTGGTTCTGGCACGCCAGGGATGCATGCGGTCGGCCATGGTGGAACCGTAGGGATCATGGCACTCGCCTGCGGATGTACAATGGGCATAGGCTTCGGGTACCGGACTAATCGATTGGGCGCAATAGTCTACCACCCCGGTAACAAATTCATATCCAGCATCCATAGCTGCATGGACCCAGTCAAGATGGGAGCAGATCCCCGATACATGACGAACCGACACTCCCTGCCAAGCCAGCTCAATCCGCTTCTCCGCCAGTTCAGAAGCCATCTGTTCCTGAGTCAGGTCAACCTCGGGATTTCCGCCCAGGTCGGCATGGACACCCACGCCGTGGCCCCGGTTCTCCAGAACCTTCAAGTAAGGGTCGTTGTATCGGATGCAGTCGACGATAGGTTCTTTGGCCTCCCAGGTAGGTTTGGCCTCAAACTCATCGAACAACTCGGCATAGTTCATGATTTCATCACGGTATGCCTCATGCTCGGTCCTTGTCGTTGAAGGGTGAGCCTCCAGGTGGATCATGAGGCCAATGTATAGGACAGGGGACTCGCCTGCTCCCATCTCCGCCGACAATAAAGTATCGTCATCACCAGACGACCCGCAGATAACGGCCACCCACAGGACAAACGACAGGACAACACAGCCCAGCCTCCGCAAGCCAAATAAATTCACGGGGTTACCTCCTCTTTCCGCCGCTGCATTCGGTACGCCTGGAATCACGAATCGAACAAACCTACCCCTGGCCAAGAGAAAAATTCAATCCCTGTTCTACCTTACCTTCGATGATTGGACCCTCCCCGAATGAGCCACTAGCTGTGAGCACCTATTCTCCCCATGTGCCTCTCCCTCTCTATAGGAGGCCGTTGCCGACCCCTTTCACCATGGATTGGTTGGGGCCATATTCCACGACTGAAGGCGTGCCGTTGCTGACGCGTTCCGGCTGAACAGCGACACCCCGAGACGATCTTCCCTGGTTCGGCACTTTCCGCGGTCTCCTGTGCGGACGGCCCGGTCGTTGATTATCGAAGCGGCCCGAAATGAGCGCGTCGGTTTTCAGCTCGGCCTGCGCAACTCCGGCGGCGTGCCGCAGACGGTGCGCGCCTGCCGCTTTCGGGTGGACATCGGCGGGTAGGTCCTTTAAGAATAGGACATGGCGGATCGCCCGAACATTTTGTTGATCCTGACCGATGAGCATGCGGCATCGGTCTCGGGCTATGCGGGGGATCCGGTGGTGCAGACGCAGAACCTGGACCGGCTGGCGGCGGAGGGGATGCGGTTCGATGCTGCTTCGTGTGCGAGTCCGGTCTGTACGCCGAGCCGGATGAGTATGTTGACCGGGAAAGAAGTCCACCGTTGCGCGGGCTGGGCCAACCACTGGGCGATCTTCCCCGAGCATGTGACCTGGCCACGGCACTTTACCGAACACGGGTACATGACCGGCCTGGTGGGAAAGATGCATTACGGCGGCAAGGATCAACTGCAGGGATTCCAGCACCGTCCCTACGGCGACTTCCGGCACGGGTTGGGGCACCAGCCGGAGCCCTTGAGCATGTACCCGGCCTACGACAACCCGGAAAGTGCGGGAGAAACGGAGATTCCGGAAAGCCTGCTACAGGATGTCGTAGTGACACGGGAGACACTTGCGCTGCTGCTGGAGCATCATGATCGGTCGCCCGATGTCCCATGGTTCGTCTGCGCCTCGTACTGCCGCCCCCATTCGCCGTTGACCGCGCCCGGCCGCTACATCCGGCGCTACCGCGACAAGGTGCCGCCGCCCGCCTCGACGTCCATGCCTGCTGCCCTGCGGGAGCCGTTGACCGATCGCTACATCTTCGACCTGACCGAGGAACAGACCGCGCGCGGACGCGAGGGGTACTATGGCTGCGTCGACTTCGTCGACGATTGTATCGGCGACATGATTGACGGGTTGGAGAAGGCCGGTGCGTTGGAGAATACGATCGTGATATACACGTCCGATCACGGCGAGATGGCAGGTCACCACGGCTGCTGGGGGAAAGGGATTTTTTATGATCCGTCCACCCAGGTGCCGATGCTTGTCTGCGGACCGGGGATCGAAGCAGGCAGCTCATTCGAGCATCCCGTTTCGCTGATGGATCTTTATCCGACGACCTGCGGGTTGGCCGGGTTGCCGGTGCCGGAGGGGCTCGATGGCGTGGACTTCAGCGAGGCGTTGCGGAATCCAGACGTGGCGGATCCGCCGCGCACCTACGCCCCTAGCGCATACTATCTCTACGGCATTCGCATCCGGCAGGGAAAGGCGATGGACGATGCGCCGAGCGCGGCATGGCGGTGCGTCCGGGAGAAGGATTGGAAGTATGTCGAGGTGGAGCGTGGAGAGACGTTTCTGTTCGACCTGGAAAACGATCCGGATGAAACAGGGAATCTTGCGGGAGATCCCGGGCAGGCGGAGCGATGCCGGACGATGAAGGAGCTTCTTTACCGGGACTTCAATTGGGAGGACGTCCACCGTCAGTTGGAGGAAGACCGCGAGCGGATGAAGGAGTTTGCTTCCGGGCATCCACCCGGTACGCCGAACCAGTACCGGCTACCGGACGGACGAATCTTTGATGCGGAGAAGTCGCTCTACGACGCGAGGTGGTTGCAGATTTCGGATACGTATTCGGGCGGAATCATTCCGCAACAGTTCGGGTAGCTTTCGTATCTATCCGTGGGGAATATCGAAATACGCGCACTGTTCAAAACCTTGTCATTTTCCACGGACCGTCCATAGCAATCCGCGCCGCTTGTTGGGGGTTCAGTCCGATTGGATGGAGAGTCTGCCATGTACTCGCAATCACGACAGAGAGCTGGAACCGAATTGACCGGCGCGAAGCGAACACTTCATCGCACGCTTAAGCGCCCCACTTGCTCGGATACCCTTCATCGAACTGCTTTGTCGGGTTTTCATATTCGGTGCTGATACAATGGAAATTCACAGTCACCCACAGAATTCGCGACAGAGCCATTAACATTAATGTTTCACGGAGATTGTAGATGGGTATCAGCATCGGATTAGTAGGACTTGGGCAGTTCGGCTCGGCTTTCGTGGGCCTGTTCAAGAGTCATCCCCTGGTCGACCGGATCGGCCTGTGTGACCGTGAGCCGTCATTGATGGCCGGGATCGCCGGTGACTCGTTCTACCAGGACAAACTCTCCGCCGGTGATTGCTACGAGTCCCTCGACGCAATCTGCCGGGCGGATTTCGACGCCCTGGCAATCATCACTCAGCCCTGGCTGCACGCCCCGCAGTGCATCCAGGCGATGGAGAGCGGCAAGCACGTCTATAGCGCGGTGCCGGTCATCATGGTGCCGGACAACCAGGAGATCCTGGACTGGTGTGACAAATTGGTGCGGACCGTTGAAGCGACGGGCCGGCACTACATGCTGGGCGAGACGACGTTTTACCTTCCGCAAACGCAGTTCTGCCGGCGGAAGGCACGCGAGGGCGCATTCGGCGATTTCGTCTATGCCGAGGGCGAATATATGCACGACGTCGACGGGGAGTGCAATCTCCGGGAGGTGCAGCGAATACGAACGGGGAGCACGTCGGGCAAGGAATGGTTGCAGGTGATGGAAACGTACCGCCGGCGCGGCGCGCGGGGCGGGCCGATGCATTATCCCACGCACTCGGTGAGCGGGCCGCTGAGCGTGATGGGCGCTCATGCGGTGAAGGTGAACGCCCACGGTTACGCGAATCGTGACGGCGATGCCTACTTTGCCGACGACGCGTTCAGCAACGAGATGGCCCTGTTCAAGATGAGCAACGGTGCGACGGTCCGGATCCTCGAGACCCGGGAGATGCCGGGGCTGGTGGGTAGGGATTCCGAGTCCCTGCGTGTTTTCGGCACCCGGGCTTCGTTCAGCGAAGACCGCTGGTTCTCCACCGAGCGGCCGGCGTCGCCGGACCTCGCGGCCGACGAACTGCCCAAGCCGCAAGTGCAGACACTCACCCCGGCGGACATGTTCGACCCGCTGCCGGTCGAGGTGCAGCACGCCTTCAAACGGGTGATGCACCGCGACCTGGATGAAGCGGCCTTGGTAAGCATCGACTTCCAGTCCCAGGGGCATGGCGGATCGCACCCCTACCTGGTCCACGAATTCATCGATGCGGTGGCGGCGAACCGTCACCCCGAGATCAACGTCTGGCAGGCGGTGCGGTATATGGCCATGGGCGTGGCGGCACACCAATCCGCCCTGCGCGACGGCGAAACCGTCGACGTCGCCGACTGGGGCGAACCCGAATTGTAAAGACCCCGCCGGCCCCGCGCCGGTGGTGAGAAGGTTTGACGACTACAGAGATGGGTGTAGCCGTAGTTATCAAACCCCGCTTTCACCGGCGCGGGGCCGGCGGGGAGCTTTACGACCACGACATGGACCCTGATGAGATGCATAACCTCTACGATGATCCTGCCTACGCCTCCGTCCGGCTTGCACTGTTCGAGCAGCTCTATGACGAGGTGAACCGCTACCAACGCAAAAGCGACTTCGACACGGACCGCGAGATAGAGGAAGCGGGAGCGTTCTCCCCGACCCATCTGGTCCACAAACGTTGCGGCAAGTGGTCGGAGATGATCCGGCTGTACGGTGTGGAATGAGCGAAGGGCAGCTCTGACCGGTCTGCGACGGGGCGCTGAGGCGCTGCTTCTTGTTTGCCGTTTGGGATTGGCCCGGTTCGTACACGTCGAGTTCGCCGGTGTAGACGGTTGCCCCAGTCTCCGGGATTGTTGCTAGCCCCAGCCCGCCCCGTTTCCCTACTGTCCCTATCCCCCCATGCCGGGCAGGTCGCTTCTACTAACGCCTTGCCGGAAACAGATATAACATCTCTGCCGTCACGACGGGCAAAGGTTGCTTTCGCGCCGTTTACGGTGATCTCGTTTTTCCGGACACCATCCCGCCCCCAACTCGCCCCCAAGGAAGTTCGCCGGGCATTACCCCTGAAATTGGGCTGCGACGGCGATGGCGTGCCGATACGGCATGCATAGATAGGATAGATCCCCATACGTCAACCTGACGGCAGCCCTGGGAGGCAGCATAGAACATCCCGTCATGCTCTGACCACAGGAGTGGAAGGTGCTCCTGAATCATGGATCGCCACTGATCGCAACGCTCACTGCTTTTTCAGCCAGTGAAAAGCCGCATCAATATCTTCATGCTTGAGCATGTGCGTGAGGTGTGGGATTTGGGACTTGGGATTTGAATCTCGCCGCAACACGCACTCTTGCCCATTTACTGGAGTCGGAAGCAGCGCTGTGTTTCGTCGTCGGCGCCCCATGTTCGCTCGAACGCCGACTCCCCGCCCAATGAATCGCTCCAGGCGATCTCCCAGTGCAGCCGCAACGGTGCGCCGGAGGATGCTTCAACGCCTGGAATCGCCGTCCAGGGGATGGACGCTTCGAGCGTGTACCCCTGGTCGTCCGGCCCGGCCCTGAACGCAGCCTTGCTCGCCGGGATCCGGGCGGTGGTGCTGGGATCGTAGACTGCGGTCTTGCCGCCCCGGTGAGCGATGATGACAAACGACCGGGTTTCCGCGTGCGCACCCGCGTGCACCGTGATGGAGTCGCCGGAGAAGATCAGGTTCGCGGCGGCGGCCTCGCTGAGCCCCGGGTCGGGATCCCGGACTTCGGCGAGCAGGTAGAGATGGTCCTCGTCATACATCCACTGGAATGTGGCCGCGTATCGATCGCCCATCTCCTCGACCGCGATGGCCGGTCGGTCCGCCGCGGGCCATTCGCTGCCGTTCCCATCCACTGCGATCCTGCTTTCGTGGCGCCGGATGACCCGGTCGAACGATTCAAACATAGCCGTATCCCAAGATGCCGTCGTCCGCCAGTTTGCCCCGCCGGTCTCCGGTGTCCAGAACGCCTTGAACGCCGCCGTGCTCCCCGCCGGATCGCTGTAACTAATGCTCCAGTCCCACAATGCCCGCCCGTCCGGAGCCGGCCGCCAGCCGGACTCGATCGCCTCCCAGGGAATCGCCGCCTCGAATCGGTATCCGGTCCGGTCCTCACGCGCGGCCAGCGCAAGCGTTGCGCCTTTCGGATTCCACTGGCGTCCCGCGCTGCGGTCGAACACTTCGATGCGCGGCAGCGCGGTGCTCTCCGTACAGGCGATGTGCACGATGTAGTTGCCCGCCCTCAGCTCGCCCCGCGCGTCGAATCGCTCCGGCTTTGTGGAGAGATAGGCCTCCAGGCAATCGCCCGACCACAAGGCGGCCGCCTCGGCCCGGTTCACCGCCGGGGTCGGATCGTTTACATCGCAGGCGAGGTACAGCGTGTCCATGTCGTATCCGGCCCACAACCTGGCTCCCGTCTGGTCCTCGGCCTCCGCGATCTGCGCCGTCTCCGGGATCAGCCACTGCCATTCGCCGATATCGCCATCGATTGCCGGCGGTTTGCTCAGCCGCACAAAGGCCATCGCCTTTTCTCCGCTCTCCTCCTCGCCGTCCCGGTTCATGATCTCCGCGCCCGCGGCGGCCAGCCGCGCGTGCCAGTCCGTCGTTAGCGAGACGGTGCTCTCGAAGCGTCGGATCCGGTCGATGCCCTCAATCCGGTAGCAGGGGTAGTGAAAGAAGTGCGGATTGATGATGAGGTAGTCGTTCCCCGTCTCCGGATGGTCAAAGACGATGCTGAAAAAGTTTTCGCCCCAGTTGACGTAGGGCCCGGGCTGGCCCCACTTGTAATTCTCCAGGAGCGTCGCCACATACAAGCCGTCGTCGGTATAGACATCCACCTGGCTTTCGATTTCGTTGGCGAACACCAGCCCCTTGTGCAGCCCGCAGAAGGACGGGATCGTCTGGAACTCGCCCGGCTTATCCTTGAGGCCGCGCGCCTTGCGCCCCACGTCGAACAACACGGTGCCGTCCGGCGCGAGTTTCCGGATCGACGCGATTTCCGGGTCCATCCAGTTTGCCCCCGCCACGTCGGTCAGGTAGATGTTGCCGCCGCCGTCGATCCGCGTGCCCATCATGCGCAGCTCCTTCGCCCATACTTCCGATGCGTCCACCCGCACCGGCGTCTCGCGGAGCGACCAGAGAATCTTCATTCCGTCCCACCGGTAGAGCGGGTTCCCGGCGGTGTCGAAACCGAGCAGGGGAAAGCGGGCGACCACGGCCGTGTAGTGATCGTGCACAACGATGTTTCCGTTGGCGTCCACGTCGGCGTCGTTCACGGTGTAGAAATTCAGGGCGGCCCCCTGCACGATCTCGCCGGGTTGCATGCGCCAGTCGCGATTGGCGTCGGTCCACGAAAAGGTGTTCTTGAAGAATCCCTTGTCGTCTACCAGTCCCAGTTCCCGCGCATCATTGCGGAGCTCCTCGCCGCGGAGTTGCTTCACCCCGTGTGGCGACCCGCAGACCAGTGCGGTGCAGAACTCGACCCGGTCGCCCTTGAGTTCGTACACGGCGATGTTCTTTGCGAGGAGGAACAGGTAGGTGCGGCCCTCGATTTTGCGGATGAACAGCGGCTCAACCGCGAAGATTGGCGTGATGTCCGGCCAGACGCTGGCCAGTTCCCAGGTCTTCTTGTCGTAATCCAACAGATACTCGGTGAGCGCCCGCCCCCGCAGCCCGCGTCCCAGCGGTGTGCCCACGCTCACGAAGAATCGCTCCGGCTCACCGGGCATGACGGCCACACCGCCATTGTTGCCGCCGTACCCGCCCGCCATCACGGTTAGGGTCCCGTTGCCTTTGTGGTCATAGCGCTGCACGCGGCCGTGGCCGATGTCAGCCACATAGATGTTGCTCTCGTTGTCCACGGCAATGCCCATGGGGGAGGAGAGGCGGTTTGGTGTCACGCGTCCGCCCGCCATCGCGTCGCGCCGTTCGCCGATGGGCGTCAATTCGCTTCCGTCAAGGTCGAACCGGCGCACCTGGTGCCGGTCTCCGTGCTCGGACACGTGCACGATGTCTTGCGGGCTGACGGCTACGCACCAGGCGTCGGTGAGGCCATCGGCGATCGTACGTCGGTCTTCTCCCGTGCGATCCATACCGATCAACCGGCCCTCGCTGAGCACGTACAGCCGCCCGGTCGTGCCCACATCCAGGCCGCGTGGGGACGCCACGTTTTCGATACGCCGAAGCAGGGCACCGGATTCGCGATCGTACACTGCGACGGCATCTTCGAATCGCAAGGCGACGTAGAGCTTCCCCTCGTCGGCCGCCAGTCCCATCACGCCGGTTTGCGGCGACGTGACCTTGTGGATCTCAAGGCCCCACTGGTGCGCAGTATATCCGCTCGCCGGCGGTTTGCGCCGCTCGTTGACCGGGAGGGTGGTCCCGGTATCGGGCCATGGCGCGAGCGTGCCCGCTTCCTTGTCGATCCGCCACACCGCCTCGCGCGGC
>CAUZEO010000041.1:0-21820 GCA_963578625.1 Kiritimatiellia bacterium | reverse complement strand
ACTGTAGGGCTTTACTTTGAAACGCCCGTTGGCAAAAATTAGCCGCCCCACAGAATAGAGGGATTAACAAAGAAGTCCTACTTATGGGGGACGGTTACAAAAGAGTTTTAGAGTACGATATGACAACCAATTGAAAAGAAATCTCACATCGCCGGGACATTCAGCGGATCGCAAGGCCCATGCGCTCACTAATGCCCGCGTTACCATCATCGTCCCTCCACATCAATCCGGTAGAATGCGGGCGGAGATGCGGTAAGGGGGGCGACGAGCTGGGTTGTCCCTGACGCCTCACCGGCGATACCGTTTGTCAGTGGCGGTGTCGGCCAGGGTGCCAGGAGGTCCGTCGACTCAGACACGGAGTAGCTTTTCCCGGTGACACTCGACCAGGAAACGCGCAGGCCGTCCGGATCTGCGTCAACACTTATGATTCTGAAGACGGAGGCCAGGTCGGTCGGGTCGGTTCCGGCCAACCACTCGGCAAGGTTGGCTGAACCGTCACCGTCCGAGTCCTCCAGGGCACCGCCATGGGCAACGTTGGTCCCGCCGAAGTGGCGTGTTTCCCACCAGTCCGGCATCCCGTCCAAGTCTATGTCGGCATATGGCAGCCCGGGCGTCGGATCGTGGAAACTGGGCACCCAACTGGTACTGTCATTCCCGTAGAGCGAAGCGTCCAACCGTTCGAGGGAGGCGCCGGTGCCATCCGCGGCGAGGGGCCACGGTTCCTCGTTGTCGTACTCCACGCGTTCGACAAGAACGTATGGAGTCTCCCCGGTCAGTTGTTCAGGCTCGGTCGGTTTCTGCAGTCTCAGATTTTCCCCTGCGTTGTCAAGCTTGCCGTCGTAAGGGCCATAGACGGGTGTTCCGGGCAGAATGTCATACATACTCGTAAAGACCGCTTCATTAGTTGGAACGACGAGAAGATAGCCGTTTGCCGGCATCACTACGTTCGTCGGAAACGCGAATTCGATCGCACCCGTCAATCGCCAGGTATTGGAAGGATGGGCTGAGTCGTAGATGGTCACGTTTGAGCTTGCCGTGTTGTAGAGTTCGACAAACTCGAATGAGTTGCTGTCCTGCGGGTGGTACATGATCTCGCTTATCACAATCGGGCCGACTTTCGGATAGGCATTCGATGCGCCTGAACTCTGGGAACTCATGGCTGTGAAATCAACGTCGCCGTTGCTCTTGGCGTAGCGTCCGAAAGTCACATTTCGTTCGGCCGCGTCGAACTCCTGCTCTTCCCTGTATCCTGTGAGTCCGCCGTTACTGGCGGATGAGAGGTATATGGCGTCGCCAAGTTCGCTGATAGCAAAGCCGTTGGTTCCAACAGCATCCGTGCCGAAATGGGCGTATTCCGTGAGCACCAGGTAGCCGCCCGGAGGCACTTCGGCTATGTTCGTAACCCGCACTTTCGCAAGGTTGTCCTCGTCGTCGCTGAGATACCACCCGTTGATGTCAATGGTATTGGTCGAGGCGTTGTACAGCTCGACCCAGTCCCCCGGGTTGTCTTCGTCCTGGTGGCTCAGGATTTCGTTGATTACCAGGTCGCCCGGGGACGGGGAATCCACCGGGCCTTCGCCCGGCGTGCCGTTAACATGGGCGCTCGCGCGCCATGCATTTTCATTGCTCCATCCGTTCGTGTCACCGTATGCATTGATGAGCGTTAGGGAGAACCCGTCTCCATCCGTTATCGGATACCAGTCGTCATCATACTCGAACGCTTGTATCGTGTTGCCGAGTCCATCCGCGAGCACAATGTTCTCGCCGCCGTTATCCAGCGCACCGGGAAGTGAAAACCGGCCGTGAAACTCCCCTGCGATGTTGACGCTGCTCCAATCCGGATACCGATTGGTAAAGGCGAAGAAGCTATTGACGATCACGACGTACTCCCCAGGACCCAGGCTGCTCACATCGCCTTCAGTGAAATCAAAAGCAATGCCGTCGGTGAACTCAATGCCTGCCAGGCCGATGGTTTGCGTCCCGGCATTCATGAGTTCAATGAAATCGAAGTCGGAAGTCGCATAGGTCGTCTCTGTACTGTCCGGGTCAGCCGGGTGGTACATGATCTCTGTCACTCTCAGCGGCGGCGTCGGCTCGTCCAGCACAAAAACAGCCTCGGCAAGGGCGCTCCACGCGCTGCCGTTCCGTGCCCTGGCTTTGACATCGATCGAACTGGGCAGTTCAATGGCATTCGTGAAGAGTGTACCCGCAGGATTCCCTGTCCCAATCTCCCTGGGATCTGTTCCGTCCAGCGTGTAGTACACGGGATGCGACGCAGACATGCCCAACTGGAATCCGGCGGCAAAAACGCCTCCGTGCTGACTGAATTGCGGCGCATCCGTGTTGGGATACCAGCCTTGAGTCTTGAATTGATCGAGAACGATATCCGTTCGAGTGTCCGGCGAATGTTTCATGTAGTCATTCACAAGTGTACTGACGGCAGGCAGCCAGTCGTCGTCCTTTGTGCGTGCGGGGGAGGTCTGGAAGTCACCCCATCGCGCCGACTCCGCTATGACCGCCAAATCCATTTCCGCCGCGCGCACCAGGAATCTGTTGGTGGCTGCCGCCGGGGTGAGTACCCCATCATTGAAAAAGTGTCGGTGGACGTGGTCGGCGAATGCCAGGCTGTATTCCCCGTTGGCCATGAGCTGCAGATGCATCCACCATGGGTTACAGCGATCCTGGTTGCCCAGCTGGCTGCGCAGGCTCATGCTGACACGATCGTGATAGACCCCCTGCTCAATTTCCATGGAGTGTTCCGCGTCATGGGCGATGAACTGGAAACCGTCGGGATTACTTCGACTGAAGATCGTGTACAGGTTGCGCGGCTGCCCGGCCGAGTGCGGCGGCCCAAGAGGCCTGTCGCGGTCAGCAGTGTAGAAAACGAGAATCATGTAGTCTATCAGGTTCTCGACATCGAGGAGCCGCGTGTAGCCGGGGTTGCGTGTGCCGTCCGGATTGAATCCCTGGATACGATAGTAATCGGCATTGTCGCTCATCCCAGCGTTGATTTCGGTCCAGAGGGAGTAGTAGGAGTCAAGAGTTCCATCTATCGCCTCCACGACCTGCGCATCCGTTGATTTCACGATGTCGTAGTCCTCATCGTCGTCGCCGAAATACGATTCGCCGTAGTTGGCTTCCGGGCGCTCGTCGGTCTGGTAAAGCCCCCAGTAGCACCCGTTGAGGAACAGGTGATAGTAGCGTCCGCGGCTGTAAGGCTGCTCCATGTCACGATGCGTATCGCGCGTGAATATGTCGTAGAGCCACGTGGCGTACTGCCCCCGATTCTGCACGTTCCACGAAAAATTCTGACCCGTACGGAGATCCATCCTGTCGAACGTTTTGACACCCTCATCCTCGAACAGCGGATAATTCAGCTTTGCGTCCCCGTATTCAGAACGGAAGAGCAGGCGAAACGAGTGCTTGGGGTTGGCGGGAGCCGTGCTGGACCCCCCGCGTATCCGCAACCCGGCACTGACCTGAAACCCCTCGCTGCCATCGGGATTGACAAGTTCGACGGATGCCGCTCGTTCCCACGTTCTGCCGCTCATCCTGGGATTGACGTAGATGCCGCTGCTGGGGTCGAACAAGTTGTCGGGGGCCGTCACCAGCGAGATGGACGGGATATCCAACAGGGCATCATCCATGAGGTCAGTGTAGCGGGCGTCGCTGACCACGTTGGGATCCATTGCATAGTCGAAAACCTGGCCATTGACGGGCCCCGAGGGCCACTCAGGGCCGGGCGCCGAGGCCGGCTGCGTGAGCACGTCGGAAATGAAGATGTAGGTGTGTGTATCAACATCGCTCGGAGCGTACCCGGGCCTGTATGCCGCTGCGCGCAGGATGGTTGTGCCGGAGATGGGAATGGGGCCGGAATAGAGATTGCCCGTGCCCGCGTCCGGCACGTTTCCGTCGAGCGAATAGTAAATTTCGGCGTTTTCCGTGGCCGTGGTGATGGCTACCTGGAACGAGTTCGTGTAGAAACCACGGTTGACGCTGAACTTGGTATCCGCAACGTACCCGAGCACTCCCGTCTCGTTGTTTTCTCCCGGTGTTGGCGAGACCAGGTACAGAGCCGAGTTTGTCTGGATTTCGCCAACAGCGGCAGCGATCAGTTCAGGCAGAATTAACATGTCGGAGCCGTGGACAGGAGTGTTGAATCCCTGTATGGCCAACACGTTTGTGCCGGTCACGAGAGCGCCGACAGTTCCCGTGATGTCGAAGTTCTCGTAGTCGTCCAGGTCAGCCTCATGGCTGGCCGTTGCCTGCGAGTCCCATTGCGGCACCAGGGGCGCGTTGGTAGCAACAACCGGGGTGCCGTTCAGATGCGCCGCAAAGCCGTCGTCGTATTTCATTCTCAGCTCAAGCAGCTCGACGACTGAGGTGTCGGCGACTTCAAACTCGATACGGATGTAGACGGAACCGTTTCTTGTGCGCATGTCCGCAACATCGAGATTGATATGGGGCTTGTAGTCGGGACCGTTGTCGTATCCCACGCCGGTGGCGCCGGTCAACGGCCACGAGGAGTCGTCGTAGGTTGTGGTTGTCCAGTCCGCGACCGGCCCGGTTGGTATGAGCGCGGTTGCGTCGATGCCGGGGGTGACCAGGGATGAGAAGGCCATCTCCTGGGCCATGCCGTAAGTAATGTCTTCATGCTGCTCGGGATAGTCAAGGTAGGCGTGAGCGACGGTTACGCCGTCGTTCCTGACGAGCATGACACTCTCATGTTGGTCGTTGTCGTTTCTGCTGAGTTTGAAAGTGGTGTGCAAGTAGCCAAGGCTGTCGACGTAGTTGGTTTCTTCCTGGCCCGAAGCGAACACAACCAAGAATGCGCCGCCAGGGATGTTCGTGGGAGGGAACTTCCACTGCTGCAGGTCATTGGTGTCGTCGCCCAGGTACCAGCCCGCCAGGTCGACAGCGTTGGAAGACGTATTGTGGAGTTCGATCCAGTCTGACGCGTTCCCGTCCCCGTCAATGATGGTCGAATCGTTGTCGGCCATGAATTCGCTGATCACGACATCGGTGCCGGCATCCCCGACCGAAACCATGCAGACCAGCAGGATGGCCAGCCCCAAATTGAGAGAACTCGTCAAGACCGGCCCGGCATGTGTGTGCCGTCGTGTTGCTGTCCCCGATGAAACAGGGCTCTCCGGACGAATGGTTGAGCATGCACAGGCACGCATACCCGGAAATGGAGAGGGGTAAGTGCGATGCAGCGGATGTAAAGTGGAGAGGGAAACGCCCATTCTTCGTTCTTGTCTTTCCTGTATTCTACACGCTCTTCAACGTGAAAGTAGGCGCTCTTATTGCAACCAATAAGCATTTGTTTTCACGGATCCTCGGGGCGTAAGCCTCCCTGCGAGCAGGAACCGGGGCGATTTACTCTCAGCGGCACCGATTTCGGGCAGACCTCTCACGTCGCCAAGTCGGGGTCCGTGTTGACCTCCTCCTCGACCACCGGCTTGAGGAAGCCATGTTTTTTCTCGTACTTCTCGGGGTAGGCTTGGATGAAGTCATAGAAATGCGCGCAGAGACACTGCCGCAGCGGGGACTCTTGGGGTCTGCGCGGACCATAGACTTGCTTTACCCTGCCGCCCAGCATAGAAGGGTCGGGTGTTTCATCTAAGGGAATATCCCCAAAGAATGTTTGAGAAAGATGAAGGTCGGCTCCCGGCCGCAATACTCCCGTATCCGGCGCATGGTCCAGCCGGTGCTCGGACTTCACCACTCGGCCTGCGGTTTCGCACCCGCGGTCCGCTCTTCGGCCCATCACGGTCGTCGCCCACGACCGACTGTCCGGGTCCTAATAATCATGACTCTCGTGGCGCCTGGGCTCCGGCTTTGGTAGGGTCAGGCGCGCCGGAGTCCGACCCACAGGAGAAGACCTCATGATGCGAATCGAATCCGCCGCTGTCGCGGGCGTCTGTATCGTCGCCGTCGGCTGTTCAATGTCGGCGAGCAAGCCCCGGGGGTTCATCGGGGATACCGGCGAAGGCTGGAACACGACCAGCAACGTGCGGGTCAGGGCTTCGGGCGAAAAGTCCACGCGAGAGGCGATCCATATCATCGACGGTAGCGGGATAGATCCGACCGGCCGGTTTCACACGCACTATCTGTACCCCGCAGAGCCACCACCCGGGGCGCCGCCGTATCCCCACCCACTGCCGCCCGGCCGGACCATGTGGTTGAGCGGTAACGACGATGGAGACCACGAGAACCCACGTGGGGGCACGATTCCGGGTAACCATTGGATCGAGTTCACCTTTGACCGCGATTACCACCTCGACCAGATGTGTATCTGGAACTACAACGAGAACAACCACGCTAACCGGTCGGACGGGGTGCCGCCGCACTACTATTGGTCAGCCGAGGGCATGCGCGATATAACCATCCAGTATTCGACGACTGGGGGCACCGATCCGGGCGAGTGGACTACGATCTACGACGGCGAGATCGAATGCGCCATCGGCCAGCCCGAGCAGCCCGTGAACCTGGTCGTGCAGTTCGGCGGGGCCAGGGCGCGGTACGTGGTGATTACCACCGATATGGGCAATAAGACGAGTTGGGTCGAGGAACATACCAACGTGAGGGACCGGTACTTTGCTGGCATCAGTGAGGTACGCTTCTACCCAGCGGAGCGATAATCGCGGATAAGAGCGGACTCTCTTTATCCCCACGGATTTGGAAGACCGTGGATAGGGGGCAGCAGAGTGTTCCCCAAGGATTCGAGACGGCCTCAACAGCGGCCCAGATGCTAAAACCGACGCGATGTTCGGCCGGATCCGAATCTCCTTTCCTCTCGCCTCACGGGACCACGAACGATACGATGAGCACGAGTATCCGGAGCTGACCACGGATTACGCGTATGAAGTTGGAATAGAACCCGGCAGAAAACCAAGCAGCGATTCGTCTACCTCTGTCCTTTGTGCCTCGGTCGGATCATTGCTTCGTCGCAGCGGGTGTCAAATTCATGCGGGGACTCCGAATCCGCGGTCTTCCCAATCTTCTGAATCGATCCATTTCGGAAGTCTCCATTTCGATCACTCCAAGGATCAGGATTCCCGCCTGCCGTGGACCAGGCAATGACGATGTCAACTCGATCGTCAACGGCAGTGTGCCAGCCGGCAATGTCTCCATATCTCTGGACTCCGACGGGACCAATTTCAGTCCCAACACCTTGAATTCGCTGGGGAACTGCAGGTTGGCCAGTACCCGTTTTCCGTCGGTATCAGCATCGGACACGACGAGACGCCGTGTCGGTGGCGGTGCGGTGATGCGGAATACATCGGTCCGGTTCGCCAGCGGCCCAGGGCCCAGTTTGACGGTGGTCGACTGCCCTGCCGCTTGCCGTCGTTCCGACCCGCCCAGGGCTTGGGCCAGTCGTCGTGGCCATATTCGGGCGGCGTGCAGATGAGATCCCCCCTTCATCGCCCCTCTCCACGGCCCCAAGTTGAGGTTTCCCCATCCCTGGTATATCATTAATCGGGAAAACCCATGTCTGTCCCAGAACCTGAAATTGTACACGTCCAGCATCGGCTTTGGCCTCTCCTCGTCCTGGTACTCCTCACTCTCACCGCCCCAGCCCAATCCCTTACGCTGGAACTTTTTCCGCCCGACGACAACGGCTGGTTCCGCCTCAATATCAACTCCCCCACCACCGGGGTCTACCGCCTCGAAGCCTCTACCAATCTCTTTGACTGGAACCCCATCGCAACCACACTCGACGGCCTCACCGCCTACCCCGACGTCGAATCCACCAATGATTCGTCCCGATGTTACCGATTTCTTCTTACCGATAAAACCAACACCAACGACTGGAAGAACCAAATCGTCTTCCCCCAGGATCCCTTCCTTTCCATCTTCACCGGATCCGGCTCCGACGAACTGCGCTGGATCAAGTTCGCTGTCGTCCTATCCGAACCCTATAAGGTCTATTACCAGGACAGTGGGGAGTTCCTCTTCCACTATGACTTCGCCCACCAACGACTGAGACCATTCCTCGGCATCTCTACGATTGACTTCGACCAGGTCTCCCTTCACCTCGCAGGACAAGAGGTGATCCTCGGAACCGTCCTTCAACCACCCTCTCCCAACGAAGCTGAATACGGCATCCAGTTCGTAGGACTCGATCCCTATCCTGCCGAGACCGTCAAAAATCTCTTCAACCTCGTCAAAGCCACCGTCGTCGCCTCCCCAGGTGTGCAACCGCTCTATATCCCCACCTTTGAACAAATCGAAGCCGCCACCACCAACCAGGAATTCTTCGCCGCCCACGGCATCGAAATCAGCAGCACCGCACGCTGGTTGCTCGACAACCAGTGCTATGCCCCCGGTTGGGCCCTGGGAAAACTCAAGTTCATCCCTGCCAATGAAATCGATGATGCCTACGCCGACGGTCGTTTGAATCCTCAGGATATCCTCCTCACCGACGGCGTGCCTTCTGAGGTCCCGTTCTTCGCCGGAATCATATCCCTAACACCATCAACCCCGAGTTCGCACGTCGCCATCCTCGCCAAGTCCTACGGCATCCCTTTCGTCTACCCCGTCGATCCCGCCATGCGCACACAACTACAAGGATTGGTGGGGCGAAAGATAGGGTTAAGCGTCATTGACCTCTTCCGTGGTTGTGTCGTTCGGGTCCTTGATCTCGAGGGGCAACTCAGCCCCGAGCTCGAAGCAGAAATCCTCGATCTCAAGTCCATCCCGGAATTAGAACTCACTCCCAAGGCCTCCTTCGGAGTCCTCAGTGCATCGACCGACACTCTGACACCAGCCGACATCCAGTACTTCGGAGGCAAGGCGGCCAATTTCGGACTGCTCCGCCAAAGCATCCCAGACAATTCACCTATTGCCATCGCTTTCTCCTTCGATCTCTGGGACGAGTTTCTCGATCAAACTCTCCCCGCTGGCCACTCGCTGCGCACGGAAATCAACAATCGACTAGCCCCATTCAGTTATCCCCCACCCATCGACGAGGTCCGTACAAATCTGAACGAAATCCGGGACCTCATCCGCAACACCGCTACATTCACTCCAGCACAGAAACAAAGCATCACCAGCGCCTTGTCCCCTTTCGATCCCTCACGGAAAATACGGTTCCGTAGCTCCACCAACGTCGAGGATAGCGAACACTTCACCGGAGCAGGTCTCTACAACAGCTACAGTGGCTGCCTGCTCGATGACCTTGACGGCGATACAGTCGGCCCAAGTCACTGTGATCCCGGTCGCGACGAGGAACGCGGCGTCTACCGGGCCATGCGCCGGGTTTACGGCAGCTTCTACAACGAAAACGCCTTTCTTGAACGCCTTCGGTTCGGTGTCGACGAAAGCACGGTCGGCATGGGTCTACTCGTACATCACTCCTTTCCCGATGACATCGAGCTCGCCAACGGCGTCTCCACCCTCACCAGCAACCCGCGAGGGCGGATGAACGGTGACCTCGTAACTCAAATCGGCGCGTTCCCCGTCACCAACCCCGAGGGAACCGCCCAACCCGAGGTTATCTCTACCGCACGCTACTCGTTCGGCACCTACCTCACACCACGCCAGGGATCAGACCTTCTTCCTCTCGGGGCTCACGTCCTCGACTGGGAAGCGGATTACCGCACCCTTATGGATCTGTTCCTCCTCGTGTCCGACAGCTTTTCCCTCGCCTTCCCCGAAAAACAGCAGTTCCTGCTCGACTTCGAATACAAGAAAATCGAACCAGGCGAACTCGTCGTCAAGCAGGTCCGCGAGATCCCCATGCCCGACGTCAGCCAGACCTTTATCCCGTTCCTCCTCCACCAATCCAATTGCTTCTCCTTATACATGGGTGAATATGGTGATGTGTTCTCTAATCACCGACTGAAATCACTCTGGTCCTTCCAAGTCCGAAACCAGCAACTTTCCCCCGCCGATCTGAAAACCTCCTTCTACACCCATGCCAACGGGGAACTGCTCGAGGGCACGCAACTGGTAAACCTGAACGGCCCGCTCTCCTCTTTCAGCAACGCAACCCATGATGCCCAGGGCAATTACGTCCACGATTCCTGGACCATGGGCTCCGGACCCGATCAGCGCACTTTCAAGCTAACCTCTCAGTATCCCACCGTGGTTACCTCCGCGGAAAGCCCTCTCCTGACTTTGGAAGACTTGGTACTCTTTTTGTCCGTCGACTATGCGGTCCCCGTTCCCGCCCTCGACTATGGCGGGACCCCCATCACGGTCACGAACCAAGCCATCCGCCTGACGCCCTGTCCAGAGCCCGCAGACGGAGATCTCCTGCAACATCGAGACCTGGGCAACGGAGATCTCACAATCGCCACGAGCTTCTACTGGCCCGAAGCGCCCCTCGGCCCCATCGCAGGTTACACCGCTCCGTTGGCCCGGTGGATTGAAACTACCATTACCGGTCTGACTTCCGAACCGATCGTTCTTCTCGGCTACTACTCTCAGACCTACCGCCCGGAACATCACAACTTCGGCGAACACTTCATCTTCGAACCACGCCTCGAACCTGGCATCTCCCCCGTCATTCTCAGCGAACTGGAGGCAGCCAACATCCAATACCTGCACATCCTCGTCGGCGGCGCCGAACCAGTGATCGACATCCTTGGCCTCGACAACAAATTCCGCAAACCGTAACGCCTGCAAAAACAGTTGCGCCACCCCCCGTCGTGACCCGATTTGGCCACACGATCGGCTCGGCCGCCTGAATATTGACACACTCAGGGCCGGGTTTTTTCCACGCTCCCCCCCGGGAAGAGGCATCTTCAGCCCGGTCTAAGGCGAGTTTCCGGGAAAGAGAATTCTTGTCAACTCAACGGCCAGGCTGAGCGGAGCACGTCCATTCCTCCTTCATGTGCCCTCCATTGCGCTGTCCGCCACCCGGAGCATGAAGGCTGCTTTCATGCAGTCCAGCAGGTACCCGTGAAGCCGTTAGGGTGACGAGCACCGATGAAACAAAACCTTGGGAAAAAGGCTGATTACGGACTCAGGCCGGCCCTTGACGAAGCAGGTCCGGGGAAGAACTCGAAAGATCCCACGACTAAGAGCCCTGGTAATTGAACAACGTTGTCTCGATTAAGGGTCAACAAAACATGGAGATTAATATGTATCTCAAACAACACTTAATGCACATCCGCCGATTGATCATGCGAACGTCTTTGATGGTCGGCCTTCTGGTGATCCTGTTGATCACAACTCGTGGTATCGCTCTCACTCCGGTACCCGTAGAGATCGATTCCTATGAAAGAACATCCTTGGTGAAGGTGGAGTTTAATGCGTCTTCATCGGGTAACTATTACCCTGAATATTGCGAGACGGATGACCGTTCGGCGTCTTGGATTGCATTGTCCTCATACACGAACGTTTACAGTGCGGGCCGGGTCGTAATGTTCATTTCGATTCCGGCAACTGCCTCGGACAATGTCGGCATCCGGGTCGTCTCCACCGACACGAAGGTGCTGCCCACGATTTTCCCGGCGGGCGTGACCTCCTGTCCGGTCGCACTTACGACCTGTCCGGCCAAAGTCACGTCGTGTCCGTCCGCCGCGGCCACGTTCTGTGCCGCCGCGGCAGTGACCACATGTCCGAAAGTCCCGACACTTTGCATGGGGGCGCCCACGGTCTGTCCCGTTGCGGCGACGGTTTGCCCGATGAAACCGACAAACTGCATCCAGCTCCCGACCATCTGCTCGGCAAAGCTGCTCACGGTTTGTCCGGCACTGCCCACCGCATGTCAATCCGTGCCGACCGTATGCCCGGGATCCAAAACACAGTGTCCGCAGGTTGTGACGACTTGCCCCAAAGAGTCGACGGAGTGTCCCAACGACCCCACGATCTGTACCGGCGGAAATTCCACCGAGTGCACCAACGGATCCTACACGGAGTGCCCGCCCGGCAATCCGACCGAGTGCCCTGTGGGCACCATCACCGAATGTTCTCTGCAGCAGACAGACTGCCCGTGGACACCAACGGAATGCAGCGGGGGGATCACAACCTGTCCGACCGACAACCCGACGGAGTGCCAGGCTGAACCCACGCATTGCCCATACTGGGAAACGGAGTGCAGCGGCGGGCACACGACATGCCCCACCGATCTCACCACCGAGTGTGCGGTTGAACACACAATCTGTCCGAACGTCCTGACGGAATGTGTCGGCGCGACATTCACCGAGTGCGCGGGTGAGCCAACGACTTGTCCGTACTACGCAACCGAGTGCTCCGGCGGACCAACGACGTGCCCCGACTTCCCGACCGAGTGCACGCCGGCCGGCAGCCTGACGGAGTGCCCGACGCAGCACACCGAGTGCTCGCAGCAGCACACTGAGTGCACGCAGCAGCACACCGAGTGCACGCAGCAGCATCCGACCGAGTGCACATCGACCGGTAGCTTGACGGAGTGCCCGACGCAGCACCCGACGGAATGTTCGCAGCAGCACACCGACTGCCCGGATAAGTTCCCGACCGAGTGCACGCAGCAGCACACTGAGTGCCCGACGCAGCACCCGACGGAATGTTCGCAGCAGCACACCGACTGCCCGGATAAGTTCCCGACCGAGTGCACACCGGCCGGTAGCTTGACGGAGTGCCCGACGCAGCACCCGACGGAATGTTCGCAGCAGCACACCGAGCGCACTCGCGACCGGGAATACCGGGCGGAAGCGGACCACAGCGGCGAACGTGACTCTGCTACCCGGGACGACTACCGCTCAACAGGCACCATGGGCGGCGGCCGCTTTGAAGATGCCGAAGACATCGTGCGGCACTGCTCGGACACCGAGGTCTACTTTGACGGCGCCTGCCGCGACCAGGAGTGGGTCTACAATCTGGCCTTCGGTGGATATGGTGAGGCACCCGAGAACGCCTTCTACGGGGGCGAGTCCGAAATGCGGCCAGGAAGCGTCCTGTACCGGGTTGCCGGAGACATCATCACCGTGATCTCGGATGAGAAGGTCTCGCGCTACGACAGGCCGATCGCTGGGCAGACCGTCTCAAACTACTGGGTCGACCACGAGTGGGTCATCGAGGAGCTGGTCACGGATGCAGGGGTCATTGCTGTGGGGACTCGGTACGAGCCCATCCGCAGCAGCAAGGCCGGAGATGCGTGGCAAGAGACCGACAGCTTCGAGTGGAACCCGAATTACGAGAGTCTCACCTGGCTCGACGGTGAGCCGGTTCTCGGTCCCCTCCCCTACGGCAGTGTGGAGAACGGCTGCATAGAAGAGAGCGCAGCGGTCGCTGCGGTTGGACTGACCCTGATCGGCGCCATCTCCAGCGGCAACTGGTGGGCCGTTGCAGGACTCACCACAGCCCTGTCGCTGACCGAGGCCAATCTTCTTGAATGTCTGGGCCTGTGATCAGCTCGAGTGAGGCCAGCGAGGATGAAGACTAGCATCCTGTGAGCAGAACCGGGCCTGCTCAAGGGGCGTCCCATCCGGGCTACGCTGGCATCACAATAGATATTGTGGGCGTATTGCCTGGCCCAGGAGGTTCGGCAGCTGCTGTGAGTTACCTCGTCGATATCACTCGGGAGCAGGATGATTTTCTTGATCTACGCATTGCACCATGGGGCGCACCGCCTTATGAGTCGCCAGACATATGGATTGAAAACGGGGACAAATCAGGCGCTGAGTTATCTGCTGTTCCACTCGAGGGAAATGGCGATGACACACGTTGGTCCGATTCCTACGACCCGGCCGACAATGATGGAAACCCACTCAATTGGGTTCGTGTGTTAGTTACGAATGGGGGAACCGTCGATGCAACCGATGTAGAAGTTCTCGTTAGAGTGAATACACCCGGTGGTTTAGGTGATTAAGGAATGACACCATGATCGAAGTCCCGGGCGGTATTCCCGCCATGCATGTTGAAGAGGCTATTCTGTTCGCCTTTAATGCAGTGAGTCTTCCCTTTCGCCGCAACCTGGTGATGCATCTGATCCCGAGCAAGAGCAGGAGCAGGCCGCGAATTGTGCTGCCCAAAGGACCGCCCGAGTCCCATGACGAAAGCCTGCATTCCTGCGGCACGACGATCCGCATCGGCG
The DNA here is from genome assembly GCA_963578625.1 of Kiritimatiellia bacterium. Taxonomy (GTDB): domain Bacteria; phylum Verrucomicrobiota; class Kiritimatiellia; order SLOV01; family SLOV01; genus CAUZEO01. Next base: position 7,791 of record CAUZEO010000041.1, on the reverse strand, counting down.
ACGAATACCGCATATGGCACATCGGGCGAATCTTCTTCAAAGCACCGCGCGTCGACGCATCGTGCAAGGAGCCCTAAAATTGTCTGAGAACCGCCCCTGACGATGAACAGACCGTCATCTCCCGGCTCAAGGTAAGACGCCTGTGCCAAAGAATGGGCGGATTTTCATACAAAATGGGTGGGTTCTCATTTTTTGTAAAAGTTCGGAAGAAACTATCGGGCCGGGGCGACAATAGCTAGTGGAGGTTGCGAGCCCATTACTCTCTGGCCTCCAGGCGGCACAAATCGCCGAGAAAGGAAATTCTTATCAGCCCGTTTATATCTTCGATTCGGCAACGCTGGGGAGAGCCTTCATTCATGCTCCAAGCAAAGGGAACGCTCCCTTTCGACACGAGTTGTGAAACGCAAAAGTCATGCCGTGACGGTGTGAGCTCTACGCAAAAATCGTTTTCTTGGGCATCACGCATATCCCTCCCGACCCGAGTATTGGCCGAGGGCCTGGTTTCTTCTACGCGCTCCACCGGAAAAGGCATCTTCTGGCCGATCTCAGCCGAGTTGCCGGAAAAGGAAATTCTTGTCAGCTCTGTTCGTTCTGCTTGCAGGCATCCGGAGAACGACATCTACGTCCTTCACCATTCACCTGAACGTATTGCGCGCGCGTCCAGTGACGTCCTGAATTCTCGTCGATGTCTTGTTCTGATCAATACATTCTTACCAAGACTCCTGTTCCTTTTTGTCGCGACTCTTTTGCTGAGTAGCATGAGGTTATGGTCTCATCCTTCAGCTCCACATCAGGTTGTAATTGATCATCCCGCGCCGGACTTCGCATTGCCGAACGAAAAGGGCATTTATAGTTCCTACGATGTTTTCCGGAAAAAGAATGGCTTGTTATTAGTTTTTACGACCACAGAACAAATTGACCAATTAGGTGCATTAGATGACATCAAGTTGGGGCACGTCGGCCTGTTGATCATCGACATGACCAAGTATGGTTCACCGCAAAAACTTCATGAACAATACGCGGCTGCAGGTATTGATGCGGCGATTAGGTTCGATAGAAAGAAATCTGTGGCTGGGCTTTACGAGGTCGATCAGCCCTTTGCGGTGTTTTTGTTAGATTATCGTATGCATATACAATGGATGTCTAAATCCGAGAAGCTTGATATTCCCGTTATTAATCAAGCCGTTCAAACCATGGTGACGCAACCGAGAAAAGAGGATTAAATGTATTCTAAAATCATACTTAATCAACCTGTCAAACCCATTATACAGATCTCGCTATCACTTGCCTCCGCCATGAGCATGCAGTGCATGTTATTTGCACAGCAAGTGCATGTATTTACTGACCCGCAACCAGCATTGGGAGAAACAATCAGAAACCATGTGAAAAGGGATGCTGGCACTTATAACATGTTGGTGATTCCTGTGGTCACGGCGTCTTCGGCATTTGACCAGACTAATAATTTTGTCAATGGCTACGATCCTCTGAATCCTAATCTGCGTCAGGACTTCATCAATCGGATGACGGACCAGTCAGATTATTGGGCAGAGGCCTCTTATGGACAAGTGAATTTCAATTTCCAGGTGGTCGATCGCTACTATCAAATGCCAGGCGATGAGGATTTTTATTTCAGGCCGCCATTTCAAGATGTGAGAATTGAGGGCAGTTCAACGTTGACATCCCCTGTGAATGTTCCTGATGGGACAGTGACTCTTCGGCTTCATGTATCCGATAGTGATGAAACTGACATTGCGATCTCTTTTGATGCAGCCGATTCGCCCTTTACGTTTGCAGAATTGCAAACCGAAATCGACAATCAATTAAATGTCGGTGACAAGCTTGATGTCAATGTGGGAGCCAATGTCGAGTTCATTGTGGGAGATCGACACGTTCGAGAAGGTACTTTCCTGCGTATCCAACATTCAGAGACCGACGATGAAGTATTAGAAGCACTGGGCCTGGATACACCTGACATAGATGTAGCGGCCGCTCAAGTGACTACAGAGGGTGTTGAGTTCCCCATCAATATTACATCTGCCTCCACGCTTCGCTTAAGAATTGTATACGAGGATGGAACCCAGGAAGACTTCACATGGAATTTTGCTGTCAATAACTATGCAAATGCAGCCGCTTTTGTGGCCGATCATGGGGCTGATTTAGCCGACGCGAGTATCGCTGTCGCAGGCGGGGAATTGCATTTTGTGCTCACTCCCGGCGTAGGAACGGACATCGCAGAGATCACCTTTAGTGAAACAGGGCCTGTCTCGCTGGATCAGTGGGGGCTTGATGTCATTACACAAAGCGAGGGTGTGGTGACCTTCGCCAAGCGTAATACCGTGAAAGGAGACCGTCGCTTGATCGCAGGGGAAGCGATTGCAGCATACATGCTCAATGAGTTGACACGTCCCCATACCGGCGGTGGTGCTGACCCGATACCGAATACGGGAATTACGGCGAACAATTCAGTTGCGCTGGATGGAATCTTTAGTAACGAGCTCGATAATATACATGCTTATGTGGTTATTTTTCTGGATGTGGTTGGTAAGCGTGGCGGTGCTAGTGGTGGATACATTGACATAGGGATCGATAACGGAGGCTTTCTGTACACTTACCAGACCTATGGTGATCTTCAGATTGTTTACCAGTCGACAAGCGCGGGTGTCATTGCTCACGAAACCGGGCACCATATTGGTTTCCCAGACATCTACGATAATGGGGGTGGGAATTATGATCCGTTACTCCTCTACTCAAGAAAGTGGGATATCATGCACCAATCCGTGCTGAATCATCCAGGATCCTGGATGAAAGTGATCGATTCTGAGTGGGTCGAAACAGATGGTGGCGACATTGGAATATTTGCAGAGCCTTTAGTTCCAGGATCTGAAACTCGCCGCTATGTTTTGACGCCCCTTGAATATCGTTTTCCTACCTACGATACTAATTTAGTCGGGGTGCCCGGGGATCGTGATCTTGTCAAAACGATTCGTTTGCCTTTGGGACTTGCGGACGCAGGCGATGATCACTACTTGTTAATTCAAAATCGACAAACCGGACCCATTTTCAGCCAAAGTTTACCCATAGCCCCTGGTGTGGTTGATCCGGGGGGAATGTTCATTACTGATTCCATTTCTAAAAAGGTGTTTGATTACTTCACGATTACGACGAGGAATTACGTACATCCTTTAACCGATCAACCACTGGTTGGAGGGAATAACGTTAGCCCGATCCTTGATCTTTCACCGGTTGACGATATCGACCTCGAATCGACCTATCCGGGCTACGCTGGCATCACAATAGATATTGTGGGCGTATTGCCTGGCCCAGGAGGTTCGGCAGCTGCTGTGAGTTACCTCGTCGATATCACTCGGGAGCAGGATGATTTTCTTGATCTACGCATTGCACCATGGGGCGCACCGCCTTATGAGTCGCCAGACATATGGATTGAAAACGGGGACAAATCAGGCGCTGAGTTATCTGCTGTTCCACTCGAGGGAAATGGCGATGACACACGTTGGTCCGATTCCTACGACCCGGCCGACAATGATGGAAACCCACTCAATTGGGTTCGTGTGTTAGTCACGAATGGGGGAACCGTCGATGCAACCGATGTAGAAGTTCTCGTTAGAGTGAATACACCCGGTGGTTTAGGTGATTCCGGTAGTTGGGCAGAGCTTTCTTTGTCCGATCCGCAGGATATTCCTGCCGGGGATAGCAGGATTTTTAACGTTGGGTGGAATCCTAAAGTGAATGACCATACATGTCTCAAGGCTGAGATCTTTCGGTTTACCTCCGTGTTTGGCGATCTGACTCTTTCCAATAATGGGGCACAAGAGAATGTGAATGATTTTCATCCGACCTCAAATAGCCCTTGGGCGCCTGAGGTCTTTGAGGTCGAGGTGTACAATCCATTTAAGAGAGACTTGGACATCGAGTTGGAAGCCGCAAATTTACCGGTAGGTATGTCGGTCGTGTTTGATAAAAAGTTTTTCACTTTACCGGCTGAATCCTCGGTGATTCGTGAAGCACAATTGGATATCGATGACTCGATTTATATAAAACCAGCACCGACGGGTGGTGGAGGATTCAGCTTTGTCAAAGTCAGTGCGAATAAGGAGGTAATTCGGCAGAAAGAGCCCATCAAAGCCATCTTCCATGTTGAAGGCTTCCTTTGCCTGCCCGGGCACTATCGTGTGCCGATTGGAGGCGTCACGTACAATGTATTTCCAACGACTAAAGTGGTGCTGACCCCAAACATTGGAATCAATATAAAGAACAAAAAGATTTACGTGTCGGGAGCCACGAATCCACCCATGGCTGGTGAGAAAGTGGATGTGAGAATTATCTATCCATCCGGTCGATTTCAGTGGGAAACATTTATCACCGACGTCAGCGGGAAAATCGTTGGTGAAGTTCAACCCAAAGAAGGCGGGGATTTGCAAGCGAAACTTATCTATCGCGGCGACCTGTTAGCGCCTACGGAATCAACCATTGTCCGATTCCATAATCCGTTTTACACAATAGATGCACGCGTTGATCCGCCAGGTAGTGGTGAAATCGATGGTCTTGAGGAGTGTTATTCCATTGGACAAAAGGCAACCCTGGAAGCATTTCCTCAGCTTGGATTCTTGTTCTCTGAATGGGTGGATTCCAGGGGGAATCACCTGTCGGGAGATCATTCTTATGCTTTTGAGATCGAAGGGAACCATCGATTGACGGCAAGGTTCGATCCCGATCCAAGGACATTCAGGCCAGACGTAGCAGTTGGGACTGGCTTTATCTTGCCTAGAACAGCCTACCCAGGGGATGATATTGGCGGCCTAGTCAATCTGACAGTGCGTAATATTGGTTCTAAGGATGTCGACAAGCGGTCACAGGTTGGTTGGTATTTGTCTACAGATCAGGACATCACGATTGCTGACGGATTGCTTGTCGGAGGTCGTGATTCCGTTGGCGAAGTTCCTGTGGGTAAGACGGTTGGTGTAGAGGTTGGCAAAAATATCATTCCGGACAATACGAACCCTGGATTATATTACTTGGGCGTCATTGTAGATGAACAGGATGTTATTGAGGAGCTTAATGAATCCAATAACATTGCATCTGCGCTTATTCGGATCCTCCCTGAGCTCAGGTACGAAGATTGGCTTACAGCTCGCGGATTTGAAGCGGGGAGTTTGTTTCACGATGACGATCAGGACCAATTGCTGAATGTGGTCGAGTTCTACTTTGACCAAAATCCAATTGGAGCTGATGGGAAGAATAACTTGCCTACTCTCGTCAAAGGGTCTCAGGGTGTAGAAATGCACTTCAAGCGCTTGCACCATCCAGGAGGAGTAGATTCTGTTCTCGAAGTTTCTAAAACCCTGAATCAAGGCTCCTGGAGCCCCGCTGTCGAAAACGTGGACTACAGGGTCCGGTCCGTCAATCGTGACGGGGATGTGGAATCTGTGATCCATACGATCCTGACCGAGGAAGAAGGTCCTAAGTTCTACCGGTATCGATTGACTACCGAGGCTTCAGAATTCCTTGGCGCTGAAACGTTAGATATGCCCGATGCGATCATCCAGAATTACGGAGAATTGAATAACCCGTAGTCTGTGGGTTCCGCGAAAACCTGACCCGTGGCCGTTCCTCCCTTCCTGGGCTCATTGCTGAGGCGCTTGAAGGGAGGTGGCGGAACACTTCCAGACCCTTGTGACGGTCTGCTTGACGCGGTCCAAGCGTCAGGTGGCGTGCCCGGAGGTGCTTCCGACACATGCTGCAGACGAGAGAGAAGGGCGGCGGAATCCTTAGGCGGCGCGGTTGTAGCGGTGATGGAGCCCGCCCAGATACGGAGAGGAGACGACCTGCCCCTGTTCGACCGGCTCTACGTCGCGTGGCGCCGGAGAGTTGTTGTCCAGGGTTTGATACGCCCGCGACTCGTTGTAGTAGCCGACGTACTCGGATCAAGGTGTGGATTTCCATATCTACCTTCGGCCTGCCACCTTGAAGATCTAGTTCTCGCCGACACCGTGCGCATGTGTCGCATGCTGTCGCCCCCGAACGGCATTACCGAAATGCAGCAGATTATCGACGCGTTTAAGATCGTGTATGACCACATTTATGACCTTCGCAATGCCGCCGAGGGGGAGTTAGTCGAAGAAAAGAAGCTTGTGCTGTAACGACGACGGGACTGCTAACGATTTGAGCACCGAGCCCGAGCAATTCCGGAACGGTCATTCTGCCAATATGCCTGGATTTTCCAGGGCCTTCAATTATCAAGCGGAAATGAATCCATACGATCGACCCTTTGATGTCGTGGCTGAGCACGAGTGCGATCTACTAGCTGCCTCGGCGGTAACGGGACATCGGGCATGGTGCCCGCCCTGGCCCCGTTTAATGATAACTCAAAAGATGGGGACTCCGACCTCCGCGGGGTCGCCTGGGAGGTCGTTGAGCGTCTTGACGCCGCGGACGGGTTTTACGGCTTTGGAAAGCATCAATGGCGGAAACTTTTCGACAAGGAAATCGCTACCGGGATGTGCAGGCGCCGGAACTACGGGATACGCTGATCGAGGGCGTCGCATATATCCCTTGAGAGATAGCTAGGGCATCGCATGGAAAACCGGCAACTCCTCGCTGTCGGCAGTATAGATTTGGAAAGTCTTGTCGAAATTTTCGCGAGGCGTTTCGGCGGGGGCGTCGGCGTGGCTGAGTTCGCGAACCACCGCGACTTTCAGAATTTGCTCTTCAAACAATTTCTCGAGCGCAGGTTGGCGGCCCGGTGAAAAGGCGACATAAAGCCCGGGATAGGAATCCGGCAGGATCACTTCGTCCCCTTCCCCGAGCGCCGGGGCGCCGGCAATCGAAACAACCGCTTCAGCGCCTGGGTTCCTTGTCACAAGATCTTTGAACTCTTCCCATGAAATGGCCCAATTGATCGGATTGAAGAACTGACCCTCGGCAACCGGAATGATGATCTCCTCCGCGACAACCTCTTTCCCGCCCTTTTCCAAAACGGTTCGCGCCACTTCCCGCGATTCCTCGAGGCCCGAGGAACCCGGGACATTGATTGACACCAGCAGCACCTTGGTTTTGTCGCCAAGACGGTCCACGATTTCCTGCACGCTGAACCCTACCGTGGATTCCAGTCGCTGGAGTTGCTCTTTGGAAAAATCGTCGCCCCCGCTGCCGCACCCTCGAACAATCGAAAAAACACATAATAAGAGAACCACAATGCTGACGAGAATGGCGGGTTTTTCAGCGTTTTTTGGGATGTTAAGCATGAATGTTCCTCATTGAACGGCGGAAGTTATTGAGGGTAAAGACGTGTCTGATCAAGACAAATCAATGCCGAGGCAACCCGAAACGGAGAATCAGTGCGAGTCATGCTTCCGGCAATCCAGGTAGAAGAGAAGACGCATTCGGTCTCGACGCCGGGGGCCCATGGACGCCTCTTGAAGGCGCGCCTGAACCGACTGACGGGTTCCTGCGCCAGAGAGTACCCCCCGAGTATTCAGGCATGATGTTCCGGCTTCGCGAAATCGAATAGAGATAGGGGTAATGACGAATGACCAACGTCAGAGTAACGGATGATTGGTGAATTGGAATTCGTCAATCACTCGTCATTGGTTATTTTAGAAGTTTTTCGTATTCCTGAATCAACTTTTCCAGTTCACTCGCCGCCCGCACTAACTCCGGCTCGCCGGTTTCGGCGAGTTGCAGGACTTCTTTCGCCTTGAGGATCGAACGTTTCTCCATTGAGGCGGAAGGAGAATCGGCCAGGTTGTCGTATACGTCGGCCAATTTGACGAG
>CAUZEO010000040.1:0-22388 GCA_963578625.1 Kiritimatiellia bacterium | reverse complement strand
TCAGAAAATTGCCAGACGACGACACGCTTTCCACCAAGGCGATCGCGCCCACGCGCTAATTCCCGGCTCAACATTTCCCGCGTTTCGTGCGCACCTCCATCGTTACGAAGGATTGCATCCACGGGACGAGCGAGCTCAAAACTGAGCTGCTCGACAAATCCCGCGGAGGCGCCCCACCCCATCGAATCCAGTGAGTAAATGTTGCTGAAGCTGTCCCCAAGCACCAGCACATCCGCTCCAGTGTCACTCTGCCACGACTTCTCGTTGTCGCGGATTTCCAGGAGGTCCACGGCCTGGTCCGGATAAGATTGCCGTGAGGACGGCAGTGTAAGCATCGCTGCAATATCGCCAAGATTCCGAACTTTCCCTGCGTGGCGGGTGAGCCTGGTGCCGGTATGATCAGACAGTTCAATGTGCTCATGAATGAATCGCGAGAGTCCGGCCGCGACATGCTGCATAGCCTGGGGAGTCCAGTGGGTGTCGGACTCCAGGTACTGCGCGGCGCCCGTCGAGTCCCGGTTCTGCGCCAGGAGCGGTGCCGGATCGAAAACGAGCACGCCCTCATCCAACGAGTCGATCCATCGATTGTAGGATGGATTTCGAATCACCGGTCTCGCTTTTCTGTATCGGCCCGACATCCTTTCCGGATGAAGGGAAGCTTTCACCGGGGTGGGCACCAGGATGAGTTGAATTCCCCGATCCGCGAGCTGCCGCTGAAACTGATGAATCGCAGCGACGGGATCCGGCTGCGGCGGGGATGCCCACTCGTTTCCGCCGCGGGACCTGGCCGCAAGCACTTCCTCCTCCAGAAATCCCGGACCGGTTAGGGAGTCGATACTTGGTCGATAAAAGAGCCATCCGCCTGTACCGGGATAGGTCTGCTCGTTTCCTGCCCCCAGGATGCTGGTGAGGAACAGTTGCGTTGGAGGTAAGAGTGCCTGGGTAAGAAATGATGTATCCGCCAAGTCATTCTCAAGTTCACGCATTCCACGAAGCAAAACCCGATTGGCCTCCACCAACCGGCCGAAAATGTGTGGCTTCACCTCGCCTGACGGCCCTGCGCTAGCCCCGCTGAAGACCGCCCATGCGCCGCCAACGCTCCCGCGGCACGACGAGGTGCCCACGCCGTCCCGCACTTGCTGCAGAACGGGAACCGAAAAGATCAGTGTCAGAAAGAAGAGGGACAGAACCCACTTCTGAGCGCGTGTAATGTCGGTGGCGCCGCCCAAACGAAACCGGCAGCGGCGGCCAATGTCAGCAGGAAGTACGGCTGATAGATCACACCCCCGATGAGACCCCCTCCGTCGTGAGGACTGCCGATACCAAGCATACTCCCGCAATAGGTCACCGCGGCGCCTAAATCCGCGGCGCGAAAAAACACCCACGAAAAGAGAATGATGGCAAACGTGATCAGCATCCGGATGGGCGCCGGCAATCCGCGGTATGCGCTCTCCTTACCCATCAACCGCTCACCAGCCAGCATCGCGCCGTGAATTCCGCCCCAGATGGCGAAATTCCAGGAGGCTCCGTGCCACAACCCACCCAGCAACATCACGGTTGCAAGATTCAGATATGTCCGGCTATCCCCCTTCCGATTTCCACCGAGCGGAATGTAGAGGTAGTCGCGTAGCCAGGTGGACAGCGAAATATGCCAGCGCCTCCAGAACTCGGTGATCGATTTCGCGTGGTATGGAGAGTCAAAGTTCTTGGGAAAAACGAATCCCAGCATCAGCCCCAAGCCGATCGCCATATCGGAGTACCCGCTGAAATCGAAATAGATTTGAAAAGAATACGCGATCGCTCCGCACCAGGCGTCCAGGAAACCTACGCTGCCGGCATCGAAGGCCATGTCCGCAATTTTTCCGCACGGATTGGCAACAAGGACCTTTTTCGCCATCCCGAGACATACGAAAGTGATTCCGCGGGAGAATTTCTCAAGGGAACAGATCCTCGAGATCATTTGCCCTGCGACCTCCTGGAACCGGATAATCGGCCCGGCCACCAATTGCGGAAACATGGCAACATAGCAGGCGAAGTCCGGAAAGTTTCTGATCACTTTCGCGTGGCCCCGGTAGACATCGATGGAATAGCTCATCGACTGGAAGGTGTAGAAACTGATGCCCAGGGGAAGTGTAATCCGGAACCACAAGTCCAGGGCCATTGCATTCAGCCCGAACACAGACATCAATGCGTCATAGTTCTCCGCCGCAAAATTGAAATATTTAAAAAACCCGAGGAGCGAGAGATTGGAGCAAATCGAAATGGCCAAGGCAATTCGTTGCCCACGCGACCGGGCTCCGCCCTGCGTCAGTACCTCAACCCCGTCTCGGGGTCTCGCGATGAAAAGGCCGCAACAAAAATCGACGACGGTCGAAAAAACAGGAGCACGACAAAAAGCGGATTCGCCCATCCATAGAAGAAGTAGCTGAAGAGAGTCAGCAGGAGATTTCGGCCTCGCCCCGGCAAGGCGTAGTAGCAGAGCAGCACCAAGGGAAGAAAATAGAAAACGAATATGTGAGAACTGAAGCCCATGAACCCGACCTCGACAGTCAACTCTGCCGAGCTTTTCGCGGAGTGAAAAGCAGTGAGTTCACCAAAGGGGCCGGATCACCAAATTTTCACAGTCTATTCTCGAACGGTTCACAAAGAGAGCAGCTCGATGCCTTTCTTATTGATTTAAGTCCGCTACCCGCAAGCACGCCGCGTCAAGCTAACCAGAAGGAATAGAGCTTCGTGCGACGGGCGGGGAGCCCAGGATGCAGCTTTCAGAGCTCGGGCAACTCAGGATAGGTCACATGCTCCGGCGCGTACCTCCGGGTACCCGTCCTCCGCATAGTTGAAGGGCCCGTATAGATCGCAGGGTTTGGTTTCGCCGTACAAGGACCGGGCGTAGCCCATCGACCCCTTGCACCCGGCCTCGCGCATCGCGGCCAGGTATTCCGGGTATGACTGTAGCCGTGACTATTTACATCCCAAAGGTCGGGTTGGTCGGATATCAGCTCTTTGAGGGATTCGCTCTCGCGTTCGATGATTCTTTTTGTGCCTATTCCCCGAAGAGTTTCACGAAAACTTGCAAGTCAAGCCGCCGTCCACCACCAGGTTTACGCCGGTAATATAGCCGGCCTCGTCACTGGCCAGAAACAGCGCTGCATAGGCCACATCCCAGGCATCGCCCATTTTCTTCATCGGGCACGCCTCGTTGCGCAGCTCGATCATTGCTTCAATGTCGATCCCTCCGTAGCCGCGTGACACCGACTCTTCGATCATCGGCGTGTGCATCAATCCCGGCAGTACGCTGTTCGCCCGGATCCCCTTCTCGGCATACTGGATGGCGATATTCTGAGTGAGTTGATTGACGGCGCCTTTCGAAGCATTATACGAGGCGCTGGGGTAGCCGCCGTAGCGGATCGACGAGATCGACGAGATATTGACAATCGCGCCGCCGCCTTGAGTTTCCATGTGAGGGATACAGAATTTACACACCAGAAACATTCCCTTGACGTTAACTGCCATCACCCGGTCCCAGTTTTCCTCGGTCATTTCGCCTAGCCCAACGGGATCGATAATGCCGACGTTATTGTGGAGGATGTCGATTCGCCCGTACGTCTCGATGCACTGCTCCACCATCATCTTGACTTGCCGGGCGTCGCTGACGTCCACCTGGCAAGCTGAACACTCGCCACCTTCCGATTCGATGATGCCCTTCGTTTCCCGAGCCGCGTCGAGCCGGAGATCCGCCGCGAAGACCTTCGCACCTTCGCGGGAGTAGAGAACGGCGGCAGCTTTGCCGTTGCTCCAGCCCGGAGCGATCGAACCGGCGCCGGCAACCAGCGCCACTTTTCCTTTTACGCGATCTCCCATGGTTCCTCAATAAATACTAATGCCAATCCTGTGTATTTCACACTTCTTAAATTCCAAAGTCCAAATCCCAAACGAATTCGAAATTCAAAACTACGATCCCCAAGCAAGCTTGAAGTCATCCGACGTCGGACTACGGTAAAGACCACGACGAAGACTGAGATCCGGAAATGCTTGCCCATTCCGCCACGAATCTGCCATCTTGCGATTCCATGAACTCTATCTTTCTGCTCTTTGTCACCTGCTTCGGACAAAACGGCGGTCCCGGCATTGTGACGTTCCGGTATGATCCGGCCGGGTCCGGGTATACGCGCGTCGGCGAAGTGACGGAAGGCGTGACTTCATGCCTCCATGCGACGACGGATCCCGGGCAACGGTTTCTATATGTCGCGGACAACATCGACGAGTGCGATGGGGAGAAAGGCGGAGCCGTCGCCGCATACCGTATCGATGCGGGGACCGCTTCTCTCCACTATTTAAACCACCGGCCCTCCGGGGGCGGGGCTCCCTGCTACGTCAACGTATCGGCCGATGGCCGATTCGTGCTGGTGGCTAATTACGGTGGCGGTCGGGTGACGGTCCTTCCCGTTGAAGCGGACGGGTCTCTTGGATCGGAAGTTGCGAGCTTTCAACCCGAAATTCCGGCGGACAAGGAAAAGTCCAACGCTCACTGCGTACGGCTCGACGCGGCCAATCGCTACGTCTTCTCCACCGACCTTGGACTGGATCGGATCTTCATACATGCATTCAACTCGAAAACCGGGGCACTGGATCCGGCTCCCCTCCCCTCGATATGCACGGCGGCCGGTGCGGGACCGCGCCACCTCGCCTTCCTCCCCAGCGGCAAGCACCTCTATTGCATGACCGAGTATGACAACACCCTGCTCGCGATGAGTTCCGATCCGAAGGCCATGGAGGCGACTCCGGACCAGGCCGAGGCCGCGCTTCCCGCCGGTGCGGATCTGGAAACATACGGCGCCGATGTCCTGGTTCATCCCAACGGTCGTCATCTCTACAGCACAAACCGGGGCCATGACTCCATCGCAATCTTCTCAATCGACGAAAAGACGGGACGCGTACGGCCCGCGGGTCACGTGAACAGCGGCGGCTCGTTTCCCTGGGCCCTCTCCCTTGATCCCTCCCAGCGGTTTCTTCTCGTGGCCAACCAGAAATCCGACCGCATCAATCTCTTTTCCATCGGTGGCAACGGGGCGACATTGACCGCCACCGAAAACACTCTGGAAATCGAAAAGCCGGTTTCATTCACGTGGATCCCGGTGGATTCCTGACACATTTCCTTCGCCTGAGGGCAAAAGGGAAAAGCAAAAATCCGGAATCTGGTTGCGGCCGATTGGATTTTTCATGTTGGTAAGGGTTCGAAAGCAAGACAGGTTCGCGCCTTTTCGTCTTCACCGCGATGCAGGAACACGACTTGAAGCGGCAGGCCTGTCTGGATTGTCTCCGGTTGCCTGGCATTCACTCCTTCAATACGGGCATCTACCCGAACGCCTTCATCCAATTCGACAACGCCGACGCAGTACAGGTTCTTCCGATCATACCCCTCCGCGATCATCGACGGGGGCCCGATCGCGACGCAGGTGTACGCGGCCAGCTTGCCAAATCCACTCATCGGCACCCATTCCATGTCGGACTCGTGGCAGTGAATACAGATCGGCCTCGGAGGCGCAGACAGGGCGCCGCACTTCCGGCATCGCGAACCCATGAGCTTCTCTTCATCGAGAAACTGTTGATAGGAAAGATCGCTGAAGGGTCGCTCTTCCATGATTCTACTTTCTTTCCAGAAGCGTAACCGAACAGGTGCCGCCCGTGCCGCCCAGGTTATGGGCGAGGCCGACGCGCACGTTCCCGTTCGGAATCTGCCGCTCGCCCGCCAGGCCCCGCAATTGCGTCCAGATCTCGAAGAGCTGGGCGATCCCGGTGGCGCATGCAGAATGACATCCTGCGAGCCGAAACCCGGGCAGATATCCGCGTAGTACCCCATGATCATGGCGAGTAGATTTCGATGGGTCAGCATTGCGCCCTTCGGCGCGCCGGTAGTACCGGAGGTGTAGAAGAGCCACGCCGAATCGTCCGGGCAGACATCGGCGTCTTCCCACCGGTCCGTCTCGCCCGACAACAACGATTCATAGTCCAACAGTTTACCGGACGCACCCGCGGGGGTGATCAGGTGGCGAGCACTTGGAATTAGCTCGCGGATTCCCATGAGCGACTCGCTCAATTCGGGCGAGACGATGACCGCGCCAGCCCGGGAATGGTCGATGATGAAGGCGAACTCCTTCGGGTGCAGCCGGAAGTTGATGGGTACGGCCGCGCATCCCATCTTGAAGCAGGCATACAGCGCTTCGAACATTTCAGGGCGGTTGTACATGAGAATCGCCACATGATCGCCGGGAGCCACCCCAGCCGGTGCAGGGCGTTAGCCAGCCGGTTCGCGCGCTGGTTGAAGCATGCGTACGCGGAAACCTGCCCGCCGTAAACGATCGCCGGGTGATCGGGAAAAGTCCGGGCAGACTGCGTGAGGGTGTGACCGATGTTCATGACGGATCTTCCACGGAAGTTGCGATCCTCTCGAATGCGTCGCGAATTCGCTTCGGGATGGGGACGGACTGCATGGTTTTCCGGTCGACGAAAACGTGAACAAAATAGCCGGAGGCGGCAGCCGTGTCCTGTCCCTTACGAAAAATTCCAATGCCATACCGGACGGAGCGACCGCCGATGTGGTCGGCTCGCACGCCCACCTCGAGATCTTCGGGATAGGCCAGGGGGCTACTGAAGGAGCACTTCGATTCGACGACGATCCCGATCACCGGACTCTGGTGGATGTCCAGCCCGCCCTCTTCGATGAGAAATCGGTTCGCGGCAGTGTCGAAATAGGAGTAGTAGGTGACATTGTTAACGTGACCGTACAAGTCGTTGTCCATCCATCGCGTCGTGATGTCGATGAAGTACCGGTACCGATCGCGCACTTCAGGAGGCTGGGCTTTGCTCAATTGTTTCGTGCTCCTTCGGTCTCGTAGAGCCCGGTGCAGTCAGGAATCGGAGAAGGACTCGTCCACTCCGATTTCTCGGAGGACGTCACGGGCTGCGTTGGCGCCGGGCGAATCAGGGTGGCGGCAAATCGTGCGCCGTAGCGTGACCCGCGCTCGTTCATCGCCGTGCCGGGCCAAGTCGAGGGCCTCGGAAAAACCCTTTTCGGCGTAGCTCTCGTCGCGCTTTGCCACCTGGTAGTTAAAGTCTTTCCAATAGTACTTGAAATCGTCGTGCTCCCAGCCCGCGTATATCTCGTCCCAGCTCAGCGGCTCCGTTTCCGCTGTCAGGTGGGGCTCCAACATGTGGTCGGCGATAACGTCTCCGACCGCCAGGTAGCGGTTATCGAGGGACAATCGCAATTGGTCCTCCGTGACATTCTCCAGCGCCTTGTGAACCGTTAGCGCGGGAAAGAAGAGGGTGTCACCGATTTCGTAGTTGGTGGTATGCCAGGGAACGTCGACCTCCTCGTGATCGGCCGATTCCGAGGCAGTGTCGAGCGATAGCCCGCCGGCGCCCAGCGAAAAATGGTGTTCCAGGACCTTGCCGACCTTGTGAGAACCGGGGAGCAATGCGAGGCCGCCCAGCTCAATCGGGCAATCGCCCACCGGTGACCACGCCGTGCAGGTTTCGAAGTTGCCCTGGAAATGGACGAAGTCCTGGTGAACCGGCGTGGTGTGCATGGTGAATTGCGGAAACCAGAGCCGCGCGATCTTCTGGGGGTGCGGCATTACCGGTCGTCCCATAAGCGCCTCAAGCACCTCGAGCAGGTCCGGTGAGTGAGCGATGCAGTGAAAATCCTCCAGCTTGTAGATCTCGTGGTAGACGTCGGTGTACCCCGGGTCGCCCTCGGTGCAGCGCGCGGAGAGGTTGGCGATACCGGCGGAGGGATCGGTGCCGGCAACCAGCCAGCCGCCCTGCTGAATCGTGGTCATCATCTCGTGACGGAGGGCGAGCATCCGATCCCGGTTCAGGAGGGCTTTGATAAAGACGTACCCTTCATCCTGGAGCCGCCGACGCAGCTCATCGGGTGCGCCCAGGGCGTCATTGGATACACGGAACTCTGCAAGCTCGTTCATCGGAAGGCATGATCGTCAATTTGCAGCGAAAAACAAGAACTTTCGGGCGTCCGAAGCCTGAAACAAGGCAGTCCCAACGTTCATCAACTCGTTGAGTGACCTGCCGCTTGAACGCGCCTGGTTGAGAAGTCGCGGGTGAACCGAGGCCGGCTAGTCGGTTATGTCCTTCGCGCTCAAAGAATGGCTTCCAGGTAGGGACGCATGATCTTTTCAATGCGACAGACCCGTGCATAGTGAAGGAGGGGAACCTGGAGTCCCAACCGTACCGTGCAAGCTTGTCGTTCATTTGGGTTCCTTGCCGCTACGCATCAGGAATACGCGGTCGCTGTTGAAGAAACCGTCGGTGCGCTCATCGCGATAAGCGCCGCCGGCGATCAGGAGCCGGCCGCCCACCTCGGCCGCGGCCGCCCAGCTGACCGGCAGCGGCAGATCGGGTCCCCGGCGCCACCGGGCGCTGTCCGGCGCGTAGGCGAAGGTCTCGACCCGGCCACGACCGTCGCCCCGTCCTCCCATGACCCAGACCTCGCCGTTGAAGGCCGCGCACAAGGGGGCACTGGGAGGGGACGTGGGGTGTTCGACCTGGCTCCAAGCGTCCTGCTGCGGATCGTAAACGAACAATCCCGGGCACCGCGAGGCGGGGCCGGCGGCGATGTAGATCCTGCCGTCAAGCACGCAGCCGCTGGCCTGTACTACCGGACCCGGCGCCGAGGTGTGGCGTATCCAGTTCGTCTCCCCAGCAACAATGCTCAGCGCCTGGGGCGAGGGGCCCTCGTCGCCCGCGCCGCCGATGGCGTAGAGGCGGCCATCGACCGTAAGCGCCACGACCTGGCCGGCGGGATCCGGCAGCGGCGGACCGAGACGAAACTTTCGACTGCGCGGATCGTAGATTTCGACGGAGGCTGTCGGCCGGGTCCCTTCATCCGTTCGGATCAGACCGCCCAGGATCCAGAGCTCGCCATCCAGTGGGGCGATGCCCGAGTAGGCTTTGCCCGGCTCCAGCATGGGAGGCTCGACGCGCCAGGTGCCGAGCGCCGTGTCGTACGACCACACGTGATCGAGGTGGACCCACGTCGATGCGGGCCAGCCGAAGAAGGTCTTGCCTCCGGCGGTGTAGAGACGCTCGCCCTGGGGGGCGAAGATGTGGTCGTGATTGCCGGCCGGCATACGCGGTTGCTCCTCCCAATGCTCCTGCCAGGTCGCACGCAGTGCATCGGTGCGCAGGAGCCGGCCACCGGCCAGAATCCAGAACCGGCCGCGGCGGTCGTGCAGCATGGCCTGCACGGGACCCGTGCCGGTATCCATAACGGTACGCCACTGCGGTTCCTGTCCGGAGACCGCGATCAGTTCGCGGACGCTACCGTCTGCGAATCCGATGGAAACTTGACCTCCGGCGATGCGGGCGACGGCCGTGATCCCGGATTCAATCGGGCTTGAGAGTGCCAGATACCCCTCCTTCGACCGGGGATCCACCCGAAGCACAGACCGCGCCCGGCCGATCCAGATGTAGCCGGCGTCGTCGGCGCAGACCCCCTCCCACCGGCCGGCGGACGGCTCCGTCGACAAATCGATTCGCCGCCAGGCGTGCGGGTGCTGCCGGTTGAGAACGGCCAGGTCTTGTTGCGGTCCGTTCTCCGCGATGGCCCACGTGTTTCCGAAGGGATCGTCGCAGCGCGGAACGAGCGTCCAGCCCGGCGGCCCGGGGGGCGCCGTCTCGAATCGGCCGTCGCCATGCTTCACCGCGGGACAGCCGGCGCACCACAGATCTCCCCAGCGGGTCGCCAGCAACGCGCCGGGAGTTCCCCAAGGCTTGAATGCCGGCGTGCGCGAAACCGGGGCTCGGGCAGCTCGGCGCGGGTAGCGCACGATCTGCCCGTCCTGAGCGATCCAGACATCGCCATCGGGCATGATCTGCAATCCGTGGATGGCCCCCCGCTGCCACACCTCCCAACTTCCGGCGTCACCGGAGTTGCGGATCACAATCCCGTGATCGCCATAGACGGCGACGTACACCTGATCATCTCGATCCTCGAGGATGACGCCCGGACCTGTGGGGAGGCCCTCGTAGAGGATTTCGTACGCGTCGGATCGCGTGATCATGGCCGTCAACAGAAACGCCACCAACAGGGATCCGGCCGGCACCGCGATGCGCAACTTATGATCATTTGGATTTGGCATTTGGAATTTGTTTGAGGTCTGGGATTTGAGATTTTAGTGTGCTGAGTAAGGATCGGCAACATCCTTGGCACGCGGCAGGATTTTGCTGCTCCGTGGGAGGCCGCAGACGAAGCGTATTACGATATGCTGCGGAGGGAATTGACACAATGCAGTTCCTGAAGGCGAACGATCATGGCGGGTGACATATGATTCAGTCTGTTTGGAGCTTGAGATTTTGAATTTGAAATTTGTTTGGGAATTGGGGATTGTGAGTTGGGAGAACCTGCATTTCTCACCGCAGGCGGTGAGAAATGCAGGCGAGTCGCAATGAACTCGATGCAAACTAACTCGCTGGCGTTGACCATCGACCCGGACCGGCCTGAACTCACATTGTGGGACCGCGGGCGCAACCAGCGCCTGCTCTTCGCGCCCGACTTCGCGTTGTTCTGCCCGGTCGTGGACGGCAGCCCGGTGCATCCCCGGCTCGTGGACACCGTCTCGCAGCCTGCTGAAGTCACGTTCTTGTTCGACGCCCCGCCGCTGGTGGATTTCCAGGTCCACGTAAAGCGCGCAGCGGATCATCTGGAAATCTCTTCCCGCTTCGGCGTGGCGGCCGACTGTGAACTGAACCGGCTGGAGCTTTTCCCCAGTGGGACCGGGCTCAATCTCTACGACGTGGTCAACTTCCGCAATCGGCACCATACGCCGAACACCTGGCCGGAGCTGAACCTGGGCGGAGAGGGTTTCGAGACCGACACCTATTCGGGGGATTGGCAGTTTGCGCCACACCCGAGCTTATTCATCTTGCGAAAGGGCGACGTCCAGTTGTTTGTCGGGGCTCTGGATTTTCCCACGTCCTTCGGGATGTTTTTGAAAGCGGAAGAAAACCGCGTGGCCCATTGGTACCTGGATTATGGACCGGAAGGGTTTGGACAACCGCTGAAAGGCGGGGAGACGTTCACCTCGCCGCGCTTCTGCCTGTTCGTCGATCATGATAAGACCGTCTATGAAACCCTCGACCGCTACAACGATTTGCTGATCCGGGAGGGTCTGATCCCCCTTCCCGACGACAAGAGACGCCACGCCTGGCACACCGAGCCTTCCTACGTCACGTGGATCGATCAATGCAAGGCCGGCGCGGAACCGGGCATCGATTCCCGCAGCCGACTGGATGAAGGGTTTGTACGCGAGGCGTTGTCCGTGATCCGGCGCGAACGATTGCCGTTTCGCCTCTTCTGCCTGGACGATGGCTGGCAGGTATCCCGCGGCCAATGGGAGCCGCATCCCCGGCGCTTCCCCGACTTGCGGAAGGTGGTGGATGAAATTCATGCACAAAACATGAAGGGGATCGTCTGGTGGAACTGGGCAGAGTTGTATGACGATGCGGAGGCCGATCCCGCGCACCTGATCGGCGGGGGCAAGCGGAACCGGCACGGGCGTCGGATGCGGGATTACTCCCATCCCGCCACACAGGAGTACCTCGACGCGCTCTTCCACAAGCTCTTTTCCCCCGATCCGGGCTGTTACGATCTCGACGGGATCAAGAGCGACTTCCTGGCCGACAAGGTGCACGCCGACATGCCGGTCCATGATCCGAGCTGGCGGGGCGAGGAAAATTACTTCCTACAATTGCACAAACTGTTCTACGGGCTGATGCGCAAGTACAAGCCCGATGCGTGCCACGTGGGCTGCGCCGGCCATCCCTTCCTGGCGGAATTCATCGACATCAATCGCACCTATGACGTGGCCGGGTCCAACCCGGAGGAACACGTGAACCGGGCCCTGATGCTTCGGCACACGACGCCCGGTTGTCCCGTCGCGTTTGACTTCCACATGTACCTCGAAAACCTGGATGCGTACTTCCGCGCCGCGCGAGACCACGGGTGCTCCGTTCAAATCGGCAATATCCTTGGCATGCGGCAGGATTGTGCCGCTCCGTGGGAGGCCGCAGATGAAGCGTATTACGAGACGCTGCGGAGGGGATTGACCCAGTGACGTCGGTGAACGATGACGCGGACGGATTCCTCCGACGAGGTCACAACGACCACAACACGTTTTGCGATTGAGTTGAGAAACAAGATACGATTGTCTTTGAGCCAGCCATGTACGCCTTTCAGCTGACTGATCCGAATCGGGGGTCCTATGTCGAGATCGACCGGCCCGAGCCCAGGGAGGACGAACTGCTGATCCGCGTCCACCGGGCGGGGTTGTGCGGGACCGACGTGGCGATGTGGCGCGGGACGATGCCCTACTTCAAGCTGGGCTGGGCGCAGTATCCGGTCGTGCTCGGGCACGAGTGGTCGGGCACCGTGCTCGAGACGGGGAGCATGGTCGATGACTTCCAGGTCGGCGACCTCGTCACCGGCGACGTGAGCATCGGCTGTGGTCGCTGTGTGAACTGCATGCGGGGCCTGTACAACATCTGCGTGGTGAAGCAGGAGGTCGGACTCTGCCGCGGAAAGCAGGGCGCATTTGCTCAGTACCTGACCATGCCCGCCCGCCACACCTACCGGCTGCCGGACGGCGTGGACCTCGACGATGGCGCGCTGGTTGAGCCGGCCGCCACGGTGGTGAAGGCGATTCGCAAAGTCGGGTTCGAACCGGGCGCGACGGTCCTGGTGGCGGGAGACGGTCCGATCGGCCTGCTGGCTATGCAGGCGGCGACCGCCCACGGCGCGGGCTGGGTGGTAATGAGCGGCGCGAGCCCCTCGAAACTGGAGCTGGCTCGTCAACTGGGCGCACACGCGGTCGTCGATGTGACGCGGGAGAATCTGGTGGAATTCATCAACGATCACACCCGCGGCGTCGGCGTGGATTACACCATCGAGGCAAGCGGCCATCCGGCCGCGTTTAAGCAATGCCTGGAGGCCACCCGCCAGGGCGGCACGGTGTCGGTGGTCGGCATCTATGAGCAGCCGATCGACGACCTCGACATGGGGATGGTCGTGGTGCGGGACCTGACGCTCTGTTGCTCCGTCGCAAGTCCGAACGCATTCGAGCCGACGTTGCGCCTGATGGCGGCCGGCAAGATCCAAACAAAACCATTGGTGACGCACGTGCTCGACCTCGCGGAAGCCCCAAAAGCGCTCGAAATCCAGCAGACCCAGCCCGAGGAACGGATCAAGATCCACCTGCGTCCACCAGTGGACGAATGATGGTCAATGTAGACGACGATGAAGACTGCGACAGTAACCGGGTAGAGGGTCAAGTCTTGCCCGCGGCACGACTCCTGTGTATTTTTTGACAGCCAATAGCCGCACCCGTAGCTCAATTGGATAGAGCATCTGACTTCGGATCAGAGGGTTGGGGGTTCGAATCCCTCCGGGTGTACCAGGCTCCAGCAGCCATATTCCTTGGCGAATACACTGCGAAATGACCAATTTCGGCCCTGCGCGTTTCTGGCCCTGGTTGGCGGAACATGCGGGTCCACGCACGACCAAGCTCTACGACCGGCGGGATAAGGCGGTCACGCGGAATATCGTTGAGCGGATATCGGTGAAGGGGTTGCCCGAATCGTAATTTCCTGGGAACGGGCTCCTATCCGGAGCTGTGACGGGGCTCCGGGTATCAATCCTGCTTGATTTTCTGTAATTTTGAACGAAATTGGGCGACAGAAGACAAAAGATTGTCGTTGAATCTCAGAAACTGCATCATTTCGTGCAACCAACCAACACACAAGGAGACGGAAACATGACTCGAATTCTGGCATTTACGGTGGCCGTGGCGGCCCTCATCGGTACGCAGACGGTCCAAGCGGGACCCTCCTGTTGCCCTGTGTCGAAGGCAAAGGCGGCGGAAGAAGCCAAGGCCTCGCTCGGCTCCTGCGGCGAAAAATGCCTTGAAAAGAGTTTCAAGGGAATCGAGATGACCGAGGATCAGGAGACCAAGTTTGCGGCTCTCATGAAAGAGTGCAAAGGCCAGGAATGCTCCGTCACGAGCGCCAAGGCGATGAAGAAGGGATTGGAAAAGATTCTCACCGAGGATCAGATCAAGACCTTGAAGGCCTCCTGCGAGGAGGAGGCCTGCTTTCTGAAACAGCTGGTGGAGGAAGTCGATAGCTGAAGCGGGTTCGCAAGCAACGATCTTGAAGGACAGGCCGGGAGAAACTCCCGGCCTGTTTGTTGTCAGGCGCATCGCGGGAACCGGAAAACAGAGAGTGCGTGGATCCACCCACAGAACCGTATCGACCATTCTGATCCTTTTCTTGACGGACGCCCTGTCCAGCGCGGCTGCGACCTACTACGTGGGCACCGAATGACATAATCCTCTCGAACACCCACACCTGCCTCTCAGCCAAGCTTTCCGGCACACATGCGCTTGAAACACCGCCACCAGTCCCGATCCCAGTATCCGAGTAGCCGATAGCAGCCCCGGATCCCCCGTTTCAGCACTCACCCCAGGTTGGCACCTCAACCTTTCGAGGAATGACCCAGGGAAAGGCGGCAGAGATGGATGATCCCCGCTGGCCCACGTCCACGGTCGGAAGCCAAAAAAATCCGGGGACATATCATTGCTTCAAGCAACGGGGGGCGGTGGGCAAAGGGTATAGCCCTCGGACCCCCCATCCCTCTACAAGTTACACACGCCTCATCGCCGCCTGCGGCACGCCATCAGCATGCCCACGGCCAGCAGCGAGAGTGTCGCGGGTTCGGGGATGACGGCGAGGAAGCCGGAATAGGATCCCTCGCTGCCTACGTAGGAGTACCCGACGATATTGCCGCCGTCGATGCCGTAGGCCTCGGTATTGCTTGCCCCGGGCACATCGAGTGTGGTGTAGGTCGTGCCGTCATAACTGAAGCCGTGATAACTGCCATCGTAGTAGTACCCGACGATATTGCCGCCGTCGATGCCGTAGGCCTCGGTATTGCTTGCCCCGGGCACATCGAGTGTGGTGTAGGTCGTGCCGTCATAACTGAAGCCGTGATAGTTATAGCTGCCGTCCTTGTAGTACCCGACGATATTGCCGCCGTCGATGCCCCAGGCGTAGGTACCGCCTGCCCCGGGCACATCGAGGGTAGTGTAGGTCGTGCCGTCATAACTGAAGCCGTGATTGCCGCTGCCGTCCTTGTAGTACCCGACGATATTGCCGCCGTCGATGCCGTAGGCGTAGGTACGGCTTGCCCCGGGCACATCGAAGGGGGTGTAGGTCGAACCGTCATAACTGAAGCCGTGATAGCTGCCATCGTAGTAGTACCCGACGATATTGCTGCCGTCGATACCGTAGGCGTAGGTACGGCTTGCCCCCAGCACATCGAGGGTGGTGTAGGTCGAACCGTCATAACTGAAGCCGTGAGCGTTATAGCTGCTGTCGTAGTAGGACCCGACGATATTACCGCCGTCGATGCCGTAGGCCTCGGTATCTATTGCCCCCGGCACATAGAGCGTGGTGACATTCAATAGTTCACCTTGTGCCGAAGCACCAGCGAACAGGATCAGGCAAGCGGCAGCGGCACTGGTAAGAAAGGTCTTCATGGTATTGCTCCTAAAAAAAAGGGTAAAGGGTTTTCATCACACGCCTCCAAGAACAAGGCGGACAGATATTCAGCTAGATACACCAAGCGTGACTGCGTAAATCGTTTACTACGGGGACAACAGAGGAGGAAAAAGCGGGCGTCGCTCCGAGAATCAGGCCAAACAGAGCCAGCCACGGCGTCACCCTATATTGAAGTTCGTCGGTCGCGCCGTTGGCGACACCAGCCCCACTGCGAAATACACGCATGATTTGCTCCTAACAAGCGGGAAGAATGTTTAATTGAATTCATTAACGAATTCTGGCGCTGCCGATTTAAACTTGGAAGGACTTAGTAAACAAAAGCCCCGGGATGAAGACGTTTTGGGGCAGTTGTCAACAGGGCGCTTGTTGATAACTTGTCATCGGAGGTTCGGTCGGTGCTTTTATTAAGGGAAATTGGTGCTGAATCGAGAGCGACTCCGATCGTGGCGATTACCCTGCACGTTAGCAGTTCCAGGATTTGAACGGCTCAAAAGATATGGTGCCGCGAAGGACAGTTCTCGCATGGCCGCCAAGAGAAACGCGCTCCCTTTTTACAATCACGCGGACCCTTGGCCTCGTCTGCAGTTTGCCCGGATTGAAAAGGATGATGGTTCACATCGCCAGCCTGATTGCGGCGATGCTACTGTTCGGCCTGCAAAGCAGCAAGCGTTTTCCAAGTTCAGTTCATTGCCAGCACCGAAGACTTCGTCATTTCGCCTGAAGATGCGGATTTCGGGTAGGCGTCCGGGGCTTTTCCCGGGAGGATGGGATCAAGGGGGTGTGGGGGATTTTTCCCCCACCGAACTCGTAAAGAGACGCATGCCCTGCGGCTATGGGACGATGCTGGTGTGGGACTCCATTTCATCAATGGGAAGATGGAGAGGACTGACGTTACTGACCAACCGAGAGCCGATACACGCGATTCGGTGCTCTTGAAACACCGCCACCAGTCCCGATCCCAGTATCCGAGTAGCCGATAGCAGCCCCGGATCCCCCGTTTCAGCACTCACCCCAGGTTGGCACCTCAACCTTTCGAGGAATGACCCAGGGAAGGGCGGCAGAGATGGATGGTCCCCGCTGGCCCACGTCCACGGTCGGAAGCCAAAAAAATTACGGACAGAGAACCTATATATGGGAGAACGACGGGGGGGCGGTGGGCAAGGGTATACCGGTCGGGCACCCCACCCTCTCGTTCAATCGCGAAATGTGTGTCAACATTGTGTCAACTTTCTTGTCCTTACAGGCGTACCATGAGTCCAAATGGACATGAATGACACAACGACAGAAAACCCAGAATGGCTTTATCTCTTGAGTGTTTTCTAGAGTTTGCTGGAGTTTCTGTCCGTTGGCGTCCGAGGGCGATAACCTTCGCCATCTGACTTCGGATCAGAGGGTTGGGAGTTCGAATCTCTCCGGGTGTACCACTAATCCTCTGGATTGATCCTATTTCCAGATAAAAACGTGGTCGTGGAATTGTAAGGGAACAGGATGATTTCCTGCCCCTTCTTCCACGGATGATTTCTCCTCTTCAGCCCCTCGGGCAGGTTCCGGGACCTGGACCTACTTGATCCGTTCTTTTGCCTCTTCCCTCATTTTTTCGAGACGTGAGAAATGCCGTTGCAATTCCTCGCTGATCTTTTCGAATGGCGTACCGGGCCGGTCGGCAATGTCTATGATGCTCTGCTCGGAATCAAGAAATGGCTGGACGAGATCCGCGACATGCGAAGCCAGCTCAAGGGGGATTTTTACAATGCCATTCCCATCCGCGTGAAGGAGGTCTCCCGTGGCGATATCCAGCCCTCCGATCGCCACTGGCACCCCCGTTTCCAGGATGTTGCAGTATCCGTGGGCAACGATCAATGAAGAAGCGAAACACGGAAAATTCAACTCCTTGGTTTGAAGGTAATCGCGCCCTAGACCATTCGTGATTAAACCTCCGAAACCTGCCGACTTGAAACAACGGACCATGATCTCTCCGTAGACCGCGGCGCGCGACGGCTCATCCAGATCCTGGATTACCAACATCCTCTGCGCAGGTAGCTTCTCTCCGATCTCGACCATTCTTCCCATGCCCCCGTACGCGTCCTTCGGGGTTGGATAGCCGCTCCGAAATGTTCCCGTCACCGCGTATCCGACGACAGGGGGGAGATCCGGATACACCGCCCGAATTTTCTCATTGGTGTAGCCGGAAACCCGCGACTGCACGTCGAACAGTTCTATCACGTTAGCGATCGTCGGCGAGTCAGCCACCGCAAGCTTATCCAATACTGATTGATCAACCATAGCTATCTTCCTTATTAATTATGAAGCTGGAGTTTTCACCGGGCCGTACGCTGTGTCGAGAGCCAAATCCTGATTATGCGCCTAATTCTCGTCATTCGTAGAGCGCTATGGTCAGCGCTGACTCTTTTTCAAGAAACATGCAAAGCTCATTTCGTCTTTCGTACCACGATCTTCCGAAATCGTTCTTGTCCGCGATATTTTTCTACCGCGGAGTTCGCGGAGCACACGGAGGGACCAACAATCCCCTCCGTGGTTAATTTCGTTTGGTTGCAACTTTGCTGCCTCGTGCTTTTAGTGTATTTCGTGGTTGAAATTCTTGGTTTTGGGCCTGCGGCTCTGGTGGCCCTCTCATGGCTTTGTCCGGCTTGTATGTCGCCGAGCGGAAGTCTCGGCGACTTCTGCTACATGGAACTCCGCTCAATCACTTCGAGCCAGTCGCGCAGGCGCCGGCGTTCCTCCGCGGCGGCGCGACCATTTCGACCAACTTTGCGCAGGAACGCGATGCGCTACAGAACTGCCGCGTCCTCTCCGGCCGAGCGAACCGCCGCGTCACACAAACTCACGTGGCAAGCCGGGGACGCCCACGGCCATCGCATCGGCGTCCGCGATCGGGGTGACCGGTTTGATGGGCTCTGACACGAACCGCTGCGCTGACTTTGGCCTCGTCATCTTAATCCTTTTCATGCCCCGATGTCAGGCGCCGCCCTATAAAGCCCGATGCGCCTACGATTAAGAATGCGTTTCATATCCGGATGTTCGTTCCAGCCTGTCAACAAAGGCGTGTTGACACATGCCAAGATCTAAGCGTAGACACATATCCGTGAGTTTGAAATTTTCATGATTGAAAGAAATGTAGATATTCCAACCCGTGATGGAAAGATGCTCAGCTACATCTTCCACCCCGAAGGCAATTCCCGGTGGCCGGTGATCATCCTCTATATGGACGCTCCCGCGATTCGTGAAGAGTTGTTTGACTTCTGTCGTAGAATCGCCGGGGGAGGCTACTACGTGATCCTGCCGGATATGTACTATCGTCACGGGAAAATACGGTACATTCATGAAAGCTTTTCCGATCTGACCGAGGAAAGACGTGAGGACATGTTCGCGAAGATGAACAGCCTCAACAACAAAATGGTGATGGAGGATACGGCGGGAATGCTGAAATTCCTGGAGTCCGAACCTGCCGCCAAGCCAGGTCCGAAAGGGTGCGTCGGCTATTGCATGAGCGGACAATACGTGGTTTCAGCCGCGGGTACGTTCCCTGATGTTTTCGCGGCCGCGGTTTCGGTGTATGGCGCGAAAACCGTGACGGAGGAGGCGGATTCACCACATCTCCTGGCCGGCAAAATCAAAGGAGAACTCTATCTTGCATTCGCGGAAGTGGATCGTTTTGTTCCGGACAGCGACGCCGTGGGACTCAGAGCCGCCTTGGATCGGGAAGGGGTAATTAACAAGATGGATATTTGGCCGGGAACGGAACACGGATTCTGTTTCCCGCAACGACCGCTTTATGTTGAAGATGCAGCCGAAAAAGTCTGGAGCAACACCATGGCCCTGTTCAAGCGTAAGCTGCAGCCACAGGACCGAATGTAATGAACGAACCGTACTACCGGCCATCGGGCAGGGTGACCTCTCGTATCTGTTGGCCAAGTCGTGCAAACCGTACGCGCCACCTGTGATTGACGCCATGGAGAAAACGGCCGGGGCGTAGAACCCCTTCAGATAATAGATCTGGACATCATAGATCACTCCCATTTAGATCAGTTGTACTCAGAATGGAGAAGAAACAATGGCTACATCCAAAACCGAAACGCTAACCCCGATCGCAATGCCGGGCGTGCAAACCCGGCTCAATCGAGAAGAAGAGCAGACCGTATTGAACGTGCTTCGGGAAGCAAACACGTTGACCACCGGTCCCGAGGGCGAAGCCTTCGAAAAAGAGTTTGCGGCCTATTCGGGTGCGGCCGAAGCGATCTGCGTGAATAGTTGTACGTCGGCCCTGGAGCTGTCCGCGATGTTGTCCGGACTGGGAAAAGGGGATGAAGTCATTCTCCCCGCCCACACTTTCGTGGCCACCGCGGTGCCGTTTGCCCGCACCGGAGCCACCTTGCGCTGGGCCGACGTCGATCCGGACACGCGCGTGATTTCGGCCGAGACCATTGCGCCCCACCTTACGTCCGCGACCCGGGTTGTGGTCGTGGTGCATTTGTACGGCTTGACCGCGGATATGGATCCGATCATGCAACTCGCCGAGGAACACGGCCTGGTAGTGGTCGAGGACTGCGCCCAGGCGCCCGGCGCGATCTACAAAGAGCGCCGGGTAGGATCGATTGGAGATTTCGGCTGCTTCAGTTTCCATACGCACAAGAATATCACCACCCTCGGCGAAGGCGGCATGTTGACGGTTCGCAATCCTGAGCACGGGTCGCAAGCTCGTAGCCTGCGCTGGCTGGGCAATTGTCCTTTCGAAGGAGAACGTGCGCAGTATTGGAAGCCCGCCATGTGCAACCTGGTGGAGCCCATGCCTGGAAAGCTTCCGCTCAATTACTGTATGGGCGAGCCCAACTCGGCGGTCGGGCGGCTGCTGATCAAGCGACTGGACGACATCAACCGGCAGCGTCGACACCAGGCCGACCGATTCATAGGAGCCCTCCAGGATCTCCCCGAATTCAACTTTCAAAAGATCCTGCCGGGCTGCCAGCACGCCTACCATCTCATGGCGGCTCGCTTCGACGGAACTTCATCCGGCAAGACCCGCGACGATCTCATCGGTCTCCTCAATGAGGACTACAACCTCACGTGTATTGTTCAATACTGGCCGTTGAACCGTTCGGAACTATTTCAAAACGCCGGGTTCGGAGAAGCCGACGTACCGGAATCCGATCGCTTCTTCGACAATATGGTCAGCTTCCCGTGGTGGTCCGATATGACCGACGAAGTCCTCGACGACATGGCGGGCCGGGTGATAGCAGCCGTGCAGGAACTTCGGTGAGACTACGCCGTCCAACGAAAAGGAAATTCGGCCATGCCGGCGCGGCGGGCGAAGTAGTCTTCGCGGATCTTATTTAATCCCTGCCAGGTACGAACGACTTTCTCCGGATGTTTTGGGCTGCGAAGGACGAAATCGGCCTCGGGGGGGAAACAGGCAATCTCGACTTCGGGGGAGCTGGGATCGAAGTCGGCAGGCGTCTTGCCTACGTTGTTAGGCACTTCGCTGCTCTGGTACCGAAAGTCGACACTCCACCGCACGGCGTCCGTATTGTTGGCGTACGAAGAATGCGGCGTGAGGTTGGTCATAAAAAGTACACTCCCGCGCTGCACCGGTACCGGAACCGGTTTGCATTTTCCGGGAAGGTTTTGATCCTTGATCTCGAGGTAGTTGCCTGAGCCGCCGGTGCTGTGGGTAAGAATTCCCTGGCGATGCGCGTCGGGGAGAACGTGCAGGCAGCCGTTGGCCTCGTTGGAGTCCACAAGGGGAATCCAGCAGGTAACGATCAATTCCCGGTCGCAATGTTTCAGCAGATAACCACTGTCCTGATGCCACGGCACCACGCCTCGTACCAGGCCCGGGGCCTTGGGGCGGATTCGATAGACGCTCGACCCAATGATCTCGGGTCCCACGATCGTTTCAATGGAGTCGAGCAGGGTAGCGTAGCTGACGAGATCGAAGATCGCAGGCCCGATGTGCCCGCCTTCCCCGCGTGTCCCGTGGAGCCGCTTCACCAGCTCCGTGGCCATGGCGACGTCGTGTTCGACGATGCAGGCCAACTGGCGGTCAAAACCCTTTTCGGTCCAGCTCTTCGGGATCAGCCCCTCGGCATGCATTCCGCGCGCAATGCCGTCCACCACCTCGTGAATCTCGTCCCGCACGCGCCCGATCGTCGCGTCGTCGATGAGGTTGTCGACGACCACGTAGCCGTGCTCGAGAAGTTGATGTCCGAGATCTTGCTTCGCGGAGGACATGAGATTCCATCAGTTAACCTGATTTGCGCATTCTAGAGCAATTCGCTGTGGATGTCCAGCGACCTCAATCACGAGGAAATTACGTCCAAGCCCCGGAAAATTAATCCAACGTTTGGAGTAAAAAAAGGAGAACCTCAGGCGCCTCTACTCAAGCTACCCGTGAGGACCCTTTCCAAAGAACGACTGGCCCGTGAACTTCGCGAACTCGGGTTGCGCTTGAGGGGTAGGGCCCATCCCAATCGGTAACGCCTCCGGGAGCCGTCAGGGGCGCTTCAAGATTGGGCGGATAACTGCGCACATCAAGCCGGTAGAACTCGATCGCGCCTGACAAGATAGTGATCTGCGCCTCTGCGGTCGTGCACTTAGCTTTCGAAAGCCCAGCGAGTGCGCGCGGAACAGAGAGTCCAGCAAGGATTCCCAGGATCGCAACTACGATCATGATCTCGACAAGTGTAAATCCGCCCCGCCCAGAGGCAGAAAGGGCGGATCGTCGCCATCCCATTTTGCGA
>CAUZEO010000039.1:0-22840 GCA_963578625.1 Kiritimatiellia bacterium | reverse complement strand
TGGACCAGAAGCGCAAGGAGATGGAGAAATTTTATGGCAAGAAGGGGGAGATCGCCTGGGGCAGCCAGATCCGGTCGTATGTCATGCAGCCCTATACGATGGTAAAGGATCACCGGACGGACGAAGAGACCGGAAATGTCCAGGCGGTGATGGACGGCGGACTCGATCGCTTTATCAACGCCTACCTGAAGAAGACGAAGACCGATGAGCATTCTGGATGACATTGTTGAGAATAAGCGGCGTGAAATCACCGCGCTCCGCGAATCGGTAGGGATCGACGAACTCCAGGCGCAGGCCGGCGCAGGCGATGCGCCCCCATCTTTTTCCAGCGCGCTCCGTTGCGCTCCGATGGGTTTGATCGCCGAAGTGAAAAGACGTTCCCCCTCCGCGGGCAGCATTCGCGAACCCTTTCATCCGCCCGAAATCGCAATGTCGTACGAGCGTGCCGGGGCGCAGGCGGTGTCGGTTCTAATGGACGAGCAGTACTTCGGCGGCGGCACAGACGATTTTCGCGCGGTACGCGGCGCGGTCGCGTTGCCCATTCTGTACAAGGAGTTTGTTATCGATCCGTGGCAGATGTGGCATGCCCGCGCGATCGGCGCCTCCGCGGTGTTGCTGATCGCCGGCGTTCTCGATGTGGTTGAACTGGTACGCTTCGGTGCTTTGGCCAGGGAGGCCGGGCTGGAATGCCTGGTCGAGGTGCACGACGAACCGCAGATGAAGATGGCCTCGGACGCGCGCGCGGAGTTGATCGGTGTGAATAACCGTAATCTCAAAGACTTCACGGTTTCGCTGGAGATATCGGAGCGTCTGCTTGATCATGCACCCGGAGGGTGTACGTTGGTGAGTGAAAGTGGCATTCGCACGGCTGACGACGTCCTCAGGGTTCAACGGGCAGGGTATCATGCGGTGCTCGTGGGCGAGCATCTCCTCCGGAAAGATGACCCGGGCACTGCCGTGCGGGACCTCATGGGTTCAATATGGACGTCTTCGTAAAGATTTGCGGTCTTCATCGGGAGATCGATGTGGAGCGGGTCGCGACGCTGCGACCCGATGCCATGGGCTTCGTATTCTGGCCTTCTTCCAAGCGGAACGTGGAACCGGCGCAGGTTCGTGAGTGGACACGGGATCTACCACCGGAAATTCTTAAGGTCGGCGTGTTTGTCAACCTGGATCCCGAGGGGGTGGAACGGATCGCCGAACGTGCAGGTCTGGATGTCGTACAACTGCACGGCAGCGAAACACCCGAAATTTGCAGCCGGGTATCGAAGTGTACCTGGAAGGCTGTCCATTTGGACCGTGATCCCGCGACCGAAGTGTCGGGCTACCAGGTTGACGCGTTCCTGGTCGACAGTTACTCTGCGGAATCCCCGGGGGGAACTGGTAGGACGGTACATTGGGGCCGGGCCGCTGAGTTTGTAGCGGAGCAGAGTACACCGGTGGTACTGGCGGGAGGGTTAACGCCGGATAATGTCCGCGAATCTATTTTCCGGACTCGTCCGTGGGGCGTAGACGTCAGTTCCGGGGTGGAAGTGAGGCCCGGAGAGAAGGATCCGAAGAAGGTAGAGGAATTCATTCTGCAATGTCGAAACTTGTAACAGACCCGGATGCGCGCGGCCACTTCGGCCCATACGGGGGGATGTATGTTCCCGAAACGCTGATGTATCCTCTCGAGGAACTGACGCGTGAGTACTTTGCCGCGCGGAAGGACCAGAAATTTATCGACGAACTCGCAGCCTACCTTCGCGATTTCGTGGGCCGGCCCACACCTCTGTATCGAGCGCAACGGATGTCGCTGGAATTGGATACCTCGCCCATCTATTTTAAGCGCGAAGATCTCGCGCATACCGGCGCCCATAAAATCAACAACAGTCTCGCCCAGGTGCTGTTGGCGCGCCGCATGGGCAAGAGTCGCGTGATCGCCGAAACCGGGGCCGGCCAGCACGGTGTCGCCACCGCGACCGCTGCCGCCATGTTCGGGATGGAGTGCGTCATTTACATGGGCCAGGTGGACATGGAAAGGCAGTCCCTCAATGTTTTCCGAATGGAAAGCCTTGGCGCCGAAGTCGTTTCAGTGACCGCGGGTCAGCAAACGCTGAAGGAAGCGATCAGCGAGGCCATGCGTGACTGGGTCACCAACATACGCCACACCCATTATGTACTCGGGTCCGCCCTCGGTGCACACCCATACCCGCTGATGGTTCGGGACTTTCAGAGCGTCATTGGCCGCGAGGCGCGTCGCCAGATCCTGGAGTCCGAAGGGCGGTTGCCCACGCACCTCATCGCCTGCGTGGGCGGCGGCAGCAACGCAATTGGGCTGTTCCACCCGTTTTTGAACGACGAAGAGGTCAAAATGGTTGGCGTGGAAGCCGGCGGCCTCGGAATCCGTTCCGGGATGCATGCGGCCCGGTTTTCCGGCGGCAGTATCGGAATTCTCCAGGGGACCAAGACCTTCCTGCTGCAGGATGACGACGGCCAAATTCAGCTTACTCATTCGGTCAGCGCCGGACTCGACTATGCGGCGGTGGGTCCAGAGCACAGCCTGCTGCGAGATCTCGGACGAGCGGAGTATTCGTGGGTGAGCGACGATGATGCGATCCGGGCCTTTGATGCCTGCTGCCGGTGGGAAGGGATTCTTCCCGCGCTGGAAACTTCGCACGCAATCGCGTTCGTAATGCAGAACGCAACCGCCTTCAAGAAGGATGATCTTATTTTGCTCAATCTTTCCGGCCGCGGTGACAAAGACGTACAGCAGGTTTCGGCATGGAAGGCGGAGCATAACAAGAACGGGGAAAAGAGCTGATGTCGCTACGGAGCATGACAGGATACGGGCGCGCTGAAGTGTCACAGAGCGGTGTCCAAGTGCTGGTGGAACTCAGTGCCGTGAACCGCCGTCAACTGGACATACAATACAACCTTCCCCGTGCATTTTCCGGATTGGAGTCACGGGTGACTGAAGAGATTCAGAAATTCGTGTTTCGGGGCCGGATTTCCGCCAACGTGCACACTGAGTTTTCTTCAAAATTGCGAAAAAAGGGAATCCATGTGGATCAAGAACTTGCTGCCGGCTATCTCGAAGCACTTCGCGGAACTGCCCGGGAGCTGGGTCTGGGCGACGATTTCAACGCCAGCCTCCTGCTGAATCTCCCCGATGTGATTCGTTACGAGCAGGCGGCGGAAGATATCGAATCTGTCTGGCCCACATTGCGGACTGCCTTGCGAAAAGCACTCAATGCGCTGAACGAGATGCGGAAAATGGAGGGGAACACGCTTGCCGCTGACTTGGAAGGGCGGCTTATCGTCGTGCAGCAGCAGATTGATAAGATCCGAATCCGGGCGCCCCATTCTGCGCGCCAGTACCAGGCAGGGCTCAAAAAACGAGTGACCCAGGCGGGCGTATCCTTGGAGGAGAGCGATGACCGTCTATTGCGAGAGATCGCGATATACGCCGACCGCATCGACATCACCGAAGAGCTTACCCGGCTGGAGAGTCACCTCGGGCAAGCGCGAAAACTGATGAAATCCAAAGAAGCCGCCGGGAAATCGCTCGATTTTCTGGCCCAGGAGATGTTCCGGGAGGTAAATACGATCGCCTCCAAGGCGAACGACAGCAAAATTGCCCACCATGTCATTCGCTGCAAGTCCGAGCTGGACCGGTTTCGCGAGCAGGCGCAAAACATTGAATGATGGAATCGCGTAACAGATCGCTGCTCCTCATCATCTCCGGCCCGTCCGGAACCGGAAAGACGACACTGTGTGATCGGATCGTCAAGGATTTTAACCGAATCTCCTACTCGGTTTCCTGTACTACCCGGTCGCCCCGCGCCAACGAAATCGACGGTCAGAGCTACCACTTCCTCGACGAAAAATCATTCCGCTCGCGTCTATCGCAGGATGCATTTTTGGAACATGCGACCGTGCATGGACATTTGTATGGAACGATGCGCGCCAGTGTATATGATGCGCTGGGGGCGGGGCGCGACATATTGATGGACATTGATGTGCAGGGCGCTGAGCAGATTCGGCAGTACGCGCGCAACGCGCCTTCCGGGGACGCGGTGCGCAATGCATGGGTCGATGTGTTCGTAGCGCCACCGTCGATGGAAGCTCTGAGCTTGCGGCTTCGAGACCGCGGGATGGACAATGGGGATGCGATCGAGCGGCGAATGAGGCAGGCGGAGAACGAAATCGCACGGGCAGGAGAGTATGATTACTTGATTGTCAATGACGGCATCGATGAAGCCTACGGAGTATTGAAAGCGATCGTCGTGGCGGAGCATCATCGCATGAGAATCTCAGACATGGGGTAAACCATGGGAAACGCCGATACAGCTCGCGGAAAGATTCTTCTCGGAGTAACCGGGTCCATTGCGGCGTACAAGGCCGCGGAGCTGGTTCGGTTGCTGGTCGCGGAGAAATTTGAACTATCGGTAATGATGACCCAATCCGCCACGAGGTACGTGGGACCACTCACGTTCCACGCCCTGTGCGGTCGTCCGGTTGTGACCGGCCGATTCGAGGATCTTGACGGGGAGGCATTTCAGCATATCGATCTATCGCGTTGGGCGGATCTCGTGCTGATTGCGCCCTGTACGGCGAACGTCATCGCCAAAATCGCCCATGGGTTGGCGGATGATTTTGTGACCGCGACGATACTCGCGAGAAGCGCGCCAATGATCCTTGCGCCCGCGATGAACGACCGGATGTGGGAAAACCCCGCAACTCAATCCAACCTTGTGTTGTTGCGTGAACGCGGCATTTCCGTGCTGGACGTAGGGCTCGGAGAGCTTGCCTGCGGAACGGTAGGAACTGGACGTATGCAAGAGCCTGCGAACATCGTTCGTGACGTTCTCAGCGCGATGAAGTGACCGCAGAGGCATGAAAATCCTGGTGACAGCGGGCCCGACGCGGGAACCCATAGACCCTATTCGATTCCTGAGCAACCGTTCCACCGGCAAGATGGGGTTTGCCGTTGCGGACCAGGCGGCGCGGCGGGGGCACGAGGTGAAGCTGGTTGCGGGCCCCGTTTCGCTTGCCACGCCCGAAGGCGTTGATCGGCGGAATGTGGAGACGGCGGGGGAGATGTTGCGCGCGGTGGAAGAATCGGTTCCATGGTGCGATGTCCTGATCATGACTGCCGCGGTTTCAGACTGGCGGCCGGCAGTGGTGCAAACGAACAAGATCAAGAAGCGGGAACCTGTTTCTGGAATTTCTCTCGAGCGGACCAAGGATATCCTGCAGGAGATCGCGCCGCTGAAAGGACACCGCATGTACGTCGGTTTTGCGGCGGAAACCGATCATCTTGAGCAGGAAGCAAGGCGCAAGCTTCGCGACAAGGGATTGGATTTGATCGTGGCCAACGACGCGACGCAAGCGGACGCGGCGTTCGAAGCGGATACCAACTGCGTCACACTATTCAGCGCGAATGGTGACGTGGAAAACGTACCTCTCATGCCGAAGAAGGACGTCGCGTCACGCTTGATCAAGAAGGTTGAACAGCTTCTCTGTTCGGCATGAAAAGTTGCGTTCCGGGCGCATGCCTACTAATTGAGGCGAGCGTTGTTTTCCCCGATTTATAGATGAAAACTTTTGACCGGTTACGCAAAGTGGCGTAAGAAGTTCACTGAGTTAACGTGTAGTGTGTGCTCTGTACAGATTCGACGCACACGGTGATGGCTCGGCAAGAGGATAACAAACGAGGGATTGTACTCGCACCTGTAGTGCGAGGCATAAGATCGGGCAACTGGCATCGGCAAGGAGGTCGTGCCAGGAAGTAGAGAGCCCGGATACACCGAATCGCATAGTTTTAGAGGAACGGGGAAACCCGATGTCCCAATGCGTAAGGTGTTTATTAACCAAGCCGGAAACGTAAGATCCCGGCAAATAAAGAGGTAAACTACCATGGCCGCAAAGAAGAAAGCAGCATCCAAGAAGAAGGCCGCCCCAAAGAAAAAGGCCACTAGGAAGAGGGCCGCCCCAAAGAAAAAGGCCACCAAGAAAAAGGCCAAAGCCAAAAAGTAATAGTGGCCTGAATCGCCGGCTCGCATGACGTTTTTGAGTCGGTAATTGCGAGAATGGCGGAGCGAAACCCGTAAGATCGGGTCAATCGCTCCGCCATTTCTCGTTTTACCCCAAAATCGCTTGACAGTCCCACATCTTGTGGGCTTACTGGCACTCAGACACAAGATAGGCCGTACCCTGCGGCACGGAATATCCGATGCGCTGTCCAAAATGTGCCCATACAGATGACAAAGTTATTGATAGTAGAACCATCCGCAATGGAGAGGTAATTCGGCGACGACGGAGTTGCCTTTCCTGCGGACATCGATTCACAACGTACGAGGAGGTCGTAAAGACCAGCTTGAAGGTCGTAAAGAGGGACGGTCGGCATGAGGAACTGGATCGAAACAAGCTGAAAACCGGCATCGAAAGGGCCTGTGAGAAGAGGCCCATCAGCTCGCAACAGATCGATATCCTGGTCGATTCAATCATCGCCGAGATTGAGGGAGAATTTGAGCGTGAAGTGCCGGGGACGGTAATCGGGAAGAAGGTTATGGATCACCTGGAAAAACTGGATGAAGTGGCCTATGTCCGTTTCGCGTCCGTTTACCGCCGCTTCCGGGATGTCAGCCAGTTTCTCAGCGAAGTGGAAGGACTTATTGGTCGCGAATGATATGGATTGACGATCACGAATCAGGTCATGCCGAGTCGGCGTTTTGCCATGCCGTATATCACCGATTAATCCGTGCCTCCGGCGCGGATGAACAGGAAAAGCAAAGCCTTCGCGAAGTTGCCCGGGCACTTGCCAGGGTATGGTCGGATGACCTGAACCAGCGGCTCTCTTCCGACCGCCTTTTCAGTTTACTGGGATCGCAGGCGTGCTGGAGACTTGGGCAGAGGCGAGTGGCTGAGCGTCTGGTTGCAGGCCTTTCTCTGCAGCCTTTCGAATCCCGCGCGGTGATGGACCTGATCCGGTCCGGTCGGTTGACCGTTCGGACCGGTACCGGACTCGCTACTCGGCTGGTCCGGCCCTCAGAACGGATTGACGGCGCTCCGCACGATGTTTGGATTCTGGACATGCCGCGTGTCTTCGGGGATAGCCTCTGGTCCTTGGATCTTTTGCTCACCCCGCGTCTGCGGCGAGTGCTGGAGCAGCTCTGCGAGCTCTGGGACCCAGCGTGCGGAGAGGGTGTTCTCGTCCTTGAAATGTCTGCCCGAGCATCTGAAAATCCGCCGCACGCCACGCTGATCGAGATTGCTCGCTACTGCGTCCTCGTACTGGAGAGTGTTCGGGATCGCCGGCACTGGAGGGCCGCTCCGGAAGTGCGTATTCAGCAGGCAACGCCCCGGAAAAGGCCTTCAACTGGAGAAAAATTGTAAGAAATCATGTGGGTTCTCCGAGATTGTTGACATTTCGGCCGAATAGGGTAATCGTATGCGCTCGGTGGAATTTCAGTCTGCCGAATCGGAGAACAACGTTCATGAGTATGCATCGAAGCCTAAAGTCGGCGTCCAGAATCGTGACCCGACGCAATGTGTTGAAGCGGTTTGAGCGCGTTGATACATTGCGCGAGCAGGGAAAATGGAAAGAGGGAGACCGTGCGCTAGGCCTCCCTAAAACCAAGCCCTCAGAATAAAATTCGCCTTCAGCGTTATCTCGCTACCTGCGGACTGGGTTCGCGCCGTTCCTGTGAAGAGTTGATCCGGGAGGGTCTTGTCACGGTGGATGGCGCGTGCGTCACCGTGCAGGGCCTCACCGTGGATCCCGCTTCCGCTACCGTCCTCGTTCGTGGTAAGCGGGTTCGACCGCAGCAGAAGGTCTATTTCGCACTCTATAAACCACACGGAGTTATCTGCACGGTCCGAGATACCCACGGAAGACCGACCGTTCTTTCACTTGTTCCCCGCGACTGCGGTCGCCTGTTCCCAGTGGGACGGTTGGATGCGGATAGCGAGGGGCTTCTTTTCGTCACGAATGACGGCGATTTTTCCCAGCGCATTTCACACCCACGGCATCACATGGAGAAGCGATACCAAGTCTGGTCGTCGGCCGCACTTTCCAGTGCCTACCTCGCATCAATGACTCGTGGTATCCGTCATGACGGTGAGTTTCTTCGGGCCCGCAGCGTGAGCCTGTTGCATCAGAACGACAACGGCGCGCGCTACGAGGTTGTTCTCGGCGAAGGAAAAAACCGGCAATTGCGAAGGATGTTCGAGGCCTGCGAATTGAAGATCACTCGCCTCAGACGCGAAGCGATCGGCCCGATCCGGTTGGGGAAACTCCGTCCGGGGGATTGGAGAGAACTGGGGCCCGAAGAGATCCGGAGTCTGATAAGAATGACGTAAGGCCTGGTCACGATCATTTCATTTACCGGAACGGTGCGGATCCGCCTTCTCGCTTCGCTTGCTTCGGCGAGACAAGCCTCCGTCTCCAGTGAAGCACGGAGAAAATCCTTGCCAAAATGAAAAGCTCGTGATACAAGGAAATGTATAGGCGATGTACGGGTTTTTGCTTGTTTTAGAGTCCGGGTTTCAGGTTTAGAACGTGTGGGCAGGGCAGTGGTTTCCGCCCCAAAACCTGACACCAAAGATGACGCGGATAGCTTAAGAATCCGGCCCAGCCAGAGGCCAAACTGAAAGCGGAGGATATTGATGGCGCGTAGGTACAAGGTAGAGGGGACAAAATCGTATTTAGTAGGGTCAATATTTCTCGCCCTGCTTTGTGTATGGGCGATTCGGGACGGCTGGTTTCCTTCGGGATCGAAAATCGAGATGCACGGATTGCCCTCAGCTCCGAATGACGGGGACCATTTTTATCAGTTTAATCGCTCGCTGACTTATTTGAGCGGTATAGGATCGATCGTTTGCGCTATTATACACCGATTTGTTAAGTAGAGTCTTATGATTATCGTGATGCGAACGGACGCGACTGCGGATGA
This sequence comes from Kiritimatiellia bacterium, assembly GCA_963578625.1. Lineage (GTDB taxonomy): Bacteria > Verrucomicrobiota > Kiritimatiellia > SLOV01 > SLOV01 > CAUZEO01. The sequence continues at coordinate 13,901 of CAUZEO010000039.1, read as the reverse complement.
TATCCGAAGTGTCGAGCAGCAGGTGAGGGACTTGGGGTATCAGCCCCACGCGATCCACGGCGAAGTGAGCACCGTGGTCGCGGCGGTTGGAGACGAGTCGGTACACGCGAGCCTGGAGCCGCTGAGCCACATCGCAAGCGTGGACCGGGTTTTCCCGATTCAAAAAAAGTACAAGTTGATCAGCCGGGAAGCCCATCCGGAGTCAACGGTCATCAAGATTGCCGATGGTGTTGAGATCGGCGGCAACGCCATACACGTGATTGCGGGACCCTGCTCGGTCGAAAGCGAAGAAATGGTTGTCCAGACAGCCTGCGCGGTGCGCGATGCCGGGGCAACGCTGCTGCGTGGAGGCGCCTACAAGCCGCGCACTTCTCCGTATTCATTTCAAGGCCTTGGGCAGGAAGGTTTGCACATGCTGCGAATTGCCAAGGAGGAGTCCGGACTTCCGATCGTGACGGAACTCGTCAAGGAAGGGGACATCGGCGTGGTTTGTGAAATTGCGGATGTCCTCCAGATCGGCGCGCGCAATGCGCTCAATTACGCGCTACTTGAGGCGGCGGCGGACACCGGAAAGCCGATTCTCTTAAAGAGGGGAATGGCGTCGACGATCCAGGAATGGCTCCTGGCCGCGGAGTATATCGCGAAACAGGGGAATCCAAATGTGATTCTGTGTGAGCGCGGTATTCGCACCTTTGAGACGGCAACTAGAAATACACTGGACCTCGCCGCGGCATGCGTTGCGAAACTGGAGTCGCGGCTTCCTGTTTTAATCGATCCCAGCCACGGCGCCGGACGTTGGGACCTGATCGATCCGCTGAGCCGTGCCGCGGTGGCCATGGGCGCTGACGGCCTGGTGATTGAGGTACATCCGAATCCAGAGACCGCTCTCAGCGACGGAGATCAGCAGTTGCCCCCCGCCGCTTTCGCTGAACTCGTAAAAGGATTGCGCCCATTTGTGGGTGCGGCGGGAAGATCCCTGGCCCCACAAATCGAGGCGCCGGTACGGTAAAGGCTATCTTCCTGCCAGCACGAAAGTTGCATTTGCTCTTGACCGGGGTGGAAGCGCACCTAAAATGATGAACATTGCGGTTACCGCACCGCGATTTGCGCATGCCTTACGGAGTGGTCAAGTTGTAAATCTGGAGGGGATGATTCGTATCAGAGCGGGTGGCAGGATCACAGGAGAACAAGCGAGATGACAAAACGCGACTTGGTCGTCCGAATTTCTAACGAAACAGGCATGGTCCAGCAGGATGTCTTTACGGTCATGCAGAAAACGCTCGACTACATTGTCGAGAGTCTTGCCCAGGGAGAAACCGTGGAGTTCAGAAACTTCGGCGTATTCGAAGTTCGTACGCGAAAGCAGCGCGTAGGCCGCAATCCCAGCAAGCCGGATCAGGTAGTTACCATACCCGAGCGAAAAGTCGTCAAATTCAAGCCGGGTAAAATCATGCGTCAGCTTGTGACCGGCGACTGATCGGATCCGGGAACACTTCGCGCCGATTGTGTCGTGGTCCCGTTTCCCGATAACGGTCCGGTCAACAGCGATCAGCAAGGGCCGTCTGTATAAATGTCTTCCGACCAATACCAACCTCTTGGCGGAATGTCCGATCTCCAACCGCCGGACATTCGGTTGTGGCAGCACATCGAATCGATTGGCCGGAGCCTGCTGGAACGCTATGGATTCGACGAAATCCGCACCCCGATTCTTGAGCGGACAGACTTGTTCATCCGAAGCCTCGGTGACGCGACCGACGTGGTCCAAAAGGAAATGTACCGGTTCGATGATCGCGGTGGCCGCGACATCACGCTGCGGCCGGAAGGCACGGCGGGCGTAATGCGAGTGATTGTCGGCGGCGGGCCGGATCTTGCCGGTGCGAAATTCTACTACCTGGGGCCGATGTTCCGGGCGGAACGACCGCAAGCAGGCCGCAAGCGGCAGTTCCATCAGATTGGCGCCGAGGCCATCGGTGAGCCCAATCCGGCCGCCGACGTCGAGTGTATCGCTCTTCAGCTGCACCTCCTCAATTCCTGGGGGCTGCAGGGGTATGAAGTGCAGGTAAACTCCCTGGGTGATGCGGAAGATCGCGCTGCAGTACAGGAAGGTCTTCGCAACGAGTTGCGACCGCTGCTGGGTGAGCTTTGTCCCGTCTGCCGGGATCGCTTCGAGTCGAACGTACTTCGGATCCTCGACTGCAAGAACGAGTCCTGCCGAGAAATCGTGGCGGGACTTCCTCCGATATCCGGAATGATGAGTGAGTCGTCGCGGAGTTACCTGGCCGAGGTAACGGATCTGCTCGGGCACCTCGGCATCGAAGCGCGGCTTGCGACCGACCTGGTGAGAGGATTCGATTACTACGCGCACACGGTGTGGGAGATTACCCACCATGAACTGGGCGCGCAGGATTCCCTTTGCGGAGGGGGAAGATACCGGTTCGATTTCGGTGCAAAGAGCGTCCAGGGTGTGGGCTTCGCGATGGGACTGGAGCGGGTGATCATGGCACTGGAGGCAACCGGAGGGATTCCGCCTGACCTGCAGAGGCGTGTTCAGGTATACATCATTACTCAGGACCCCGCTGCGCTACGGGAAAATCTCGTTCTCGCCCAGACGCTGCGGATGCGCGGATTCAATTGCGAAATCGAGCTTCGTCCCCGCAACATCAAGAAGCAGTTGCGAACTGCGAGCCGCCTCGGGGCAGAATGGGTCGTGATCCGGGGGGAGCGGGAGCTGAATGAAGGAACCTTTGAACTCAAAAATATGAGTGTGGGGATCCAGGAAACGCTCGAGATGCCGGAAATGATAGAGAAATTGACGTCTGCCTTGAGTCTTTCATAAGGCCGATCACATCCCATCAAGGCTTGCCTGTCCTCTGCCCCCCGGGTACACTACTCCGCCTTTACCGGACCAGATGGTGCCTCGGAGCCTACGAATGGAATCAAAATGATATGAAAATGCGGACTCATACATGTGGAGAACTTCGCACGGCGCACGTCGGTGAGACGGTGCGCCTTTGTGGCTGGGTAGAGACGGTGAGAGATCATGGCGGCGTGATCTTCATCGATCTCCGGGACCGGTACGGACTCACCCAGGTCATTTACGACCCTCAGGACTCCATCGAGGCATTCAATATCGCCGAGAGCACACGCGGCGAATTCGTGCTACAGATTGAAGGGGACGTCGAGGCGCGGCCGGCCGACATGGTGAACGAAAAAATTCCGACCGGAGGAATCGAAATCCGCTCGCAGGAGATACGCATACTCAACCGGAGCGAGGTGCCCCCATTCCCGCTGGATGACGACAAGGCGGAACGCGTAAGTGAAGACTTGCGCCTGGAATTCCGGTATCTGGATTTGCGCCGCAAGAAAATGCTTCGCAACCTGAAGCTTCGCCACAAGTTGGTGCAGGCGGTGCGGAACTATCTCGACGCCGAGGAATTCGTCGATGTTGAGACCCCGATCTTGAGCAAGAGCACGCCGGAAGGGGCCAGGGACTACCTTGTGCCGAGCCGGGTGGTTCCCGGTTCATTTTTTGCCCTGCCGCAGGCGCCTCAACAGTACAAGCAATTGCTGATGGTGGCGGGGATGGATCGGTATTTTCAAATCGCGCGATGTTTCCGGGATGAAGATCTGCGAGCGGATCGACAGCCCGAGTTTACGCAAATCGATATCGAAATGTCGTTTGTCACGCCGGAGGACCTGTACCAGGTGATCGACGGCATGATGGTCGCAATCCTGGAAGCTGCGGCGTTTCCAGCCCCTGTTCTGCCGATCCAGCGCATGAGCTACGCGGACGCAATGAACCGGTTCGGAAGCGACAAACCTGACCTTCGCTTCGGGATGGAGTTGACGGACCTTGGACAAACCTTTGCCGGCACCGAATTTAAAATTTTCGCGGGCGTGTTGGGGAAGGGGGGTGCAGTGAAGGCCATCAACGCCAAGGGTCTTGCCTCGGTGTCCGCCGGGGTCATTGACCGATGGACAAAGATTGCCCAGGAAGGCGGGCTGGGTGGTCTCGCCTTTATCCGCGTACAGGATGATGGCACATGGAAATCACCCATCGTGAAGTTCTTCAGCGACGAGGAAACAAATGGTCTGCGAGAGACGCTTGGCATCGAGGCCGGTGACCTCGTTCTTTTCGGCGCCGGCGACGTGGACATCGTAAATCCTGTTCTCGGACGGCTTCGCCTGCTGGCGGCCAACGCCGGGAGCGCTATCCCCCAGGGCCGGTTTGCCTTCACTTGGGTCACGGAATTTCCATTGTTTGAGAAGACCGGGGACGGCCAGTTGACCCCGATGCACCACCCATTCACATCGCCGCATCCGGATGACATTTCGGTTCTCGATAGTGAACCGGAGAAGGTCCGCGCGCTTGCATACGATCTGGTTCTGAACGGTACGGAGATCGGTGGTGGAAGCATTCGAATTCACGATCACGAGGTGCAGACGAGAATATTCAATCTTCTTCGCATGCCGGCGGACGAAATCGAAGGGCGGTTCGGGCACCTGATCCGGGCACTCACTTTCGGCGCGCCTCCACATGGGGGCATCGCATTTGGTCTGGACCGGATTGCCATGCTGATGGCGGGTGGGGAATCGATCCGGGAGGTAATCGCTTTTCCCAAGACCCAGAAGGCAATGGACCTCATGATGGGCGCCCCATCCACGGTGGACGACCAGCAATTGCAGGATGTCTATCTACGGATGGAATTGCCGGACGAGCCAGGCTGATCTCTGTCTGCTCAAAAACGCTGGAGAAACTGCCTTGCTTCCGGTTAGTGTCCCCGGAGTGAAAACTGAGCAAGGCAATTCCGAAAAAGCCGCTCCCTGGCTTTGCATCACGCTCAATTGCGCGATCTTCGTTTCGTTTCTGGTCACAGTCAATGCCTATGCTCTCGGCCGATGGGAGGTATTCTTAGGGCCGATTCACTTCACGGTGAGCCGGGGTCTGAAACCGGTATTCGTTCTCCTGCTGTTTGCCTTGCTGCGATGGATTGTGGCCATTCGCGGCAAGCGGTTCGGAGGTGATCTCCGTGCCGTCGTGAGTTCGCCCTGGTTCAACCGGCCGGCTCTTGCCCTCGGGTCCTTGTTGTTATTCTTCGCCGTACTGGAAGGGATACTCCGCCTGGTAGACTTCCAGGTGGAACTGCCGAAAATCGTCATTCGAGGTGAGAATCAGATCAATGAGGCCCTTACGTCCGCGTTCATACCTGATCCGGAATTGAAATACCGGTTGAATCCCGGCGCCGAATTCAACGGGGGGGTGGTAAACAGCATGGGGTTTTTAGACCGGGAAGTGGATCCGGTTAAGAAGGAGGACGTATTTCGCGTGATCTGTATGGGGGATTCCTGCACGGGACAGGGAATTCCGCCATACTCCGGTTTTCTCCATGAGCTTTTACAGGAAAATTCTCCCACTTCGAATTCGTGGGAGAGTTTCAACATGGGCGTGCACGGTTATTCCTCCGCGCAAGGCCTGCGGCTCTTTCAAATTCGCGGCGCCGAATTGAAGCCGGATTTTGTCTCGATCTACTACGGATGGAACGATCACTGGTTGGGCGGAAAGCCGGACAGCAATTCCATGGGCCTGGGCATGTCGGCCAACCAGGCGGATTTGTTTGAGACGTTTCAGGAGGTTCGCAGTTTTCAGCTGATCGTTTACCTGATGAACCCGGTGCGGAGAATTGCGGTGAAGGAGAAAAAATTGGGCTTGCGGGTTCCGCCCGACGAATTCGTTTGGACTCTGAAAAAATTTATTCATGAAGTTCGATCGCTGGATGCTGTTCCCATTCTCATCACCGCCCCCCGCGCGGAAAAACTTACAACTCTGCTTCTCAGAAACAAGCAAGCCCGGGATATGGACGAAGTGACCCGGATTCACGACGAGTACTGTGACTTGGCGAGGCAGGTCTCCAGGGAGGAGTCCGTGCCGCTTCTGGACCTCGCCGCGGCATTCGCCGGACCCGAGAAAGCTCATTTGTTCAGCGACGACGGCATCCACCTGCAACGCGAAGGCCGTAAACAAGTCGCCCGGCTGCTTTACGAAAAGCTGGTGGAATTGTCAGCCGGGAAATAGGCTGGTACAATGTCTCGACTTCCCCGCTGCATGATCCTCGGTTCCGGTTGGGCTTCGCAACCAAGTGAATTTTGAACAGAAGTAAACGAAAAGAGCGAAGTCAGATTTTCGAGTTGGAGGGAATAAGGGCCAGGAAAAATGTTTTCATTTCAACTGCTTTGCAGAAGCCAGTAGCTTTGAAGACGCATCGAATACTTCACCTACGGTGATTTCTGTTAAGCAGATATGGTCTGGACACCGATCTGGACCTGAAGGGTCCCAATTATAACAAGGTGCGCAAGGGAGTTTATGCTCCACCACTGTGATTCTTTCTGACGGCCCATTCGGAAAACTTTTCAAAGAAGTGGCCGGGCTCACCGAACTGGTCCAGTAGTTATGTTAGTCCAGGCACCAGGTTACAGGATCGTTCGTTCTCCGTCCGCTTGTCTCAATATGCGGATCTTTTCTTCCGTCGTCCGGCGTTTTCCCTTCATTCGTCTGCCTCCTTGGTTAAGGTGCGCAGACTAACACCGTTCATGGGCCAGTTTTACGAGCCCCAACCATGCCATCGCTTCGTCTCGATGCTGGGCAAAAAAGGCGTTACCGAACCTTCCATTGGGAAGTCGGGTGAATCCCGCCATTGGACGATCACGTCCGACTGCGAGGGGGGTCGGCCAGGATGCAGAAAAGGAACGTAGCAGGCGCGATTTAAGGCGAAGTGCGTTTACATTGTGAATTCTTTACCCTCCGCCAGTTTCGTGAACTTGTTTTGTTGTTTTTTCAATTTCGGCTTGGATGACTTGGTCAGTACGACATTTCCATCGCCGTCATACAGTACACATAGGTAACCATAGTACTTGTATCCCCACTTATAGTTCGCGTACTCATGGAAATTCAAGTGCACCGATTTCGAGATGTATTCGTGCGAGCCGCGTGTCGGGATTGTAAACTCGTCACTATCCTTGAGAAGAAGCTTGTACCGCCCTTTCTGAAGAAGTTCCTCGGCAATTGCATAAATTTGAAGTTTAAGGTTTTTGAATCCTGTTTGGAGCTCCTTGTTTTCGAGCGAAACATGGATCTCAACATCCTGAGTGTGCAAGGAAAAGCGATGATTTCCCTGCCGTTCGTTTTTCACCCGGCTTACTTTCAGCTCAAGCTGCGGTGGTCGCTTCAGGTCCGCGGCGGTGGTTAGAAAAGGGCCCGAATCCATTGAGGCATCCGGACCTGGATTCGGATTTTCCGGCCTGTCGGCAGCAGCCATTGCTCCTTGCAGAATTTCGGTATTGAGTCGGCGAGTCTCATCTCGCCGCAACCATGTAAAAACTTCGGTTTCGCGATAGGATTTGAAAGCGTCTCGCATTGCTTGCTCGGCGCGAGCATATTTTTTCCGCCGAACGAGTGACTCGACCGTATCCAATGCCTCGCTGGCCAGAATGTTTCTGTCGATTGACTCCCAATCGTGCAGCCAGGTATCCAGCATCGCGGCGTCTTCGCTCGATGCTGGAATATGATTGAGGAGCTGCCGGCTTTTCTGAAACTGCCCGTGAGACAGCAGGTAAATCATTCCGTTCCGCGGAAACCGATCTTTGTCCGCACGCTTCAGCAGGCCCATAAATTCACGGTCGCTCAAGGATTCGATCCCGAGATCCGTTAAGATGTTCGAAGATCCTCTTTTCTCGTCGATGACAATGGCATCCTGTTTGACCGATTGAATGGTGCCATTTCGCAGTGACGTGTTGACCAGGTTCCGGCGATGTTCGAAAAACTGTTCCGAAAGCCGATCAATTTTCTCGATCCGTAGAAGTTGATCCTGGATCCGGCCGAAGTTCGCGTTGTCAGGATTTGCGCGCGACCACCTCCTCGCAAGCGTGGATGCGTCGGCGTATCTGCGGTGGTTTACCTGCTGGAATAGAGATGACATCAACTGTATGTATTCGGTGAATTCATCGGGGGACTGTTCCGGCGTCGAGGCCACCTTTGGGATCCCCGCGTCCTGATCCGCCTCCTCGGGAACCGAGGGGTTCAGTTCAGCCCACTCCGGCGAAGCAGGGATTTCATTCTCGTCCGCCTCCGTGCTGACGATTTCGGCGGCCGGTTCCGGGGCCGCTGTTCCGAGCGTTTCAGATACCACGGTGGTATTCGTCTGGGTTCCGACAGGGGCATCGGGCACGGAATCGCCGAACTCAACCATCTCGGTTGCCGTTGACGTCGACGCGTCACTGGGCTGCAGAACTTTGTGCCACAGGACCCAGCCCGTATACCCGACAATCAGCACAACGGCTATGAACCCAATCCAGTCCGCGCTGCGTTTGCGCTGCGATGACCGAACGAGCGGAACGGAGGTTGGCTGGTTGCTTCGAGCATTGGGTCTCGAACGCGGCTTCAGCGTGCGTGCCAGGTACACGGTTCGCGCGTCCTTTGAATCGGCTTGTACGTCCGGTTCTGCCGTGGCGTGCGCGACTTGCCGGTCCTGTTTCAATTCTTCCAGGACGTCATTCCAGGTTTCCGGGACTTTGCCCTGGGTGCGCCGCATCAGCGCATCGGCCAGACGCGCCGACTTCGAGGACGGATCCGGCGGCTCCGCACCCGGACCGGTGCCTGTCATCAGCCGCTGAAGAATGGCGCCGAGCGAGTAAATATCACCGCCGACGCTCGTAAGTTGAATCGAGGAAGTATCTGATGGGGCCGGTTTATACGGATTGATTCCCTCTCCCGCGCCGAAGAAATCCATCACTTTTACGGTGCCGTCCGCATCGATCATGATATTGGACGGCTTAAGGTCTCCGTGGGTTACCCCCGCTTTTTGAAGCGCATAGTTCAGGGCTTGCGCTACCGATTGTGCCACGAGAACGGCCTTCTCATCGTCGAGCCTCGCGCCGCTTTTCTCGTACTCGGCGAGGCTCGAACCGTCCACGTACTCCATCACGAAGTAGTGTTGCCCCTGGTGCTCTCCTGCCTCGTACACTTGTACGATGTTGGCGTGCTTCAGTGCTGCATACGATTTCCATTCTTTTCGAAAGCGATCAACCGCATTTTGATCAGTGGTCAGGTCCGGATGCAGAATTTTGATGGCGACCAGCCGATCAAGGGATGTCTGGCGCGCCCTGTAGACCGTGCCGAGCCCCCCTTTTCCCAGGGCCTCCAGCACTTCGAATCCAGGCACTTCCGGATCTGGTTTCGATGCGGTCACTAGAATGATCTATTTTACAGACTGAATTCAGACCCTTCCGCGACGGCACCGACCGCGGCGGAATTATTCAGGAGTTTTGACTGTGATCCCTTGGTGAGGAGAACATCCCCGTTGTGATCCTTGAGCACAAGCAACCATCCGTAATAAGCGAAGAAATTTCCCGGCTGTTCTTCCGTGGATGCGGCGATGGGTACCGATTTCGTAAGGTATTCGTAGGCGCCGCCTGCGGGTAGCGACACGGGGTCCGTCTCTTTGATCAACAGCCGATAGCTATTGTCGTACAGGCTGTGCCGGGCGACGGCATAAACATGGTGAGTCAGCCTCTCGAAATTCGCCTTTGGCTCCCTGTTCCTCAGCCGCACTCGGATGGCAACGTTCTGCGATGCCTGTCCCGTCGCGCCCCGGCTTCCATTGTCGCGCTGAACATCAATGTTGATATTGGGACTGCGACCAAGTTCGGCCGCGGTCGCGGAGGGGGCGAGGCGTTCATCGCCGGCATCGGCAGCAGCCTGTCGCCGGGAATTCATACGGGATACGACTTCGGTAATCTCCGTCTGAAGCGCTTCGATTTCCTTTTTCCTAGCCCACTGAAACGTGTCTGTTTCAGAAAATTTCTCCATTGCAATGTTGAATTTGTGCTCGGCCTGCCTGAAGTCGCCCCTGCGCGCAAGGCGACTCACTTCATCCACTGCTTCCTGGGCCAGGAGATCGGCCTGGATGCCTCTCCATTCATCGTACCACGCTTTCAGCTCAGAATATTCCGGCTCTTCAATCTTTCCGTCGTGCAGGAGTTGCTCAGCCTTGTCGAATTCGCCGCGGGACATCAAGTACATCGTGCGGTTGACGAAAATTCTTTCGGGTGCGGCAAGTTTCAACAAGGAGAGGTAGTCCCGGTCGTTCAATACGTCGACGCCGATGGCCCGGGTCGATGGTCGCCCACCGCCTACGGTTTGCACTTCGACCTTGTCGTTTTCAATGCCAACGACCTTTCCCTGGTCGATGCGCGCGTCCAGTACGTGTGCTTGATTCTCTTTCAGGAGTTTTACAAGGTCCGCGACACGGTGGATCCGGTCGGCCTGGCGCCGTGCATGCGGTCCGTAGGGATGATCCCGGTTTTTCCCGAGCCACAACGCCAGGGTCCCTTCCCCATGCCGGTACTGACGCCGCGACATCTGTTTCATCGCCGGGGAAATGGCGTCCAGATATTCTCTGAACTCGTTTGGAAATCTCGGACCTTCCGGTTCATCAGGAGGTTCGACTTCAGTTTGCACCGTGGCCTGGACGGGGTCTGCGGGTTCAACCTCTTCCGCGGGAGCTGCGATATCAGTTTGTCCGGTGTCGGGTCGCGGTTCATCGAAGCCCGGATCCGGCAGGGTTTCAAGGTCGTCGTTCCCGGCAAATAATTTGGCCCCGACCCGAACCCATAAAAACCAGCAAGCAACGATAAAAACTGCGGCCATGCCGATTCCCACAAGGATTCGGAGCGAGTTTCCGGAATGGCTCCTCCGCTTCTCTCGTACGGTGACAAACTCCTGCTCCTGCGTCGGAAGCTCAGGTTCCGGCGGCTTCCGAACCTGAATCTTCAAGCCGGGCCGCGCGTTAGACTCCGCGCCCGATGGAGTCTCGTGCGTTGTGTCCTGCGAATCGACCAAGGATCCGGAGGCTAGAGCCTCCTTTTCCTCCGGCGGACTATCTTTCTCCGCGAGTTCGAGCGGAATTCCTGCCGACGCCTCTGACGGCGATTCGTTCGTATCCTTCATCGGCGGGGGAGGGGAAGGCTGTCGTGATTTCTCTGCAGACGGCATGTGACCGCCGCGGCGGACAGCGCTCGCACCGCTCGGCGGGAGCCGGGCAGGCGGACTGCCGTCGAGTACACTCTGGAGATCAACCATCAGGTCAGCCCAGGACCCATACCGCACCTGCCGAACACGAATGAGCAGCTTTTCAATGAACAGCGAGAGATTCGTGGAGAGAGATTTATTGACTGAATCCGGAGGATCGAGAACCGAGGCTGACTTGCCAGACAATCCGGATGCGCTTTTCGGTGTATGCGGCGAACGTCCCGTGAGGAGGTGATAGAGAACTGCGCCAAGCGAATAAATGTCGGATTTGAAGTCGAGTGCATGCCGGTCGGCCGATTCCGCCTCGGGGGACATGTACAGATTTTTGTCGGTAGGAACACCGAAAAAATCGGCAACTTTAACCATTCCGTCGGGCTCGAACATGATGTTTCCGGGGCGCAGGTCACCATGAATCGTCCCGTTGCTTTCGAGGGCGTATTTCAACGCATTGGTGACGGCTTCCGCCACCACGAGTGCCTGAGCCTCATTGAGCGTTTCCCCCCGTTGGAGGCGCCCCTCCAGGCTGTCGCCGCCGACGTGCTCCATCACGAAGTATTGAAGGCCGTTGTGCGAGCCCGCCTCCAGAATTTGTACGATGTTCGGGTGTTTCAGCTCCGAAGCCGTTTTCCATTCTTGATCGAATCGCTCTCGGAATGCACTGTCCGCGGCAAGCTCCTGGCGCATGACTTTGACCGCGACGACCCGGTTCAGGGATACTTGAAGGGCCTTGTAGACGACGCCCAGGCCGCCTTCCCCGATGCGTTCCTTGAGCTCAAATCCGGGGATTTCCGGAAACGTACCTGTCTCCTGAGTAGGTGTCATATCGAAGAAGAGTACCCCGTGGCGCAATTCACGGCAAGACCCGGAAGCGGACGGAGGGATGCAAGAAAAGGCAAAGAATCACCGCAGGTTGACGGAATCGCATCTTTGGGAAGCTTTCCCGCATATTCCACTTTCTGTGGCGGGATCTCTTCGAGACGATGGCCCTTGAGCGTCAGTGATCGTTTCTGCGTAGCTTGTGGTAGCAGCGGTGGGGTTATAGGTTTGGTGGACGGAACCGCAGCGCCATACTGGCCCGCAGCAGTTCACGACAACGTTCACCCGATAGTTTGGATCGGGGTAGTTTCCGACAATGTTCGCGCAGTAGGGCCATAGCGAGTGTGACTCGCCGCCGCCGCATTAAACGTGAACTTCGCCGCAAACTACGGCGAAACTAACTTCTTCGGCAACTTTGTCGTGGACTCTTTTGACCGCTCTGGAAGGTGCCGGTGATCCCAAAGCCACACCGCCGGGAATGAGATACGCCCAACTTGAAGCACCCCTTTTCCTTGACTTCGTTTCCCTCATTCGTTTGATGTCGGAATGGACAGTCTTGCCTGCTGCGGATTTTCTAAAACAGTACATGGCATACTACGTAGTTTGACCGGATAAAATGGCGCCGCGTAATTGCGCTTGGTCACGGAGGAATGAATTCCGCGCTACCGGCTAGGTTCTTGGGAGCGCCCAGCCGAAAAGGATTCGAAACAGTTTCTTTTCCTTTTCCCAGAAAAACCGGAATTGGCCGAGAATTGTGCCCCAAAACAGCAGTAGGACCTGGTACAACAGTATGATCAGCGGAATTTTCAGCCAGAGAGTGAGATCAAGGGGAATTCCCAGGGCGCTGAGAGCCAGATTCTTTACCTGAATAATGGACATTCCCGCCAGGGAAAATACCACGAAGATGACTGCGACTTGCCAGGTCGATGACACGCCCCATCGCTTCTTCAGCCCCTCAATCACGTACGCGCATCCTGAAGGGAGTGGTTTGGCCGGAATCGGGGCAATCTCAAAGCGAGACCCCCAGGTACGCGGCGATGGCCAGTAGACCGGTGGCTATCCACCGTAACCGGCCGGCCGCTTCCCACTTTCCCTTTTTCGTCAACCCCGCAGCCATTCCACTGCAGCCTCCGACGCCCAGCAGAATCAGAAACTTGATGCCCACCACCATGTGCACCGCGCCCACGATTTCTTCACCGGAGACAGAGGCATCTTTTATCTTAAGGAAGTAGGCGGTCAATCCGGCAACCAATCCGATCGCCAACATCAGGTTGACCGGTTTCAGGATGGCAAGGTGGTGTGAGCCGTCCTCTCTTGAGAGAGCAAGTTGAGCTGTCAGAAGCCCACCGAAAGCGCCGATCATGCACAGAAGATGAATCCAGATTGTGATTGTGATGCTGTTCAGCATCTGCAGTCTCTCAGACTAGAACGTCGCGGCCTTTGCTTTTGCGTCGTCTTCGCTATCGGCTCCGAGGACGATGTCCGCGAGAACACTGACGTTGTCATGATTGACTTCAAGGACGCCCCCTCCGACGGCCAGGTACTTCGTGCTGTCGTTATCATCCGTTACCTTCATGACGCCGGGTTTGAGGGCCGTGATCATGGGTGCATGACCGGCGAGAACGCCTACGTACCCTTCCCATGCGCGCGCGACCAGGGAGACTGCCTGGATTTCGAGGTCCTCGCCTTCCGCGGTCAGGACCACTAGTTGAAACGACGCTGCCATTTAGGTATCCAAGGTCTTTGCTTTTTCCATAACGTCATCGATGCCGCCGACCAGGTAGAACGCTTGTTCGGGCACTTCATCGTGTTTGCCGTCAAGCACTTCGCCGAAAGATCGAATGGTCTCTTCCAGTTCGACGTATTTCCCGTCCAGCCCGGTAAATTGCTCGGCCACATGGAAGGGTTGACTGAGGAATTTCTGGATTCTGCGGGCCCGGTCCACGGTTTGGCGGTCTTCTTCGGACAGTTCATCCATTCCAAGAATGGCGATGATATCCTG
>CAUZEO010000038.1:0-23047 GCA_963578625.1 Kiritimatiellia bacterium | reverse complement strand
CCAGTCGGCTGTACCCGGCTTCCGGTTCCATGATCACCACGGCACGGTGGGTATTATTCAGGAAATTATCCTCGATGAGTTTCTCGAAGAATCTCTGATCATTATCGAAAGAGCTCCGGACTCGTTGTAGTGGCCCCTCAAACTTCAGGGGCTCCAGCGGATCCCCGTCGTAGAGCCAGAAATTAAGGGCCGAGAGCATGTAGGAAAGTCCGCGGGGAAATCCTCCGCTATTACTCTCCCGCATTCGAAATTCGAACGTGTTGAACGATGCTTCCAGAATCTCTCGATCGATTCCGTCCTTTGCCAGGGACTCCAGCGTGGTCCAGATGAGCTTTTCGACTGGCTCGATGTCGTCGGAGCGTATGCCACGGAGCCCTGTGCCAAAATAGATCTGCAGGAGATAGCCGGCAAAACCCGGTCCCGTTAAATCTTCGCCCAGTCCCGAGTCGATCAACGCTTTCCGCAGGGGGCCTGCCGAAGTCCCGATCAAGGTATACGCTAGTATTCCAAGCGCAAGATTGGCGTCCGCATCCGTAATCCGCGGCCAGAGCCAGTTGATCGAGAACATGCACCGCGCATCCCCGTTCCCTTCTTCACCGGGATCGTATTTTCTTACCATTCGGATGGGCTCAGCCAGGGGCCCCTGTTCTTCGATCGAGGAATTCGGGTCGCGGGCCTCGAACGAGTTCAGATAGTCATTGATTCTGCGGAGACGTTCCTCCGGATCGTCGTCGCCGTAAAAGTAGATGTAGCTGTTTGAAGGGTGATAGAGAGACGTATGGAAATCCTTGAGCTGCCGGTAGGTAAGGCCAGGGATATGCTTCGGATCGCCACCGGAATCGCAACCGTAGGTATTGTCGGGAAAGAGGACCTGCTGACTCAGCTCCGAGAGCACGTCTTCCGGATTGGAATAGGCGCCTTTCATTTCGTTGTACACGACGCCCTTGTAGGTCAGAGGCGCATCCGGACTCTCCAATTCGTAGTGCCAACCTTCCTGCTGAAAGATCTGATCCGTGATATGGGGATAAAAGACCGCGTCCAGGTAGACATCCATCAGGTTGTAGAAGTCCTTCAAGTTCTCGCTGGCCACCGGATAGCACGTCTTGTCGGGGTAGGTGAAGGCATTGAGAAAAGTCTGAACCGAGCCCTTAAGAAGCTCCACGAATGGTTCCTTGACCGGGTACTTCTTTGACCCACAGAGGACGCTGTGCTCCAGGATGTGAGCAACCCCGGTGGAATCGGAGGGCGGCGTGCGGAAAGTAATACCGAAGACCTTGTTGGTGTCCTTCGTGAGCATGGAAAGAATCCGCGCGCCGGTCTTTTCGTGCCGATATTCCCGCGCTGTCGCGTTGATTTCGTCGATTCGCTCCTCGCGAATCAGGTCAAAGCCATTCATGAGCGCCTGAAGTCCTTCCTGTAGATTGCCTATCCGCCCCGAAGCCGCCGAAAACCATGGAACCTAGCATGATTCTCTTTCCTTGGACATTCGAATTTGAGAATTCGATATTCGACATTCTCCGAACCCGGAGACGGTATCCATGGAGGGCGGTTGACTTCTTCGCTGATTCCCGGGTTACCCGATCCGATGGGCACTCAGGTGTTCAGGTTTTGGCGGGGGGGCTTCCCACTGCGCGCACCAGGACTCATAATCCGTGAAGACAGTATCCGGATCCGATTTCGATGCCACTACGAACTCAGGCAGCCAGGGCCTCGCCGACGGAGTTCCTGTCTTCTGGTATCTGAGATCCATCGACCACCGGCATTGTCCGCTTCGATTCGAGGTGGAGTGATGTGGCGTGAATTGGCGCATGATTACAATATCGCCTTCTCTGCATTCGGCGACGACCGGTTCCGTATCCGGAAGCAAGTCCTGAGGTATGCGGGTGCCGTAATCGGAGGATTCATGTTCGAGGTGGGAGTCAACTCCCGGAATCACTCGCATGCAGCCCATCTCGTCGGTCGCGGGTCCGATGGGGCACCAAACAGTAACCATCAGGGATGCGTCGGATTCGGGTTGAGCGACGCCGGAATCCTGGTGCCATGGGACGTTGAAATAGGCAAACCCGTGGTCCGTAAACGCGATGGGCGGTTTGACCCGAATATGCTGCACGGAACTGCATGTGATCTCGCCGTCGAATAGCGGCGACAGGGTTTCCAGCAATTTCGGGTGCGCCATGAAGCGGAACATCTCGGTGCCGCGGAGGTTGCAGATGTCAAAGGGGTCGGACAATTCAGGATACTCTTTCATCAGGTACCCCATGCGGTGGGCGAAATCCTTATCTTCGTGCAGATCCGAAATCTTCCCCTCGCGTAGGGCGCGGAACGCGTACTCATCGACAAACGACGAGATTTCATCTTTCAGCGGCTGCAGATCCTGGGAATCGAAAAGCGGGACGATGATGATTCCGGATTGCTCGAATTCCGTAATCTGACGTGTTGATAATTCCATTCAGTGTACGTCACTTTCCATGATCTTATCTCTCCGTATTTCCCAATACGAGAGGGCGAGATCCAATTGTAATTCCATTAACCCGAGTTCTTTCTTCCTCCGCAAGTTGCTTGATTTCCAGCCGACTCGGGCGATGTGAGTGACCATGATCCGTTTGCAAGATTACCCTCTAACGTTGCGGGATTAAAACTAACAGTTGGTCTGAATTCAGTCTGGTTGTAAATCGTAAAGTAGAGGAGGTCTCCGCGACTTCCGCTACAGAACGCTTGAACGGCGGGCTAGTCAGGATGTCTCACTAATGACGATGCCGAAAATTGCTCGCGGATAATGCGCGCTACTTCGCCGACGACCCGATCTTCCTCGCCCGGCAGCGCGATGGCTTCGATTGTCCGCGGGCCGGGGAATTCAATTCTGTTCAAGTGGTTGATGAATGGTCCCCAGTCGATTGTGCCTCGTCCAGGCACCCAGTGGCTGTCCGCGGATCCGTCGGAATCATGCAAATGCAGGCAGAACAGCCGGTCCTGCGCAATTTTCAATTGAGCAAGCGGATCGTGACCGGCGAACAGGGCGTGCGTCGTGTCCAGGCACAAACCTACATGCTCCGGCATGTCTTCGATCACCGATCGTAACTCGGTCATGTCGTGCATGGGTCGGGGTGCGCCGTGATGCGGAAGATTCTCCCAGGCGAGGCGCACTCCGAGGTCGCCGGAAATGACTGCCAACTCCTCCATGGATTTGCGCGCCTGGGTAACAAAATGCATACGATTGTCGTGTCGGTAATCCGGCGAATATCCGGTGGGATGCACGACGGCCAAACGCGTACCGATCGCAACCATCAGTTCAAGGCTTGCGCCGATTTCCTTAATCGATTGCCTGCGCACGGATTCATTTTGCGACGATAGGTTGACCGAGCTGTACAGCGCGTGACCAACCAGAGCGCTGATATTTAATTGACTCAACCAATCGCGCACGGTCTCGGCATCGACAACCCCGGGGGTGAAATGCGGAGGTTCGGCAGAGATTTCGATCTGCCCGATTCCAGCCGAAGCGAGCCGCCGCAACACCTGTTCCAGCGGCACAGCACTAAGAATCGATGTTGAAACGCCGTAGGACATAAGTCAGGGAACTCGAAGTTAACCAGGAACCAATAGCAGGAAAGCCACAGTCAAACAGCATTTACTACGGAGAGACCAATAATCCCTTCCTTGGACTTCGTTCCTTTCTGTTCAAAATAGATTTGTTTGCGTTGTTCCGCGTCACCGGTGCAATGGTTCTGCAATACCGTCTGGGGTGATGCGCCATGGAGTCCAGCAGAGTCCGATGGGTTGAATGGTGATGTCCGTTTTTCTCGGCGGCACGATGATCTCTTCCAGGTCGAGAACCCCAGCGTCAAATTTCGCTTCCATTGTCTCAATGGCCTGCTTGAATTCGTCCTCCAACTCCCGAAGACGGGTTCGTTGTGCATCGAGATCTTCTTCCGCTCGGGCGATATCTTCCTTCTCGCGCATCGCGCGACCGGCTCCGCGCATGGTCGTTGTGGCTCGGCTCACATTACGGTAGCTCCCTACTTTCCGACCCATGAACGCACCGAGAATTGTTGCGCCCAGGGAAATGGCAGTCTGGTATTTTTGCTGGCCGAGCTGGCTGCGCTCTTTTTCGATTTTCTGCTCTGCGCGCCGAATCCGGTCCTCGATTGTCGCAAGCTTGCTGCCATATTTTTTTCGTAACTTATCCAGTTCGAGGTCCCGCTTCTCGCGCGCGGCGTGTGCCAGTCGTCCCCGGAACTCGCCTTCGCTTTCTCCCAGGTTGGAGAATTGCTTCAGCTCCTTGCATCGGAAGATGGTCCCCCGCCGCTCCTGGTAGATATAGCTCTGAAGCAATTTCACCCATTTTGCATAGTTGCGCACACGGGTCATGCTGCCTGACGGCTCCTCGAATGTTCCCGCAGGATCAGGCGCCTGCGCAAGGGCCGGGGCGTTCTTGTCAAAGAGTGCCGAACCATCCCAATCCGGGGCGGCCGAACTTTCCGGGGCGGGAGTGAGGAACGCCATGGACAGCCAGGCATCCACTTTTGCGGAGACACGTACGTAGTGAACGCGCGCTGCCGCGTAGATTGAGGGGCGGTAGAGGAGGCGGTTACCATCTCCGATCGCCTCGGAAAGGGGCATAAAAAATTGATTCACGTCGGTGGAAATTTCCGGGCGTTCGGTGGCTGCCCCGGGTTCGGCTGCCTGTGCAACGGGCTGATTTTTTGCCGGCGCTTCGGACGTAGCCAAGGCCGGGGCGGCGGTCTCCGTTCCTGATGTCAGCTCACGAATCTGTGTCCGGGTCATGGGGCCGCGCAGGAAGGAGAGGACCCATCTTGTATGAAAGATAATGGGCGCATCCTCATGCACGTTGTGCATCAGAAAAACCCGGCTTCCCAGGCCGGAGAGAATGCGGTCCATGTCGCCCCGGTCAAGCATGGCGCCGCCGGCAACGGCCGCGCCTTCGAGACCGTCCAGCACCCGAAGCTTGTCCCGTTCCGTCTGCATTCTTCCAATGAACCAGGTGCCGGTATTCGCGAGGCCCTTGTAATCGAGGTCCACGGGGTTCTGCGTCGCCAGCATCATGCCCACGCCATAGGCGCGCGCCTGCTTCAACAGCGTCAACATGGGTTGTTTGGAAGGCGGATTCCGAGTAGGCGGAAAATATCCGAAAATCTCGTCCATATAGAATATCGCCCGGAGGCTGGAAGTTCCCGCCTGCGTACGGACCCAGGCAAGAAGCTCGTTCAGGACGATGGTCACAAAAAACATTCGCTCTGCGTCGGACAGGTGCGCAATGGAGAGAATCGAAATGCGTGGTCTGCCGTCTTCCGTGTAGAGTAGCCGCCCGATGTCGAGAGGTTCGCCTTCCATCCAGGAGGCGAATCCCGGGGACGCCAGCAGGTTGTTCAGGCTCATCGCGAGTTCCAGGCGATCCTTGGATGGATAAAACGACTCGAGATCGAAAACGCCGATTCGATCCACCGGGGGCGACTGGATTTCGCGAATGATGTCCGGAAGATTTAGGTTGCGTCCCGCGCGCCAGGCACGGTCGAGAATGGTCGAGAGGAGGATGTGCTCCCGGCTTTTTATCGGATCCGCCTCGATCCCCAGGAGCACGAGCAATCCGGACACAGCGCATTTCGTTCGCTCCCGCATGGCGTCGCTGTCCTCCATCAACTCCGGCGACGGGGCATCGAAGGACCTCAATACGGTAATCGGAATCCCGGCGTTACTGCCGGGGGTGTAAATGCTGACGTCGGCGGCATCGCGAAACCGCTGAATCCTTTCGCCGTCCTGATTCCACTCCTCAAGGCCCTTCCGCCACCGTTTCGAGACTGTTCCCGCATACGCGTCCGCGGATTGCCCGTTCCTCGCCGCCTCGCTTTCATCGATCCACGGTCGGAAGTCCGACGGGCTCAATCCTGGAAAAGTGAGGCATAGGTTTCCGAGATCTCCCTTGGGATCGATTGCGAGGGTGGGGATTCCGTCCAGCGCTGCCTCCTCGAGCATCGCCAGGCACAGTCCGGTCTTACCGCTTCCTGTCATCCCCACGCAGATTCCGTGCGTGGTCAGATCCTTCGCATCGTAGAGCAGCGCTTCATCGCGGATCGCCTGCTGCTCGAGATCGTACGTTTTGCCAAGATAGAATGCGCCGAGCTTTTCCAGATCCGGCGCGGCCGAGGACGGTTTCTTGCTCTTCGTTTTACTCATCATTGCCCAATTTTGCCGCGGCCTTTCCAAGAGCGTCGGCAAGGACACCTTTTGCGCCGGCGATTGCGCCGAGCGCCGTATCGTCGATTTGTGTCACCAGTTGCGCAACCACCGAAGCCATCGTCGCGCCGCCGCTTGCTTCCCCAATATTCTTCATCTCAATCGTGGGCAACGGAATCGGAATCGATTTGCCGAACAGCGGCGCGTAATTCAATGTGCCGCCGGTCAGAGACAGATAATCTATGACTACCCTGACAGGCGCTTCCGCCTCCACGTCGGACCCGGCTTCTTCGACCTCTGCCTCCCTCTTCCCGGCGAAGGACCTGATGTTTTCCTGGAGTGTTTTAATATTCCTCCCTTTGAGGCCCTCGAACGTAATCGTGGGCGCCTCGATGAGGACCTCGTGGATGTGGATGACATCCGATCGGATGGTCGACATATTGATATCAACAAAGAGCCGTCCCAGCTCGAATGCACTGTCTGTTTTGAAACCTTCCGAATTGCCGATCACCAGGCCCGACAAGGCCCCTTTCCCGGAGAGGATTGAAATACGGACGTTTTCAAGCGTGACCGGCGCACCGAAAGCCTTCGGCCCGACATTCTCAACCGTCGATTTGACTATCCGGTTCAACTGCGAAAAGAGCATAATCCCAATGCCGAGAATGATAAATGGGCTGATAAACAGGAACTTCTTAATTAACTTTTTCATGAACCGAACCTGAGTACGAATTCTGATGTTCAAAGTCGAACTATTTGTACTCTCTATCTGAGCGGATTTTTGAGCAGAAGGAAACGGAGAGGAATTTCGGATTGTACGGATTCCCGAAGTCGCGGAAGTTGCCAAGACTGCCGGTCGGCGACAAACAAGCCCGACACATAAAAATCAACCAGGGCATCTAGATCCAAGCGAAGAAATTGAACCACGAAAACCACGAAAAACCCATAGCCGCAAAGCCGCAACCCAATAAAATTCTCCTCCGTGGGCTCCGTGCCCCATGGTAAATTTCGTTGGGTTGCGGCTTTGCTGCTTCGTGTAATTCGTGTATTTCGTGGTTGCAACTCTGTCCCGGAGCCCGGGCTCCGTTTTTTTGAATGACAATGGATCGTAAAATAGTTGAGGCGCTGCATGATTCTGGACTGCGGACGGTGGTGGTGCTGACGGGCGGCGGGAGTCGGTTTTTGTCGGAGTTGATGTCCGTGCCCGGTGCGTCCCGAACCGTGGTTGGCGCTCATATTCCATATTCTTCAGACCCGCTGGATCGATTCGTTCTGGAGACGGTGAAGGAATCCGTCTCGAAGCGTACTGCCCGAAGAATGGCCGACCGTGCATTTTCGGAGGCGGTGCGGAATTCCGGGGCGGGAACGCATTGCGTTGGCATTGCCTGCTCGGCGGGGCTCACGACGGATCGCGACCGGCGCGGAGAAGATGAGGCCTGGTGCTGCTTGCGCAGCGCAGGTTCGGCCGAGTTCGCGCACATCGAATTTGAAAAGGACGGTGCGACGCGTGACCGGCAGGAGGACACGCTCGCCGCGCTTTTGCTATTTATGACTTCAAATGCGAGTGGCGTTGCCGGCATCGAGTGGGTAGGGGACTCCGGGTACTCCGTTCGATTCCAGACAGAAACGCTTACATCGCCCCTGTCCGACTTCTTCCGAGGCGTATCCAGATGGGTGATCGTACACTCTGACGGGCGGATTGAACCCGAGGGAAAGCCGGCTCCGAACTTGCTCTCGGGTTCGTTTAATCCCATGCACATGGGCCACCGGAAATTGGCGGACGCGGCCGCAGAGCTCACCGGCGAACGCGTCGACTTTGAGTTGTCGATTTCCAATGCGGACAAGCCGGAGATTGATCCCGCGACAATTCGGGACCGGCTGCGGAGCATTGGCGCCCAAAGACGAATTGTACTCACGCGGTCGCCGATTTTTTTCGGCAAGGCGGACCTGTTTCCGGAGACAGGTTTTGTCATCGGCTTCGATACCGCGGTCAGGATTCTGGATCCGAAATATTACGGTGGAGCGGAAGGCCTGCTCGAGGCGCTGGACGCCCTGCGAAAAGCGCCGGCGCATTTTCTGGTGGGCGGAAGGCTGACGGACCAGGGGTTTCGTACGGTACAGGATTTGCGGATTCCGGAAGGGTTCGAGAGCATGTTCAAGCAGATTCCAGAGTCGACCTTTAGATGTGATGTGAGTTCCACCGGGATTCGCGGGGAATAGGCGATTTTCGTTTTGAGTCTTTGCGCTTTAATTTTTGGGGCTGTGGTGATATCAGGCTGGTGTAATGAATGACCATTCCTCCGTTCATCCTCGAGACGGGCTTACCCAACTCGGCTCCGGAGAATCGACCCATGCAGATTCACCCGGGAAAGCAGAGTTGGAGGCCTTTCCCAACCCGTATCCGGATCGGGATTACCAGATCGAGTTCGACTGCCCCGAATTCACGTCCCTCTGTCCCATCACCGCCCAGCCCGATTTTGGCGTCATTCAAATCGAATACGTGCCCGACCAACGCTGCCTGGAAAGTAAGTCCCTGAAGCTCTACCTGTTTTCTTTCCGGAATTCCGGCAGCTTCGGCGAGGCCATCGTAAACCGAATTCTCGACGATCTGGTTGCCGCTTGTCGTCCGCGCAGGATGATCGTGACCGGATCATTTACTCCCCGCGGGGGAATCGGGATCAAGGTGAGCGTAACGTATCCGGAATAGGTTCCCGCCGTCACCGATCCATAGACACCGTAATTCTGTTTCCCGACCCATTCCGCTCGTAATGCATCTAGGGGTTCATTTTCTGGATCATTTCCAGGCCGAATCCACCAACCTTGGCTTGTCTTGCGTCAGTCGGGAATTCCGGAGGAGGTTGCCGGGTAGGGCCGAAGGGTATCCCATTGTCTTCCACGGTGATTTGGACGTGGATCGGATCAAGATCAATCGCGACACGAATGTCGTGGCCATCGCCGTTGGGTGAGCCGTACTTGATGGCGTCGATCAGGTACATTGCGAAATGGTCTTCGTTGATCCAGTGATAGCCAAAAGAATCACCACCGAGCTGTTCGGAGGGGATGTAACACCACTCAGGTGGCGTCCAACGAAGAGGATGAGATCGGCGCTGGAAGCAGCGCCCGGACGTACAGCTCCTCTGTTTTGAGATCTTCTTCGAGATCCTCCGTCTTTTCCACTTCTTTCCGAGTCCGGTATTCATGACGCAGCACATGTCCGCCGATACGAATGGTGGATTTCCCGGGAAGCAGAACCGTTCCAGTGATCTATTGACCATCAAGGAACGTTCCGTTCTTGGAGTCCAGGTCCGTGACGAATACTTCTCCCATTGTGGCTTGGATCGTGCAGTGTTTGCCGGAGATTTCGGTGTCATCCAGAGGTAAATCGACGGAGTGGTGCCGGCCGATCAACAGGGGCGCCTCGGAGAGCTCGATGCGGCATCCCTCGTCGGGACCCTCGATCACCACCAGGAAGTGGGTACGATCTTCGAGCAGAACCGCGGACGGAATGCCCGTGATGGCCATTGTCCGGGTGTGGTCCTCCTCGAGATCAAGGTCCTCTTCCCGATCGGAATCGTTTTCGTTCTTCACGTTCTGTATCGACTTGAGCTCTGTAGAGGGGGAAACCACGGACAAAGTATGTTTCAGTCCAGATGTAACGCCTCCAGCCGGTCTTGTTGTTGAAAAAATGAGCAAACTCTCATATTTTGTTGAGTTTGTAGCTTGTGTGTTTCGTTTTATGCAGGAAGGAACAGAGAAATCGGCCGCGGAGCCGCGTCGGATGCCGCGCCAAAAGAGAAGCCAGAAGCGGTTTGCCGCCATTCTGGATGCCGCGGCGGAGCTCCTGGAGCAAGTCGGTTATGCGGCCCTCACCACCAATGCAATCGCTGCCAGGGCCGACACTTCAATCGGCTCTCTCTACCAATTCTTCCCAAACAAACAGGCGGTGGTCGCCGAGCTGGTGAGGGAGTTCCGCCAGGAGGTCCAGGCGTTTATCGGTGCCTCACTTTCCGTCGAGCTGGCAGCAAGGGATATTAGAGAATTTGTTGATGTCGTCGTGGATGGCATGGAAGAAATCCGGGTCAGGCTACCGGGATTCAGTGCGGTCTTTTCATTCCGGAGATCCGCCGGCGTTGCCGACGACCAACGGATCCAGCTTGAATACGATATTATTCGTCCCCTGAGTGAAATTCTCGCCGCCGCGTATCCCGATGTCGCCGCCGCCCGACGGGACCGGTGCATGCGCATCGTGGCGGAGACAACAAAGGTTCTGATGGGGCGAGCCGCAATGGAAGATGAAGAGACCCAAGTTTGGATGCGGGAAGAGCTGAAACAAATGCTCGGTCTTTACCTGTCGCAGCGGATTGGAACATGATTGAATTTCAGCAAGTAACCAAGCGCTACGGGCCGCAGGAAGTCCTGTCTGATGTCTCCTTCCGCATAAACCAGTCCGAGCGGATCGGAATCGTTGGCCCGAACGGCGGTGGAAAAAGTACCTTGTTTGCTCTGATCGATCAGACCATTGAGCCGGACAAGGGGGATGTTCTGCTGCCAAAACAGCACCGGCTGGGGCATGTGCATCAACAGTTGAATGGCACTGGAATGGAACTGAGTCTACTCGAGTATACGGAACGCTCCATTCCAGGACTCGACTCCATTGCCCGGGAAATCAGCGACCTGGAACACAAGCTTGTGGGAGAAGTGGAGCAGAAGCGGCCACGCCTTATGCAGCGTATCGGCGATCTTCAGGCCAAGTATGAACATCTCGGCGGATACGAAATGAGAAACCGTGCCGAAGCGGCGTTGAGCGGACTGGGATTTGCAGAAACCGAACACGGCAGACCGTTCCGGGAGTTTAGCGGAGGGTGGCAAATGCGAGCCGAGCTGGCACGAACCCTGATCGGTCACCCGGACACGTTGCTGTTGGACGAACCCTCGAATTATCTCGACCTTCCCGCGGTAGAGTGGCTGAGCCGCTTCCTCAAGACCTACAGCGGCACCTTGCTGCTCATTTCTCACGATCGGTATCTTCTTGAGGCCCTGAGTGATCTGACCCTGGAGGTTACTCATGGACAGGTAACCCGGTATGCGGGCGGCTATTCGTACTATGTGGCAACAAAGGAGGGGCGCCTCACCCAGCTCGAAGCGGCAAAGAAAACTCAGGACCGTAAGCGGGCGCAGATGGAGCGTTTCATCGAGCGATTCCGGTCCAAGAACACAAAGGCTTCCCAGGTGCAAAGCCGTATCAAAATGCTCGACCGAATCGAGCAGGTCGAGGTGCCGCGAGATACGTTCAACGCCTCGCGTATTCAAATCGCCACGCCTCCTCAATGCGGCAATGAAATTGTGAGACTTGAAACGGTCTCTCACTCCTACGATGAATCTACCTGGGTGTTGCGCGACATCGACCTCAGTATCGAGCGGGGCGAAAAACTGGGCCTGGTGGGGTACAACGGAATGGGGAAGACCACCCTGTTGAGAATTCTGGCGGGTCAGATCAAGCCCGCCGAAGGGGAGTGGGTCCTCGGCCACAATGTCGTCGAGGGGTACCAATCTCAGGACTTCGCCGAGACCATGCCGCCGGCCTGGTCCGCGATTCGGGTCGTAAAGTCCGCTTCCCCGGAGGCAACCGAAAAAGAAGTGCGCACCATCATGGGATCGTTCGGCTTCAGCGGGCCGACGGTTGATAAAGAAGTATCCGTACTGAGCGGGGGCGAGAAAATCCGGCTCGCGTTCGCAAGACTTTTTGTTCGCCCACCGAACTTTCTGCTCCTCGATGAACCGACGACTCACCTCGATCTCCCCGGCCGCCGCGCGCTGGAAGCCGCGCTCACGGTATACAGCGGTACGATTTGCCTGGTGAGTCATGACATTGAGTTTGTCCGCGCGGTTTGCAACGGAATTATTGCCATGACGCCGCCCGGGATCACCCGGTACCTGGGCGGCTATGATTACTATAGCGAGAAGGTCGTCTCCCCGGTGTCGGCGCAGGAGCCTGCGAAAACCCAGAGACCATCGGCCCCGGTGCTGCAGGACAAGAAAGCAGAGCGAAAAAAGCGCGCCGAACAGCGCGAAAAATCCCGATCCCGCCAGATGAAAGCGAAACGTTCCATCCGGGAAGCGGAAAAGAAGATCGAGGCTTTGGAGTCGGAGCAGAATTCTCTCGTGGACCAGCTCTCGGAAGACGAGAGTCTGAACTACGCGACAACCAACCGGCGGCTGAGCGAGATCCAGGCGGAACTTGAAATTGAAAGCGCCGCCTGGGAAAAAGCAGTAGAGGCGCTTGACGAGTTCGAGGAGTAACCAGGCGTGGCATGGGCATCCTGCCCGTGGCCCACGGAGCCAACAGCCGGATCATCGATTAGGCTCGCGAGTTGGTTCACGAGTTAGTGTGAACCTAATCGCGAGCCGACTCGTGAGCTAAATCGTTCGAATGAAGAGTAGGGATTTTACGACAGAATCAACATTCAAGATTGTCGGCGCGATTCTTCTACCACGTAGCGACACGAGATCCTCGCCGTGGTCTCCGAGTTCTCCGTGGTGGATTTCGTTTGGTTGCGGTTTCGTGGGCTTTGTGCTTGTGGCTCCGCTATACGGGTCGGTGTCGGACTTGATGCTGCGCCCGAATAATGACGGCAATCCACTCTATGGCTTCAATGTTACTTTAGTTGACTCCTGTC
This sequence comes from Kiritimatiellia bacterium, assembly GCA_963578625.1. Taxonomy (GTDB): domain Bacteria; phylum Verrucomicrobiota; class Kiritimatiellia; order SLOV01; family SLOV01; genus CAUZEO01. The sequence goes on along the minus strand of CAUZEO010000038.1, from coordinate 10,184 downwards.
CGGCGGAAACCAGTTCAATCCCTTTCTGGAAAGAGGCAATGGCAAGTGGTGGGTGCGGATCTGCTCCATGGGCAATAACCCCTGCGCCGTTGCTCTACACACTCTTCGGCTCCGATCTTGACTCTCCAACCCGACTCCGGCACCCTCCGACGCTTCAGAAAGAGACCTGAGACAGTCGTTATCGTGCCATGAGCAACCCTGCCCAAACAGCGATTGCAGATCAATCGGCGAACTGAATGGTCATGAACACGATTCTGTTCTTCGATGACTGGATGCTGGAGAGGCGGGACTGCCTCGACCGAATCTGGGGTCAACCCACTTTCGTAAAGGAGATCTTCACCGGTTTCTTCCCGGGGTTCCTCGGCTACGCGGGGTATCTTACCGCCTTCTTTGATGAACGCCTGGGCCGCTACGTGTTCTACGTGGGAATCTTTCCCCCGCGAGCGGACCCGGATGTGTTTGTCGTCCGGCTCGAATCGGACGACCCCCGCCACTGGGAGAATCCCGTCTACGAGGGATCGGTGACGCCCGCCTGGAAGAGCTTCCGGAATGTAGTGGTGGATCAGGACGGCAACCGATTCTGGCCCTTCGCCATCCAGTCGCTCGCGGGCACGCCGCATGCGGACCGTGGGTACTTCACCACCGAATGGGACTTCCCCGGTGAAAAGAGTTACCTCGGATTCTCTGCGGACGGCGTCCACTTTGCAATCGATCGGGAAAATCCGTGGCAGGATCCCGGGGCGGATGCTCCCGGCAACCTACTCTGGTGCGATCCGCCCGGACATTACGTGCTCTTTACCCGCCAGGTGAACACGGACCGGCGGATCGCGGTCGCCACCACCACGGATTTCGAACGCTTCAGCCCGTTGCTGACCGCGATCCAACCGGACGCGCTGGACTCGATCGGAACGGAATTCTACGACATGCCGGCGCGAGCCTACGAAGACATGTACCTGGGACTGCCGCACGTGCAGTCGACCGACCCATTCGAGAAACGGCGGGTAAAGATCACGGGCCGGATGGAGACCCAGCTCGCTTACAGTTACAACGGCGTGCACTGGTGCCGCCCTAATCGCGATCCGTTTATCGGCATTCGCGATTACGGTTTGCAGGGAGGCGGACAGGTGTACGTGGGTGAAATGCTTCGCACGAAGGACGACAAGCTGCTCTTTTTCGCATCCTGTTCGAAAGGAGAACACGCCGCCTACGTGGACATGCAGGCGGCCGGCGTGGACACCACCGGCTATTTCAGTCCCCTGCTTTTCGAAATGAGGCTGGACGGCTTCTGTTCCCTGAAGACACGGGCCCGCGACGGGATCCTGGAGACAAAAACGCTCATGCTGAAGGGCGACCGGATGCGCCTGAACGTGCGGACGACCGCCCACACCGCGGTCCGTGTCGAGATGCTGGACGGAGAGGAGATGACGCCCATTCCCGGCTACACGCTGGATGACTCCATTCCGATCACCGGGGATCACCTCTTCGCCGAAGTGCGCTGGAAGGAGCGGAGCGATCTCTCGGAACTGGTGGACAAGCCGGTGCGGGCGCGGCTCCACATGCGGGAGGCGGAGCTGTTCGCGATTCGCCTCGACTGCCAGGCGCATTTTTCCAATGCTGCGCCCATTAATTCACTCCATTAACGAAAGGAAAAGCCATGATCTTCAGACCCGCCAGGAGCAAACGACTCTGGGACACCTGGCTTTTCCCGTGGAAGGACGGATACCACCTGTTCTTCCTGGAGTCGGAGCTTCCCCACCGCGGACTCGGCCATGCCTTCAGCAAGGACCTGGTGCACTGGGAAATCTGGCCCTCGATCAAGACGTGGGGCGAACCGGGCGCATGGAATGAAACGCCGTTGGTCCTCACGGGGACCACGGTCCATCACGAGGGCACGTTCTACCTGTACGCGGGAGCCCATTTCCGCGGCACCCAGGTCGTGGGCCTTTACACATCGAAGGACCTTGTGGAGTGGACGGAGCACCCGGAGAATCCCGTCATGCAGCCCGAGGGGCCGCACTACCAGTCGGAGCCTGTCCCCGATTTCTTCTACGATGTGGTGGATTGGAGGGACCCTTGCATCATTTTCAATGAGTCGGATGGTCACTACCATGCGTTCCTCTGCGCGCGGCTGCCGCAATGGAGTCACGAGGATAGCGGTGCGGCGGTGGGGCGCTTGCGATCAAGGGATCTGATTCACTGGGAGTGCCTTCCGCCGCTGGCGACACCCGGAAAGGACTTCTATCACACCGAGGTCCCCGACGTGTTTCAGCTGGGGGATCGTCACTATCTCGCGTTCGCCACGATCTCCCAGGGCGGAATCCGCCTCGACACGGCGACGAAAGATGCGGCCAAGGGAACGTTCTACCTGATGAGCGATTCCTTCGAGGGCCCGTACGAGAAACCCGACGACTGCCTGCTGGTTGGAGCGAGCAACTGGCGAACGGACCCTTACGTGGGACGAACGATACCCTACGAGGGGGGGCGGCTTCTCTACCATCACATGGGCGGCAAGCGCACGGCATTTTCCTCGCCCAAGCGCGTTCGCCAGCGGCCCGACGGCACACTCTGGCTCGAATACCTGCCTCTGCTAGAGAAGCTGGAGACCGGGGTCGTCCGCGAAGGGTTTGACGGCCTCAAGACAGACGAGCCGAGGGGCGGCGTCGGCCAGTGGGATGCCGGCGCGGGATCGGTTGAGGTGAACAGCCAGGTGCTCGGCAGTGCGGCGCCGCTTCCCGGGTACCTGGGCGACATACACCTGGCGCTGCAACTCCGCTCCGAAAGTGCCCGGCGGGTCGGGGTGCTGTTTCGCTTTCAGCAGGGACTCTACTGCGAAGGAGATGCGGGCGTACTTGTTCTCGACTTCGATGCCGGCGCGGCCCATGTCGGCCAGACGAAGTACGATCCGTTCGCGGGTGCGGGATTCACTCCCCAGGACAGCTTCCGCATGCCGTTGGAGCGGGGACGAACCTACACCCTCCGCCTTTATCTCCGGGATGAGCACATTGAGGCCTATCTCGACGATCAGTGGATCTTCAGCACCACGATGGAACTCCCCGTGGGTGGCGAACTGGCGCTCTACGCGGAAGGGGGACGTGCCCGATTCGAATCCATCCGCGTCGCGGAGATCGAACCCTTTCCGGAATTCTGATCTCCATGTCGTTCCATGCGCTCAAGGCCGAGCCGATGGTTCGGTCCTCTTATCCCACGCATCCGAGGTTCCAAGGCGATCTCGAGCCGCTCCTGGTCGTCCTCACGGTACCGGGAATGGAACGGGCGGATTGGGACACGCGGGCGGAGAAGCTGTGTTGGATCCTGGCACTTCCGGAGGTCGTATTCATGAACGGCAGGAAGTTTCACTACCAGGTCGGGTTCACGTGGGAATCCGGCCAGGGGGCCTGGTTCTACCGGGATTGTCCCGTGCGGGATCTTCTCGGGGCCTGGGAATATGTCGACGGCTATCACCGGCTCGGCTCATTTCGCGAGGAAGAGAGGCCGCGCGTAGGCGTCCAGGGAGCGGACATTTACGCGGATGATCTGGGTGTTCATTATACGGTCCGGGCCAGGAACTTGTCGGATGAGGTGTGGCTCGACGCTTGTTTCGCGGTCTGCCTCAACCACTTCCAGGCTCCCCTGACCGGGTACCGGCCGCATTTCCGGTTCGGGGACCGGTGGCAGCCGTTTCAGGAAATCCCCGGCGCCACCGCCGCCTGCTACTTTCCGGTCCGGGACCGAGTCGAAGAGTTCAATCGAAGCCTCCTTTCGAAACCCGCCGCCTCCCTCAAGCAGCCGCTTTCGTTTCCGGGAGTTGTTTGCTGGAACCAAACATTGGAAGACAAGCCGCTGCTGGTTTGTCACGTGTCGGAGGATGCGCTTTCCGTGGGCGCGAACCAGTTGTGGCCCTGCACGGATCTTCAACTCTGGTTCGGCGACATTGAGCCCGGAGAGGAAGTGTCGCGCAGCGGGCACGTGCTGGTGATGGAGAGCGATCTCGCGGCGTTTGCGCGGGAGGCGGATGGGATTCTGGCGCGATTGAAGATCTGAAAGAAGACATTCGGGGCACCAGCGGTCGATCATTCCAACCTTGGAGTCGGCGGTCCCCGCCGACTCCAGGGCTGGGGTGGCCGAACTCGCTCCAGAATTTCACGCCGGCACGAACTGCACCGGCGTGTCTCCCTGGATCCCGGGCGTGAGGAGCACGGGTTTGAGCGGAACGTGCGGCGCCCGGGTTTCGGCCGCGGACTCCGCCCCGGCTTTTTCGATGATCTCCTGAACGGGCACGGATTGGCCGCCCTGCTGCAGGGATTGCCGGGCGGCGTCTACCGCTGCGATTACCTCGATCATTTCGTCGTCGGGAACGGGGTTGCTCCGCTCGAGCACCATCTGCTTCATCTGCTTCGTGATGTTCACCGCGCCAAGCGGGAATTCCCATTCATCGAACGGAGGGGAGTGGACCACGCCCTGGGTGCCGTAACAGCTGGCGTACATTGCGCCGCCGGGGCTGTCGCCGGTGTCGGTGTTGAGCATCACGCCCCGGGGAGGGCCGTGGCTGTCTTCAGGGTAGTAGAGGCGGATGTTCGTTGGCGTTGTGTCGCCCATGCAGCGCACGGACTCGATACCGGTCCCGAACAGGGTCTGCGCCAGCGAGACCGGATGAACGAGAGCCGCCATGACATCGCCCTCGTTTTGAATGGTCGCGAACTGCAGTTCGCCGATCTCCCCCCGGCGCGCGGCAAACCGTTCCGCGGCCGGCAGGGTGCGCAGGATCGAGAGACACAGTATGGGGGCGTGGTTTTCGCGGGACAGCGCAAGCATGGTCAGGACATCCGACGTCTTCAAGGCGAAGGGTTTGTCCACGAAGGTGGGCAGGCCTTTCAGCAAACCGGGTCGAGCCAGTTCCAGGTGATCGGAGCCGTCCCCGTTGCAATCCGAGAGGAAAACGAGATCCACGTCTTCCGTCACCTCGTCGAGCGTTTCGCAGATCTCCGGTTTCCCCAGGAGAATTCGCTGAACCACTTCCGCGTTGAACCGGTTCTGGTCCCACAGCTTTACGATTTCGAATCCGTCTACGAATTCCACGGTCATCGTTTCAGGCTGACCGAACCGGGTGTAGAAGATTCTGTGGATCAGACCGCGCTGCCAACTCAGCGGGGTCTTTTTGCTTTGTTCCGGCGGAAGGGGATCTCGGAGCAGGAGCGGGTCATGCTTCTCCATCGTGCACGCGAACAGGAGCGCGTGGCAGTCGCAGCGAATGATTCCCACCCGGATGTTGGCCATGGAGCGAGACTATTGTCTGCGACGGCTTGATTCAAGAAAGATTCCGAGGATCGGCCCAACCAACCGTGGAGTCGGCGGTCTCCGCCGTGGTTGCCTGTCTATGAAATGAAAAGGACAAGAAGGGCGGCTGGGAAGATCGCGTGCTCCTCGGTCCCGTCCAGCCGCCTTTTCTGCTCTTCGCATTTCATTGGATGAGCATTTACGGCGGAGACCGCCGTCTCCAGGGCTGGTTTGTCCGAGGATCAGGGATCAAACTCAAAGCCATACAGAAACGCACGTTTCAGCGTGAACTTCGCTTGCTTCGCGGTCTCCGGTGCGCGGTCCCCGCCCGCCCAGGTGACGGCGAGTGACCGGTGATCGCCACGGAGCACGGCGCAATCCTCGCCGGTGAAGCCGGGGATGGGTTTTCCGCTGCCGTCGAGCAACGCCACGTTGATGTAGCCTTCGTCCAACCCCGCAATGGGTGACTTTTTCGGCGGACGAGTCACGAGGTTGAGGGACAACGATTTGCCTCCGAGTTCGTCAGGTTTCGTGATGGCGATCCCGGGGGTGGGGCCGCCGGCGGCTGAAGCGAGGGCGTACAGGCGGTCCAAGTCCCAGGATGCGCGGCAGAGTGCGGTGGTGAAGGGCAGGAAATGCGCGCCGTGATCCAGCGCCGTCTCCTGGTGATCGATGGGGATCGACGGCGCTCTCGTGTCCGACACCTGGCGATGCAGGCCCTCGCTGCCCGCGTAGTAAATTCTCAACGTGTTGCCATCGACCATCAGGTTCTTGCTCTGCCAGATCATGCCTCCGCCGTACTCGCCGAGGGGGGTGTTGGCCATGCATGTTTTGTGCCGGTCGGGGAACCACCATTGGCGGCCGTCCCGCGAGGCCGCGAACCGGAGATCCAGGGTCTGGCTGATCGGGTGATAGGCCGACACGGTGGCGATATATCCGCCGGGCACCTTCTGCGGAACGCACTCCATGAATTGCGTGTCCCGATGTTCGCTTTCGACGTTGGTGATGATCATCAGGTCATCCTTCGTCCATTCGTCGCCGTCCTCGCTCAGGCATCGGAAGCAGGTTCGCCGGGGGCAGTCTTCCCACGCCGGAACGTGATCGCCGTCGCGCTTGTCGATGCCCGTGCGGTAGTACCCCACGTAGCCGCCGTCCTCCCCGGGATAGACGAACAGGACGTCCCCCAGGATGCAACCGGTGATAGGGCCGCTGACCCACTCCCACCGCTTGCCGTCGCGGGAACGATAGCGGTGGTACCCGCCTCCGTTTGGCGCTTTTGCGATCGCCGTGTCGGTCTGAAGCACCCACAGTTGGTAGGGCCACTCGCCCGCTTCCTGATCGATCAGCACGGAGACGTAGGCCTGCAGCCCGAACTTGGACGAAGGAAAGATGAGGTTGGTCTTTTCGTGATCGCCGTACGGATGCACGTCCAGTTCGGGCCGGGTCCAGTCGATGCCGTCCGCGCTCTCGTAGTAGCAGATGCTGCGATCGCGGTCGTTGGCGACCGAGGCCCAGCCGCTCGACCAGCCCTCGTCGGTCTCTTCGGGCGGCGTGCCGACAATCCACGCCTTGTACAGCCCGTCGATCGGATCTTTCAGCACCGTTCCGTGAATACCCACGCCGCCCCGGTCCCAGGGCATTTCCCCTTCGAGAAGCGGATTGTTTGCATCCTGCCGAGCCACTTCCACGCGCCAGGCACACAAGCCTAGGTCGCTGAAACTGTCGGGCATGAGTAGCGGCATTCTGGACGACTCTGTCATTCGGTGGATCTCCCTTGATTGGTACGCGCGTTCGACGAATTGGCGGGCAACCCCTGCGCTACCTGGGAATCATTCGTCAAGCAGCCTGTCGGGCATCAGTTCCGTAGCCAGCCGGGAAGCCAGTTTGCCTGGGCAGTAAACAGCCCGAGCATCATTTCGCGAATATCCGCCAGCTTCATGACGGATGCAGTCAGGGGATCGAGCATCACCGCCTGGATGGCCAACTCCCGGCTCTCCTCCAACACGGCGTGCGCCATGACCTGCTGGACGTTGAGATTGGTCGTGTTCAGCGCCGCAAGCGGGCTGGGCAACCGGCCCACCGGTTCCGGATGGATGCCGTCGCGGCTGAACACGGTCGGCACCTCCACCCCCGCCTCGGCGGGCAGGTTTTCAATCAGACTGTCGTTGACCACGGTCACGTGAGATCGGCATTCTTCGTTGGTTTCCATTGCGCGAATGATGTCCACTGCCGCTTCGTCCGACGGTCCCACCTCGATGTTCGTATTCGGGTCGAGATCCTGTTTCATTTGCTTCGGCGCGTGTTCAGCCGCCCATTCCAGCAAGCGAACGTACTCTCGCACCGGCAGATGGTTTTCCTCGATCATGGCGTCGGTCCGGCGAAAGTATGGCACATACTCGGACATATGCATGGAGGACTCGGTATTGAAGCATCCGAAGTGCTTGAAGATTTCGAAGCGGACACGATCCCGCCGGTAGACGTCAGGATCTTTCATCCGCTCACGCAGGATGGGATAAGCGTCCCGGCCATTCCACTCGAATCGAAGTATCCAGGCCATGTGATTGATCCCGGCCACGTGGAAGTCCAGTTCACCCATGTCGGTACACCCCACGTAGCCGGCCAACTCCCTGCTGGTCTCGGGTACGCTGTGGCAAAGCCCCGCGTACTTTACGGATGACCGGCGCTTCCAGGCTTGCGCGGATGCGGATTGGGGATTGTGATAATTGAGCATGACGGCATCCGGGCAGAGTTCTTGCATCTCCTGCGCGACATCAAGAAGGAACGGAATGGATCGTAGGCCCGACATCACTCCGCCCGGACCCATTGTGCACCCAATGGCCTGTTTGAGGCCGAACTTCATGGGCAGATCCATGTCGAGCCGGCGACACGCGAGTCCCCCAATCATTGTGACGTTGATGATATAGTCTGCACCGGCCAGAGCTGTACGCCGGTCAAGCGTTGTCTCAATCTCATGGTTCCTGCCAAATTGCCCCGCCAGTTTCGTGGCAAGGAGCCCCGCGTTTCTCGCCCGTTCCTTATCGATATCCATCAATGAAATCGAAAGCTCTTCCAACTCTTCCGCTTGTGCCAATTCCCACAGAAAGATTCTCGTGAAGCCGGTACTCCCGGCGCCTAGGATCGTAATTTTGGGCATTTTCTTTCTCCATGATCGAGGCTTTAGGCACGCACTTATATACGCCTGTACACAGAATTCCAAATCCGAACCGCGTTGCAGGCGCGACGCGCAATGCAGGTTCGCCAACATTGTCGCCGGGAGTCCTGTGATCAGCCGAATCCCGGCACCACGACTTCCTCGCCGTTTTTCATGGCCGATTCGTGCGCGCAGATGCCGGCAGCCGTCCAGTTCGCACCGGTGACACCGTCGATCGCCGGTTTTCGCCGTTCGAGGATACTGGAAACGAACTCGTGAACCAGGTGAGGATGTGACCCGTGGTGTCCTCCGCCCTGCTCGACGGACAGGTGTTTCTCATCCGTTCCCAGCAGAAACGTCTGGGTGAACCGGCGCAACGGCGCCGGCAGCCGGTCGGCCTGGTCCGGCGGCTCCGCGCGTTCAGCAGTTGCGCTCCGGGGCCTGCCCGGAATGACGGGACTCATGCGGAAGAGCAGGGGGTGTTCGTCTTCCATCTGCCATTCGTAACAGGCCTTTTCACCGTAGACGGTGAAGCTTTCCATGTAAGGGCGCGCGCAATCAAACAGTGAGCGTGTCACCTCGACGCTCAACCCCGGTGATTCGAGTTGAAAGATCGCGGTCTCGATCGGAAAGGGATTGTCGTATGGCCGCCGTAATTCCTCCCTCATCTCACCGGATCCGAATCCATGGACCCGGACGGCGCGGGACTTCGAAAGGGCCAGCAGCGGGCTGATGGCGTGGGTGGCATACCACATGGGCGGCAGCCCGGCCCAGTACGGCGGCCAGCCTTCCATATCCTGATAGTGCGCGCCCCGAAGGAATTGGACCCGACCGAATTCACCTTTATCCAGCAGGTCCGACGCGTGCAGGAACGGACGGGTGTAGACGGACGTCTCCATCATCATGTAGTTCAAGCCCGTCCTGCGTTCAACGTCGACGATGGCCCGCAAGTCCTCGATGGCGGTCGCCATGGGGACGGCGCAGGCGCAGTGCTTGCCGGATTCCAGCACGGACAGCGTCTGTTTCGCGTGATCGGGAATGCCCGTATTCAAATGCACGGCATTGAAATCCGGCGACGCAATGACCTCTTCCACATCTGCAAACGTTTCACGGACGTCGAAAATCCCCGCCACGCTCTCCAATCTCTCCGGATCAGAATCGCAGATCGCGACGGACGCCACGCCCGGATGATCCAGGAAGATCGGAACAAACTTGGCGCCAAACCCGAGTCCGACGACAGCAACGTGGATCTTCTCATTGTCCTTGATGTTTGCTCTCCTCGCGCGAAGTCGATCGCCGGTTTCTCACTACGGATCTTCTTCCCCGGTTTCGCGAAACAGAATCTCGCTCAGGCCTGCGGAATTCAACGCTCCGGAACTCCAGTTCATGTCACTGCCTTTTCCGCTGGTGATCACAACGCTTTTTACTTCCGCGCTGCCGAAATCCACGGCGAGTGAAGCCGGCGCCGCTTTCGATTCGGGCGCGATGGGAAGTTCCCCTTCGTAGATCGTGGCCCACTCGCTCCGGTCCGGGCCGTCGGTGAGGGAGTATTGGATCGTGATGTTTTTCATGCCGTGCGCGCTCCATTTCTCTTCATTGTAATTCCAGATCAACATCTCGCTGATGGGCTTTGGCTCGACAAATTCGACTTTAAACCAGTGGCTTCCGGGAACGGTCCCGGGATGCGGATTCAGGTCGCTCACTATAACCTTTTCGCTCAGCCATGCATGCTCGGGATTGGCGTTGTGGGTGCGCGCAT
>CAUZEO010000037.1:0-23329 GCA_963578625.1 Kiritimatiellia bacterium | reverse complement strand
CGCCTTCGAAAACATTGAACGTGATCCGACCTACCGACGCATAGTGCTCCTGTTCCTCCAGCGCTTCGATCCACCAGGTCTTGATGACGCGTGGGATGCCGACATAGTGGAGATAGGCGACAACAACTGTCCCAATCAAAAGGAGGCAGACGAGGATGCGGAACAGGATCCGGCGGCATCCGCACCAAAATCGTTTCCCGCCGCGTTTCTGTTTTACCGTATGCATTTCTTACGCGACATTGGGCTGGTACGTAGCTTGGGCTTCCAAGCCCGAGCAGTGCAAGGAAAGGTCATGAAGGAGAGAATGGGTAGAGCCCGCTCCATCATTCGCTAGGGAACTGTCTCCGCGTCGAGCTGTGCATCGGGCCCCTCGACATTCTCTACCGCGGGCTCGGGCTCAACAAGGTTTCTGCCCAGGATCTCGTCACCGACGCTTCGAGGCAGCACGAAAACCGTACTCTGTCCCCGAATCATGGCGAATATCCCGTCCTGCGGAGCCTCCCCTCCCAGAAGGATGCTTTTGCTGATCCCCGCTTCTCCGGTAAGCCCCAGCGTGAGGATCGCGGACGGTTCTGCAAAACCATACGTTTCGACATCGGATGGATCCTCTTGCACGTATCGATTGACACGCAGCCGCATGACCGCGTTCAGAATATTCGTGACCGTAACCTCATCGACCAGGCCCGCGTCACCCGCCGCCTGGAACTCCCCGGCATCGTCGATTTCCACTGCCTGCCGATCCTCGCCCCGGGTCAATTCGATGCTTCGTATATCTTCGGGCACAAGATAAAGCGCCAACCGGTCATAGTAATCAAGCGGGTTGATCGACCAATGGTCCGGCACCTTTCGGTCCACCACAACGGCGTGGGACTCGCGTGGATTGTGAATCAGATAGGTGTCCGGATCTCCCGGATTGGGATGAACGAGAAAAGTCACCGCGCCCCTGCCATCTAGAGCTACGGGCTGGTTGTCGGGATCGGCGGAAGGATCCCCGATCGCCAGCACCAGGGTAAAAGCTGCGTCCGCGGTGGTTTGCGATGTCTCATTCGGGCCCGGCCAGGATACGAAGGAATCGACGCGCGCTTTTCCCCACTCGCTCAGCAACGCCCACACCAGTTCATCATCTGCGTTTCGTTGGGCCGGCTTGGTGAGATACCAGCTTCCCGCATCATCTTTCTGGAGTTCAATCGTCTCCTCTCCCGAACTGATCTCAATGTATCTAACCGCCGCGGTCCGGAGGTTGTACAGGCGGCGGTCGCGAAAAATATCCGCATTCAACTCTGCGTCGACCACCAGCTTCCGTGAAACGGCGAAAACTGAGGCCCATTCGTCCGCGCGCGCATACACCAGATCGGGATCGCCCTCGACCGCATTGCCGAAAAGCACGTTCCGGGCCCCTGCCTCGCCTTCCGGCCAGATGTGAACTTCTATCGGGGGCTCATCAAGCCCGTAGGGGCCGAAATCGACGACCTCATCTTCCACAAACGTCTCGATGCGCGCGGTTTGAAACTTCTGAACAAGATCGTGCACGAATGCGTTGTCCGCGCGGCCCTCCACCGGCTGCTGCAACAGCCACCGCCCGTCGTCTCGCCGGCTGATCTGCAGCAGTCCTGCAGACCGTTTCACTTCAAAGCGCTCCGCACGCAGCGGGATCCCGTGCAATAGCGAACGCGACCGAAGCTGCTCCACATCGCCGGGCAGGAAGGCGAGAATGTTGGTGCTGGTAGCTACGATGTCCTGCCGATTGGTCTGCATGACATAGAGGGACGGCCCCAGGGGAGCACGATCTCCAACAAGGATACTCATCGGCTGCCCCCGGTGATGCAATGTAATGCGAGCCTTCGGAATCGCCAGCCCATAGTCATTCAGCGTAAGGCCGCTACGGCCTCTCTGCGCCGCGGAAATGACGTCTCCTTTTTCAAGCGCCTCCAGCCCCTGCAGAATTCTTCTGATCTCGCCGTTGTCGGCGTATCCCTGGATGGGTTGCTCGAGACGCCAGTTGTGATTGATCAACGATGCCGAAATAACCAGGTTGGACTGGGTGATTTCCAGATAAGTGACGGAATCCGGATCTACATCCAGCGCGCGGCGCGCCCGGGCGCGGTGAATTTTGGTGCCGGCTTGATCTCGCTCCACCAACCAGATAAATGCGCCGAGGCCGGCAACGAGCAACAGAAGAACCAATGTCGATTTCCACTTCATGCCTATGCTCGGCGCCATGCCCAAACCAGCAGCCCCAGCAGCGCAACGGCGCCCGGAATACCGCCGACCACAATGCCAAAGAGACACCAGAACTGCTCACGGCTCACGACGAGCCGGTAACTTTCGTACGCTTTCGGGGAAATCCCCATCAAGTCATCGCGCTCCAGCAGCCAGTTCAACCCACCGAGCATCAGGTCCTTGTTCCCGCCGGAGATGTAATGATTCATCACAAAATCCGAATCCCCGATGACAACCATGCGCGTGGACTGAATCTCAACGTCGATCCCCGGCCCCGGACCTTTTTCCACGGCCACCGCAATCGAAATCGGGCCGGGCTGATCGCTCTCGGGATCGAAGCGGATTTCTTTGTGCTGCCGGTCCGTATCCGCCCAACCTACATCCGACGACTTGACGAGAGAAACCACACGCGGGCGATCCGCCGCGCCGGCCGCATCCGGAACATCGGCGACCGGCTGCACGGAGCGAGGCAGAAAGAACATGGTCACGACGCCCTGAAGCGGATCCGTGATGGCATGGGGTTCGTAATCGCGCACCAGCATCATCTCCGGCCGGTCCTCCAGCATCCGTTGCGGATCCACGACCAGGTCGTTTACCACCTGCACGCCCCAATCTTCCAGCAGCGGCTTGAGGCCCGCGTCGTTCATTGGCTCAAGCATCACCAGCATCCGGCCGCTCTCGTCCAGATATCGCCGCAAAATATCGAGCTCGGGTTGAGAGATCTTCTTCAGAGGTCCGGCAACAATCAGCCCGTCCGCATCGTCGGGAACCGACTTGCGCTCCCCCAGCACAAGGGTACGCAAATCTATGTTCTCTCGTTGGATTGCCCGCGCGATTTCCGAATAGCCGCGAACCTCATCGTAGTCGTCGAAGTTTGCCTCATCGTGCCCCTGCAAGACATACACGACAGGCTTTGTCCCGTGCACAACCGATTTGATCGCCGAGGAAAACATCAATTCCCCCTTGAAAAAAGTGGCCGACGGCACCATGGGAACCTGAATCGTATCGTACTCCGCATCGACCAGGTCGGCTTGCGTCACCACTTCGAACCTTCCCTCACTTTCAAAGATCACGGAACTTTCCGTCTGCAGGGAATACTGCGCCTTCAGTTCCCGGGCGCGCGCAAGGTCAACATTCGGCTGCACATGTTCAATGTGAATTTTGTCGGTTACATACTCATACTCTTCGAGCAACCGGTCGACATCCTGAAACAGCAAGTTGGTGACGGAGAATACCATCAGCACATTGACGTCATTGCTTACCGAACCCAGCAGCTTCTGCGTTTGATCCGCGAGCTGGTAAAAGGTCGACCGGTTGACATCCACCCTCTTGTAGTGCCGAAAGGAAAGGTAGTTCAACATGGCCAGCAGGAGCACTGCAAGCAGGCCGGCTACCAGGGAATTCATGCGAAAAACGAAACGGCGGCCCCACTTCCGCCGAATGCTTTTCTTCGCGTCTTTGGATGGTTGCTGCATGTGCGGGCTAGCCCCGGCGCCCTTCCAGCAGGCGAATTGTCGCGAAGAGAACCAGCACCGTTCCACTTGCGTAAAACACGATCGGCCGGCTGTCGACGATGCCGCGTACAAACTTCTGTTGATGTTCAAAAGAGGAGATGTAGAGACTGATTTCACGAATCAGATCCGCGGCGACATAGGTATGAACCAGCCCCCCAAAGAAAAGAATCCCCATCATCGCATAGGTCGCGATTGCCGCCACCACCTGGCTCCCGGTCAGCGCGGAGCAGAGCACGCCGACGCTCAAGTAGAACATTCCCAACAGGAGAACCCCGAGATATCCCGAGGCCACCGGCCAGATATCCAAAGGCGCCACCTCCTCGCTGAAGACCTCCAGCAGGAAAGGATAGGCGGATGTCGGCAGCCACAGGCACAAGAACATTGCGAGAGCAGCCATGAATTTGGACAGCACCACCGCGCGCTCGGTCACCGGCGCGGTCATCAGCGTCTCAATGGTTCCGGAGTGCTTCTCTTCCGCGAACGTCCGCATCGTCAGTACCGGAACAATCAGCAGGAACGTCGGCCAAAAGAACAACGGTGAACTCAGAAGCTGCTCCATGACGTCCGGGATCGTGTACTCCTTCGAATAAAAGAGCCCTACCACCAGGTAGAAATTGAATCCGGTGATCAGAAGAAAGAAAATCGAGGAAACGTACGCGATGGGAGACAGGAAGTAGGCGGCCATTTCCCTCCGCCACAGGGTCAACTGCACGAACATCAGCCCCTGCTCCGATTATCGCCGGACGTAAGCGCGCCGAATACATCTTCCAGGGTCGTGGAAATCGTCCGCAATTCCCGCAGCGTCCACTTGTTCTCCACTACCGTTTGAAAAATGTTCTGGCGAAGATCGGTACCCAGTTTCCCGGATACTTCCAGTTTGACCCACGCGCCTTCCAGCCGATCCGATACATTGTTCACACCCGGCAGCGCCTTCACCGTGTTGATGATCTCCGACTGCAGCCCCTTGATCTCCGCCACCACCCGGATACTGCCCGAAACGATTCCGGCAAGATTTTCGGGCGTGTCCGAGGCTACGATTTTCCCCTTGTCAAGGATCAGCACCCGCTCACAAATCGCTTCGACCTCCGGGAGGATGTGCGTGGAAAGCAGGATCGTGTGCTTGCCGGACAGATCCCGGATCAAGTTGCGGATTTCCCGGATCTGATTCGGGTCGAGTCCGATCGTCGGTTCGTCGAGAATCAATAGCTCGGGATCATGTACCAGCGCGTCCGCCAACCCGACGCGTTGCCGGTACCCTTTTGAAAGGTGCCCGATCACACGGCGCCTTACATCGAGGAGCCCGCACATCTCCAGCACGGTGCGAATCCGCTCTTTTCGTCGACCCCGGGGCAGTCCCTTCAGCCGGGCGCGATACCCCAGATATTCCGACACGCGCATCTCAGGGTACAGCGGACAGCTTTCGGGCAGATATCCGATGTGACGACGGATTTCCAGGGACTGCTTCGAGACGTCGCGGCCCCCGATGTTCACATCTCCGCCGGTCGCGGGCAGAAATCCGGACAGGATTCGCATTGTTGTCGTCTTTCCAGCCCCATTCGGACCAAGAAAACCGACAATTTCACCGGGCGCAACCCGAAATGAAATATCGCTGACCGCAGTGCGTCCCGGATAGCGCTTGGTCAGGTTTTTAACATCTATTATGTCCATTCCAAACGGGCCGCGAGACCCTACCCCTGCCGAATTTCCGAATCAAAGTTTGAGTGGCAAATCGAAACCGGTATTATGAGGGGGACTCAATGGTAGTCAAGCGGGGCGGAAGGAGCAGCCACCTTTCTGACTGAATGAAATCCACTATTTTTTATGATTTTTCGGCGATGTTGCGCCGGCAGTTCGCCCGCTCGGCGGCGTACCGGACGCTGCAGCCACCGCCGGACCGGGTCCAGGAGCCCGGGCTCGCAATGGCGTCGAAAGGCGGGCGAGGCAGGGTACGCTTCGACGGAACCGAGCGCCATGTGCAATGCATCTGGTTTGATCCGGAACTTCGACCGGCGACCCTTCATACCTCCGCCCGTGAAACACTGCAGGTAGAGCATCCCGGCATCTGGAACCTGGAAGCGGGCCCGGATTTTCTGGGAGCGGTCCTGCGTCTGGGGGAGGGTGGGCGAAGAATCCAGGGTGACGTGGAGATCCACATCGGTCCCGAAGGATGGAAACAGCACGGTCACCAGGGCGATCCGAGATACAACCGGGTGCGATGCCACGTCACCTGGCTACCCGGCACGGTACGCGGAGACCTGCTGCCGCCCGGCACGGTCCAGGTAAGCCTGCAGGAGTATTGCACCAGAAACCCGGCTTTCGCTTTCGAGAGCATCGATGTCACGGCGTACCCCTATGCCGCCCGCGCCCAGGTACCGCCGTGTTCGGAAGTTCTCCGGCACTGGACGGGCGACGGAAAGGGAGCGCTGCTTGACGCCGCGGGGGAAGAAAGGCTGCGCACCAAGGCGGCCCGGATGGCGGATCGTATCGATGCCGTCGGCGAACAGCAGGCCCTCTACGAAGAAATCATGTCGGCCCTCGGTTACAAGCACAACAAGCAAACCTTCCGCCGGTTGGCAACATTGGTTCCAGTGGAAAAGCTGCGCGCCTGCGCCGAAGAAGACGCCCTGGATGCCTATGCCGTGCTGGCGGGCGCCGCGGGACTTCTGCCCGACCAACTCTCACGGGAGTGGGACGAAGAAACGACCTCCTTCATGCGGTCCTTGTGGCGGCGCTGGTGGCGGTTGCGCGACGAATCCTGGAGCGACGGTCTCCGGCCCGAGGACTGGCGGCTCTCCGGTCTGCGCCCAGCGAACCATCCATTGCGGCGGCTCATGGCCGCGGCCCGCATCTTTGCGAATCCCGGCATGCCCGAATCGGGATGGAGAGCTGCCGCATCGCTGCCGCCTTCCAAAGCGATCGCCCACGCAAAATCCGCCTGGCAGAGCGGCAATGAGGGGTACTGGTCCAGGCGCCTTGCCATCGGCGGTCGAAGGCACGATTCTGAAGTCGCGCTGATCGGCGACGCGCGGGGAGATGCCATACTCGCGAATATTTTTGTTCCCTATTGCGCATGCATCGGAGGAAGCCAGGCGCCGGGCGATCTCTTGAACCAGCTGAAGAGCGACGAGGAGAACGAACTCGTCCGGCGAACAGCAAACTTTCTCTTCGGGCCGGACCAGGCGCCGTCCCTCTATCGCAATGCGCTGCGACGCCAGGGGCTGATACAAATCTTTTTTGACTATTGTCTGATTGACCGCTCGCGGTGCGCAACCTGCACGCTGCCTGCTGCCCTCCGGGCTTACCAGGGCCACTTTTCCGATCGATCATGAAGCGCAATGAATTCTTTTCACCCGATGCCGTAACCATCACCGCATCCGCGCCGGGGAGACTCGACGTCATCGGCGGCATTGCGGATTATTCCGGGTCCCTGGTCCTGGAAATGCCCATCCAGGAAGCCACCAGGGTCACTATCGCTTCGCGGCCGGACCTCACCATCCGCATCTATAGCGACAACGCGTCGGCGATCGGCGCGAAATCCCTGGTAGAGTACGACATCGACGAGATTGGAGCGGCAATCAAGGGGCCATCGTACGCTGCATTTCGTAATTCCATTCCGGCCGGATGTGAATGGAGCGGCTACGTGGCGGGTTGCTTCCTCGTTCTTCATAAGGAGCTGGGCGTACCCCTGGCGGGGTGCGACCTGTATGTCCAGTCAGACGTGCCAACCGCAAAAGGCGTGTCATCGTCGGCGTCGCTGGAGGTTGCCGCCATGTGTGCGATCGGCGAAATCATTGATGCGCCTTTGGCCGACAACGATATTCCGGTGCTGTGCCAGAAAGTGGAGAACGAAGTCGTGGGAGCGCCTTGCGGTCTGATGGATCAGCTCACCTGCTATCACGGCCGGAACGGTGAACTCCTCCCTATTCTCTGCCAGCCGGATGACGTGCGGGACGGCGTCCCCATTCCCGAGGGCATCTGCTTCGCTGGAATCGACTCGGGCGTGCGGCATGCCGTGAGCGGCGCATCCTACGGCGACGTCCGCACCGCCGCATTCATGGGCTATTCACTCATCGCTCAACATCTTGGTCTGGATCCCGCTGCCATTCAGCACGCGCGAGAAACCGGAAACCGAACCGATCTTCCCTTTGAAGGCTATCTTGCAAATCTGGGATGCGAACGCTTCGCCCGCGAATTCGCCGACCTGCTTCCGGAGACGATGAGCGGAAGTGAATTCCTGAGTTCGTGCGGCACAACCATCGATTCCGTTACCGAGGTCAATTCGGGGTCCTTATACGGGGTCCTCCCCTCAACACGGCATCCCGTATTCGAACACGAACGGGTCACCCGTTTTATGGAACTGCTCGAGGAACTCGAGTCCGTCTCGGACGGGGATACCGGCAGAAGCATCAAGCTGTCGCTGGGCGCGCTCATGGTCGAAGCGCATGAAAGTTACAACGCATGCGGCCTGGGGAATCATGCGACCGACTACATCGTAAGCCGCGTGATGGACGCGGGCCCGGAACGAGGAGTCTACGGCGCAAAGATCACCGGCGGAGGAAGCGGAGGGACGGTCTGCATCCTTTGCGACAATCCACACGGCATCGCGTGCGTACGCTCCATTGCCGCCGAAGTCAGCAAAGCCGGCGATTCCGAACCGTTCGTATTTCTCGGAAGCAGCGACGGGGCACGTTGGAGACAGTAAGCATTGACTAACAATGCGGCTGTCATTCATGTTCAGGCAGATGACAGACCAGACGTCCATCCATGAGAACCGTCTCAACGATTTCTCCCCCGCCGTCCGACGCGAAGCCCTCTCCACGCTTCACGCACAAGTGGAGAGCGGATCGCTGGAAGTTCCCGAGCGCCGGCCGTGGTTCAATCTGCATTGCCATTCTTTCTATTCCTACAATGCCTACGGCATGTCTCCCTCGGCCCTGGTATGGAAGGCCAAAACACTGGGCCTCGAGTTAATCGGTCTCGTTGATTTCGACGTGCTGGACGGCGTCGATGAATTTCACGATGCGGGGCGGCTCCTGGGAGTGAAAACGGTAGCGGCAATGGAGACCCGGGCCTATATCCCCGAATTTTCGGACCGGGAGATAAATTCGACGGGTGAGCCGGGCATCACCTACCACATGGGTAGCGGTTTCATTTCGGCCGACATCACGGATTCATATCGTGCGTTCGCCGACCGGCTCCGGGGCGGGCCCCGGGAGCGCAATCTCGAGGTCGTAGAAAAAGTAAATGCGCACCTCGATCCGGTGCGAGTCGATTACGAAAGGGACGTCATCCCCTTAACTCCACGAGGAATTGCCACCGAGCGACACCTGTGCGAAGCGTATCAGGCCCGGGCGGAGGCGGAGTTTCCGGATCCCGCGAGGCGCGCGGAATTCTGGAGCGAACGATTGGGACAGGATGTCTCCTCGAAGATCGACGACAGCGCGGCGCTGCAGGGCCTCATCCGGTCGCGAACCATGAAAAAAGGCGGAGTTGGATACCAGCGGCCGCATCAGGGCACCTTTCCAAACATGGCTGAAGTGAACGAGTTTGTCGCTGCCCAGGGCGCGATCCCGATGTTGACATGGCTGGACGGCACCAGCACCGGCGAGCAGGCAATCGAGGAGCTGGTGGACTTGCAGATGAATGCAGGAGTCGCAGCTTTAAATATCGTGCCGGATCGAAACTGGAACATCGCCGACACCAGGACGCGGGCACTGAAGGTGAGGAAGTTGCACGAACTCGTCCAACTCGCGGACAGCCGCGGCCTCCCAATCCAAATCGGCACCGAGCTCAACGCGCCCGGCCTCAAGTTCGTCGACGATTTGGATGCGCCGGAGCTGGAGCCGGTGCGGGCATCCTTTGAGCGCGGCGCGCACATTCTTTTTGGACATACCGTGGAACGCATCCGCAGCGGCCGGGGCTACTGCGGGGACTGGGCAGACGAGGCATTCGCTTCGGTGACTGAGAAAAACCAGTACTTCGAGAATCTGGGGAGAGAAACCGGCCGCCTGCCCGAACCCACCGTTGCATCCTCATGAGCGGCCCCGCGACAGCGACCAGGGCGGAGCGCGCGCGAGCGCTTTCAAAAGAACTCCGCGAACCACAGCCCGGCATCTTCATTACCGGCGAGAATCGAATGGAGATTCTTGATGACGACATCCCGGCCGAAATGGTTGAG
Organism: Kiritimatiellia bacterium; assembly: GCA_963578625.1. Taxonomy (GTDB): domain Bacteria; phylum Verrucomicrobiota; class Kiritimatiellia; order SLOV01; family SLOV01; genus CAUZEO01. Next base: position 13,417 of record CAUZEO010000037.1, on the reverse strand, counting down.
GGTGACTTCGTACTCGCCGCGAGTATCGGGAATATTCGCTGCACCTCCGACGAGAAAGCGGTTCGGCAGTTTACCGGGCATATTCGAATTCCTTCTGACGCGACGCAAATCGCGCTGGGCCACGAAACAATACTGATGATCGTTTCCGCGGGACCGAATACCGGCGTGAAGAACGGGGATGTCGTGGCGCTCACGCCGGGACACGCTTCGAGGAAGATCGATCCTTTGACGTTTCGCGACGACCCCGACAACGGAGTCCTGGCTGCCCTGGGCTACTCCTACCGCTACCTCGGCGGGCTACGGCGATTTAATGCCATTCCCGCGGGAGCGATTTCAAACGTGCAGGACCAGGGGTTTGGCCGCCTGTTCCACCCGGTTAATGCGGGTGCCGATGTGAGTCTTGCATCTCTCGCGCATGCGGAACCTTTTGCCTGCAATTTCGGCAGCAACCGCTTCGTCTTTGTCCTCGGCGACGAGGGAGAATTTTTGTACGGGGTTCCGCCGCGAGCCATTGTTGCCTACCTGGGCGGGACATCCAGGATGGCCATGATCAACCTCACCATTCTGGCCAACCTGCCCGAATCAGAACGGCCTGCCGTGGTGTACATTACGGGATCGCAGAATAAACTCGATGAGCTCGACGGCTTCGACCTCATCCGAAGTCTTCGCGAAGCGGGTACGCACATCGAACTGATTGATCGCCGCGACCCGAATATCATCGAGAAACTGACCTTACACGGCCGGCCCCATGTGATCTGGACCAACTTCGCCGGGTCGGAAGTGTACGTGCAGGCCACCTCCGCCATCGCGCCGGGCGGAAACATCAATATCTACGCAGGTGCTGCGGATCCCGATCTGATGATTCCCATGGACATCGCGCCCGCGAGACGCTTTGCCTCATTCGAAGAAGAGGCCGAACACCAGGTAAACGCCATGCACCACAATGTGCACCCGGTGAACCCGGCGCGCTGTTACGGACTGCACGATCAGCCGGTGGTGCATTTCATGGGGTTTTCGAGCGAAGAACGCATCCGCGCATACCTTAGCAAACTTCCCGGAGGCGCCAGGGTATCCGCGGATACGAAATTGCCGCCCGCGGACCAGTTTCCTGAACTGAAGTTCATCGAAGATCCCATCTTGTATACGGACGTCTTCATCGCCGCGTCTGAAAACGAAGCATCGGCCGCATATCAAAGTATCGAAAAATCGCTCGCCCGGAACTCAGCGGTGAATTTCGTTACCGGTCCGTGCCACATTGAAATCGAGTCGAAGTATACCCACTATCATTCCCGGCACCAGGTGTGCGGCGACAATGTACCCTGGCACCTGACCAACACTTCGGAACCGCTGGCCATAGATCTGGAGCAGCAGGCATCGCACCCGATCAGCTTCGACTGGCTCATTCGCGGCGTGGCCGGCCTGAGTCACACCCTGGAAATGTTCGCCGATCTTGAGGAGCGAAAACCTTTCGGGAGTTATTTCACGTTCATGGACCTGCCGGATATCCCGTACGTGGCGGTGGGCGCCGATGCCTTCCGGCATAAAGCGGAGTCGTGCGACGAACCGGTTCGTGCAGCGCTACTTGCCGGGGCCAATGTACTCGAGTCCAACGGAAACTCCTGGTCGCGAGCGGTCGAGGAAGCAATCTACCAAGCGCATGGGATACCCCATCCGCTCAGCCTGAAGGAATCATGAGGAATTCGAAATGAGCAGTTGGTTGAACCTGGAAGGAAAGCGCGCATTGATTACCGGGGGCGCCCAAGGACTCGGGTTTGCAATGGCGGAAAGCCTGGCCGCGGTGGGAGTACGCATCCTGATCGCCGATATCGATGAAGATCACGGGAAGAAGGCGGTAGAGGCTCTTCCACCGCCGGCGGAAGGCAGCCACGCGTTCACACGCTGCGACGTGACCCAAAAAGACGACGCAGAGAGTGCGGTGGCCTGCGCGATCGACCAATGGGGAGGTTTGGACATCCTTCTCAACAACGCAGGCATTGTCGTGGCGCGCATGCTGGTGGATCCGGCAGGAAAAGAAGAACTGACCGAAGAAATCCTGGATCGCGTCATCGGAATCAACATGAAAGGGTTGTTTCTCTGCGCGCAAGCGGCGGCCCGGCTCATGATTGAGGCCGGAAGCGGTGTGATTATCAACGTAGCATCCGAATCCGGGAGCGAGGGCAGTCAGGGGCAAAGCGCGTATGCGGCCACCAAGGCGGCGGCCTACAATCTTACTTATTCCTGGGCACGGGAGCTGGGTCCGCAGGGAATCCGGGTCGTAGGCATCGCCCCGGGAATTCTTGAGGCCACGGCATTTCGCAGTGAAGCATACGAGGAATCCCTGGCCTATACCCGGGGAATCACGGCCGAAGAATTGCGCCTTAAATACGCCAGTCCCACCGCCATTCCATTAGGCAGGTCCGGCAAGCTAACCGAAATCGCCGACCTCGTCACCTTCCTGGCCTCCGAGCGAAGTTCATACATCCACGGAACGGTAATAAACATTTCCGGCGGAAAATCCCGAGCGTAACACACGGGTATCCAACCCGTGCAGCAAAGCCAAAAGCACGCAACCCCGGCCATAGCACGGCGTAAGAGGTAGCGGTTTTCAACTGGAACTTTGGAAACAAACCTGCTATACTTATAAGAGCTTATGAGTACTTCACCAACCCTGGTAATCATGGCGGCCGGCGTAGGCAGCCGATATGGCGGATTGAAACAGATCGATCAATTCGGGCCTTCCGGCGAGACCATGATCGACTATTCGTGTCATGACGCTGTCCGTGCCGGATTCGGAAAAGTCGTCTTTATTATTCGTCGCGACATCGAGCAACCATTCAAATTGATGATCGGTAGAAATATTTCCCGCTACGTGGACGTGGAATATGCCTACCAGGATCTGTCAGATCTGCCGGATGGGTTTTCAGTACCAGAGGGACGCAAAAAACCCTGGGGAACCGGCCACGCAATCCTCGCCTGCCGCAACATGGTGAAAGAACCATTCGGAGTCGTAAACGCAGACGACTTTTACGGCCCCGAAGCCTACCAGGTCCTGGCAGAGCAGCTCCGCCAAACCGACCCGGAATCGGACGAATTCTGCATGGTTGCCTATGTCCTGCGAAATACCTTGTCCGACAAGGGCACCGTGACGCGTGGTGTGTGCGAAATCGAAAGCGACAAACTGGTCCAGGTGACGGAACGGCACAAAATCGAAGCGCGGAACGGCAAAGCGCGATACCTGGAGAACGGTACCTGGAACGAATTAACAGGCGACGAATCGGCCTCCATGAATATGTGGGGATTCACGCCGAAGGTTTTCGATCGTCTACTCCACCGGTTTCCCGCATTTCTTGAGGACGCTATCGACAACGAAAAGGCCGAGTTCTTGATCCCATCCCTTGTCGACAACTTCATCCAATCCGGAGAAGCCACGGTTCGGGCGATCCACACCGATGCTCAGTGGCTAGGCATTACTTATCCGGAAGACAAAGAGACCGTAAGCGCCGGGCTGCACAGCCTTGTCGAAGAAGGGATGTACAAGAAACAAGTATGGGAAGACGTCCCGCAAAAGAAATAAAACTCCCCTCCGGCACGGGGCCCGATGGGATCGTTTTGGACACGGCAACTAAATCTTAGAAGACCACGGATCGACAATGATCCAGACAAAGATGAAGCTCAAAGAGGAGCGAGATAAAGATTTTGATTAGCGCAAACCAAACACCAAACCAATACCCAATACCCAATACCCAAAAACTAACATCAACCCAAATCGATCAACTCCTTCACATCGTCCCAATCCAACTTCTTCATCACTTCTTCATCCCCAGCGAGCGTCGCATCGATGACTGCTTGCTTCTTCTTCTGCAGAGCCAGAACCTTTTCCTCCACGGTGTCCCGGGCAATCAGCTTGATGCCGTACACGGTCCGCTTCTGCCCGATCCGATAGGCGCGATCGGTCGCCTGCTCTTCCACGGCAGGATTCCACCATGGGTCAAAATGAATCACCATGTCCGCGCCGGTCAGATTCAGGCCAGTCCCGCCCGCCTTCAGGCTGATCAGGAACACCGGGATATTCCGCTCCTGATTAAATTTGCGAACCTGCCCCATTCGATCTTTGGTGGAGCCGTCAAGATAGCAATACGGCAGCTTCCGCTCTTCGAGTTCCGCGCGAAGAATATGCAGCATCGTCACGAACTGGCTGAACACCAGGATCCGGTGTCCGCCGTCAAGTGCTTCATTCAGCAATTCAATAAACAGGTCGAGCTTGGCCGACGGTTCTTTCGCCTTGAGATCAGGCATCTTCAACAGATCGAGATGGCAGCACACCTGCCGCAACCGAAGCAGGGTGGTAAGCACCTCCATCCGTGATTTCTGAAACCCCTGCTTCGCAACCAGGTCGAAGAGTCTGCGCTGTGATGATTCGAGCAGTTCCTTGTATACCTTGGCCTGATCCGGACTCAGCGTGAACTTCGCTACCCGCCGAATCTTGGGAGGCAGATCCTTTGCTACATCCCGCTTCAGCCGGCGCAGAAGGAAAGGATTCAGCTTGCGACGCAAACGCGACTGAGCCTCTTCTCCGTCTCGCCCCCCCTGTCCGATCGGCAGTTCATAGCGCGTTCGAAAAGTATCGTGCGCTCCCAGATATCCGGGCATAAGAAAGTCCATGATCGACCACAAGTCGGATACGCTGTTTTCGATTGGGGTACCGGTCAGTACTACCCGGTGATGTCCATTCAGCTTTTTCGTAGCTTTGGAGTTCTGGGTAGACCGGTTCTTGATGTGCTGTGCTTCATCCAGCACGATCGCGGCGAATTGTTGGCCTGCGTAATGTTCTATATCGCGGCGCAGCAGGGCGTAGCTGGTTACATTGAGGTCGTGCTGCTCAAGAGCGGCCAGCCGCTTTTCGCGCCGCGGGCCCGATATCACCTGCACTCGCAAATCCGGGACAAACCGTGCCGCCTCTTCCGCCCAGTTTTCGACCAGGCTGGTAGGACAGACGATCAGGGTCGATAGCCCTTGCGCTTCCGAATGAGCCCGCGCGCACTGAAGCCAGGTCAATGTCTGCACTGTTTTTCCCAGGCCCATTTCGTCGGCCAGGATTCCGCAGAAATGATTTTTTTCTAGAAACGAGAGCCAGACAACGCCTTCCTTCTGATAGGGCCGAAGGGTTTTTTCCAGCGAGTCGGGGATCTCTACATCGCCGATCTGTTCCAGCCGATTATGGCTCTCGGCGCGCTGCAGCCAGGTCGGAGTGGCTTCGACATCAATTCCGTCAAGCGCGTCCAGCGAAGACTTTACATAGGCGCCATGAATCGACGGAAGGCGGAAGCTGCCGGCGCGGGACCCCTCCCCGCTCGCGCAATCCTCGAACACCCCGCTCATTGCATTGATGGCTTGGCCATCGAGCAGATACGTCCGGTCACCTCGCTCGACGTAACTTTCTCCGCGCTGAATCGCCCGCTGGATCTCCGCGGAAGAAAGGCTGCCGCCTTCGCCATCCTCGAAGTCAAAGCGAATGTCGAACCAGTCGTTTCCATCTTCCACGTGAACTACCGGAGCGACAAAATCGAGCGTTTCCATTTCATCGGAAATCCGGCCCTCAAACTCCACCCGCCAGCCGCGTCTCCGCAGGGCCGGTACAGCATTCCCAATAAAGTTCAGGACAGCGTGCGTGCGAGTAACCGGCTCGAAATCGTCCCCGGCATCTCCTCGCAGGCCGTACTCCGCCAGCGACGCGATCGCTGCTCGTTCAAGATCCTCGTTCCGCACCGTGTAACGCATCAGGTCATCGGCATCGGGATGTGAGAACTCACCTTCCGGATGCGGTCGGCAGGCGATCATCACGAGCTCACGATACTCCGCATAAAGAGTGCATCGCAGCGAAGCGCGGCTCCCCTTGACGTACAAGAGCATGCGCGGTGATTCCCGGTCGACCGTGAACAAATCGATCGACAGATCCGTTTCGACGCTAAGCTCCGCGGCAAGAAGATTCAGCTCTTGATCCATAAACCGGAGCACCCCGGGCCGGGGAATCACCACCGGTTCCCGGTACACATCGTGAAAAGGGGCGGGCAGGATGGACTCCAGCGGCCAGATATTTCCGGCTCCATACGCCCAGCCGGCGTTCCGGGAAATTGCATATTTCGGAAACTCCGTGGCCGAGAGAAACGGCAGTTCTGTGTGGACGATCACGATGATTTCACCGGTCTCGCGATCCAAATCCACCCGCAGGCGAGAAGGCACCTTGGCCGCGTTCACGGTGACCTGTTCGCTCGATCCGTCGATGGGGAGGGTGGCGCCGTGCAGAAGATCGAGCAGGTTCTGGAAATCGACGATACCTACCTCCGCGCGGGTCCGCGCCGGGCCTTCGCAGATATCTTCCAGCACGTACAGTATGGAGTCGTCCTGCTTTGAAAAGGAATAGGACTGGTCGGGAGAGAGGGATTCCAGGGGAAGCAGGGCGCCATCCACTTCCGCCATGCAGAATATGGGAACGGGTCCTTGCGGAAGGCGTTCAAGCCAATCCGCGCCGAATCCAAGCACCAGCCGCGCAGCAGTTCCATCGGCGGATCCCGGTTCTGCCCGCCGGATATATTCCAATTCCTCGGTCGCCGCCAGCCGGACCGCTTTTCGCTGTTCTTCCAGCAAGCGTTGCTCCCGATCCGGATCGTATGACATCCGGAGATACTCCAACGCCACGGCGACGACATGCACACAGATCAATCCCCGTTCCTGACTATCAAAGCAGGGGCATTCATTCTCGGCGGATCCATCCTCGAATATCCGCACGGAAGAAACCAGCAGCCGCTGCCCCAGTTCAATTTCACCAATCAGGCATGGCGGCTCATAGTCAACCCGGGTCACCGCCCCTTTCTCAAACATCTTCTCCGCCTGCCGCATCACCGCCGGCCCGCACCAGGATTCAAGTGTTTTTCGTGTGTAAGGCGTACTCTCCATACTCTCTACATTTCACCACATCATCGTACTATCATCTGCAGTAATCGTTCCTGGTTGCGACCATTTTTCTACCACGAAGGCACGAAGCACACGGAGTGACCCGAAATTCTCCTCCGTTTTCTTTGTTTCCTTCTGTTCGGAATCCGTTCGTTTGCGGTGCCGCAGTTTCGTGTATTTAGTGTATTTCGTGGTTCCACACCATTCGTTACTGAGTGTGTCCCAATTCTATCTATCGATACTGAAAAGATCACTTCTTCCACCAACCACGGGCACACCACTCCTTTTAAGACGTGCCTCTGCCTGGTGCCCATTGCAAATGAGAACGCAATCAACTCCCATCGCCTGCGCCACCTCAAAGTCATGCGTCGTATCCCCGATCAGAAGGACTTCCCCGGGATCATGCGCCAGCTCTCGAATCCACTGCACACCCTGTTCCAATTTGCCGTGTGCGTAGTGATCCTGCAGTCCCACCAGCCGCACAAAATACTCATCGAGTCCAAAAAACTGAATCAACTCTTCAAGCATTGGCTGCTGATATGCGGACAACACCGACTGCTCCGCACCGCCCTCCCGAACGCGCGCGAGCGCCTCACTCGCATCCGAATACAATCCCGCCTCCTCGCGGCGCGTCTCGTAGTCCCGAATGAATTCGGTTCCCACCACCTCAAAAGACTCTTCCTCAAAATCGAATCCGAGCCGACGATAGTAATCCGCCACTGGAAAATCGAAGCATTCACGGTACGAATCCACCGTCAAAAGCTTCATTTCTCGACGCGCGAGAAGCCCATTCATCACATCCACGCAGAGTTCCACATCATCGAACAGGGTTCCGTTCCAGTCCCAGACGATATGGGTATAGGTGCAAATCGGTTTCATCGGCAGGCGTAGTATCAATGATCCGGTTCCATTTGAAATATCCAACTGAAGAAAATCCTGTAACTCACGGTCCAAATTGGGATTCAATGGCAGGAAATGACAGAGAATGCGTCAATCCAGCCCACGCGCCGCATCGCCCACGTCGATATGGACGCGTTTTATGCCTCGATTGAGCAGCGGGATGACCCCTCGTTACGAGGAAAGCCGGTCATCATCGGATCGCCGCCGGACCGGCGCGGGGTAATATCCACGGCCTCGTACGAGGCCAGGGAGTTCGGCGTCCACAGCGCGATGCCGTCCAGAACCGCGGGCAAGCTTTGTCCTCATGGCGTGTTCCTGTCGGGAAACATGTCCAAGTATGCCGACGTCTCCGGCCAGGTCATGGCCATTCTCCGCAGCTACACTCCCCTGGTAGAGCCGATATCCATCGATGAAGCGTTTCTGGACATCACCGACGCGGCAAAAAGAAGTACCTCGGCTGAATCCCTGGGCCACGCATTGAAGGCGCAGATCCAGGATGAGTTATCACTCACGGCATCCGTAGGCTTGGCCGGCAACAAGTTCCTCGCCAAACTGGCGAGCGACATGGACAAGCCGGACGGACTAACGGTAGTCCCGACTGATCCCCAGGAGATCCTCTCCTTCCTGGCGCCGTTATCGGTCTCCCGAATCTGGGGAGTCGGGAAAGTGGCGCAGACTCGCCTGAAGCGGTTCGGCATCGAAACCGTGAAGGATGCCCAAAGCCATGGCCAGGCAACCCTCCAACGATGGCTGGGCAACACATTCGGAGAGCATCTCTGGCGACTCTGCCGCGGCCTGGACGATCGCCCATTGGTGACAGATCATGAAGCCAAGAGCATATCCAACGAGCACACCTTCATAGAAGACTGCGATGATCCACTGGTAGTCCGCCAGGTCCTGATCCGCTTAACGGAGCAGGTCGGACGCCGTCTTCGCCAATCCGAAAAGGTCGCATCCACCGGACAGATCAAGCTCCGCTTTGACGACTTCAAAACGATCACGCGCCAGCGATCCTTTCGCAGCCCCACCGCAACCGACCACGAAATCCTGGGCTGTTCCCTGGCCCTCTTCGATGCCCAGAACATCCGCCGCCCCATCCGCCTGATAGGATTCGGAGTAGCAGGCCTCAGCGGCCCCGAAGCAGAATCGACAAACCAGCCGGACCTCTTCGAAATGCCGGAGGATCAGAATAAAACAAAACACAAATCCCTCGACCAGGCAGTAGACAAAATCCGTGAGAAATTTGGCAAAGATTCTTTAAAAAGAGGCGGCTAGCCCTGCACGTGCCCCTCAAAAATTCCGATGCAATTTCATCGAGGGCTCCGGCTTTGCCGAGTCGATATCAGCCTTGCGCGAGGCACTGGATGCCGAAGTGCGCGCCGAACTGGAGAAAAGCCGTATCTACTGGGAACCGCTGAAGCGGGAACGGGCAGAATTCCGACGCGCGGAACGCGAAGGGAAATAGTCCCCTCACCCCAATTCAGTCCGATCACAACGGAACGATTCCAAGAGCCTGGCTCGCCTGCGCATCGACATTCACGAATCGGATGGGATCAAGGGCATCTGCGCCACCCAGACCGCGCCCCCTTTCAGGACAAGTCGATCGGATGCGCCGATCGTGCAGCCAGCGGCCACCCACACGTCCAGTGGCGCGGCCGGGAGAGGAATTTCCTGCGGTTCATGCGAGACGTTCGTCACGATCCAGATTTCGTATTCGCAACTAATTCGGCGGCGGACCCAGACCGTCGGATGCGCCCAGCTCGGCGGCTCCAGGCCGGTCTGCCGCGCAACCCAGGCGAAGGCCTCGCGGGCCGGGTCCTCCCACGTCCCGTTGCCGAACGCAAGAGACAAGTTTATGCCAAGCGCCAGGACCGTTCCCTTGCCGTACTTGTTTCGCACCACCGCCGGCGCCCCATCGCTCCAGGCGGCCAGGATCTCGCCCGAGGTCGGCGCGAGTTCGACACGCCAGTTGCTTGCGCGGACGCATACGCTGCCGGGAAATTCAACGACGTCTTCAAAGTCACCACCGGTGATAACGCGGCCCGCCTCGCGACAGCCGAGCAGATCCTGCAGGCCGTGGTTGGGACGATCCGGGGATACCCACGTTCGTTCGTCTCGAGAAGCGAACGGATACTCGACAATAAGCGCCCCTCCACTGCCTACATACTCCCGCAGCCAGTCCGCCGTCGCCTCGGTCATGACCTCCACAGCGCTCACATGCACCGCGCGGGCCTCCGCCAGGTCGTCGCCGGGTACCACGTAGTCGGTCTCCTCGCCCAGGCTTTGATAGAGGAAATGCGTCGACCGCAGTCCCCGCTTGTAGGGGAAGTCGATGGTGATGTTCTCTGCCTGGAGCTGACCGACCTGCCCCACACCCACCGCCTCCAATCGCGATACCATATCTGAGTCGCGGCAGTGCAGGATTCGCACGCGGGCGGGTGTCCGGGTCGCGCCGATCAATGCGTCACCCTTGTTCTTCAGAGTGAGGGCGATCTCGTCGGCCACATCACTGCGCGGCGTGGAGGTGCCGTCGATGTTGCGCATTCCGTACCCGTTGGATTCCCAGCCGAACCGTTCCGAACGGTACTGCCAGAAGGTGAAGCCGGCGGCGCCGGCCCCGATGACGGTCCAGATCTGGCGCCGCAGGGTCTCGGGCGCGGGCGGACGGCTCCAGCAGGAGGTATTGGTATAGAATTCGTGGGCCCAGTAGAGCGAATCGACGCGACGCATCCAGTCGAGCTGAAACTCCAGCATGCTGTGGTCCAGCGGGGCGCGCGGGTGATGCTCAATGGGTACCGAGCAGCCATAGCGGTCCGAATGTCGTGCGTTCTGAACGTCGTCGCTGGTGTCGCAGATCGGATCCTGCAGCACGGTGCACGCCCCCACGTGGGCAAGGATGAACCCGTCGGGATCTTCACTTCGGATCGCATCGCAGACAAAGCGAACATGCTCGGAGACGGTAAACCCGGCCCACGTGCGCCAGAGATGCATCTCGGTGAAGTCGTTCGATTCAGTGGGAGGGTTGAGCGATTCGAAGGAGGTCCATGCTTTGCCCAGATGGCGGTTCAACGCCTCGACGGCGCCATAGCGATCCTTCAACCACCGGCGATAGGAATCCCGGGAGTGGGGACAATGACACTGACCCATCGGACGGCTGCGGGGCTCGTTCCAGGCATCGTACATCCAGAGAGCCGGGTGCTCGCGGTAGCGCGCCACGAGTGCACGAACAAACCGGGCCGCGGCTTCCACGACGTGCGGATTATCGAAGCAGGGCAACCAGCCTCCGACGTAGTAGGCGGCGTTGGCATGCGGGGAGAGAGGCACGCCATGGAACCCGATGCGCGTGCCGTCCAACTCATAGTACACCCAGTCGGGTGCGGTTTCCAGCATTGGCTTCAGGACCACGCGAAGGTTGTTCCCGGCGGCCAGGTCGAACAGCCTGTCGAGTTCGTCCCACGCGCAGTTTCCCCGGACCCGCTCATGCTGACGCCATTGCGGACGGTACTGAACATGGGTGTAGCCGGCACGCGCGATTTCGGCCAGATCTCCATCCCACTCCTCGGGCAAAGGCGTCGGGAAGCGATGGTATTGGGTGCCGTATGGAAAGAAGCCGAGGTGCTCTTCGAACGATTTTCCCTGATGGGTAGGTGTCATGACTTCGTTTTGCCTTTCTCAACGCATCCCATTTCCGGATCGATCGCAATCTCCTTCCACCCCCGGAGTACGGTGAAGACTGCAACCGAAACGATCTTTGTCCCTTTTGACCTCCCAATATGGTATTGGCCTGTCCCCCAAGAACATAATACGGAGTATGGTCAGATGGCTTGGAAAGCAAGACCGGAGACCGCACAACAGCGCTGCAGGGTTCACAAGACCGCCAGCGTACCCGATAAGAGGCCCAAATCGGTACCGCCTTCTGCCAAAGAATTGATCCATGAGATCTACTTGGCCCCAAACGAAAAAAAGGCGCGAGAAAACTGGGGAAAGTTTCATCCGCAAAACCTGAAATAGCTCGAGCATCGTTGTCATGAACTGCAGAAAGTGGTGTCTGATGCTGATTAGTCTGTTTGCACACGAAGCCCAAGCCGCAAGTTGGAAGACGGTGGATGGCCGACTCCGCACACAATGGGCCTCCGAAGTCTCCCCTTCGAATGTTCTCCCTGAGCATCCTCGGCCGCAGATGGCCGTCTTTCTGGCAAATCTTTTCCGAGACGGCCTGGCATGCCGGTCAAAGCATGTTGCTGAGCGAGAAGATCGCCGAGCGTACGTACCAACGAATTGACCGGCGTGAGCGGCTCCCGGTCCGAAACTTCGATACCAGCCTGCCGCCACGGTACAATTACCGCATCCCGGGCGTAGCCATGGAGTTCTGGCCCGTCGATGAAGACAATCCCGGCGGCTGCGAGAACTACGGCTGGGGCGCGACGCTCCCGGCCCTGATCCTTCGCAACATCATTTCATTGGGTTCCGGGAAGCGGGCGGCCAGGATGTGTTCCTGTTGGCGCCCGCCTTGCCCCGTACTGCATGTTCTCCGGGCCACAGCTACGGGGGGCGCGCAACCTGAGGTTCCGGCATGCCCGGTTCGAGGAGACTTGCACCGTGATGCAGGATGACCGGCTTGACATCGAACTGACGTGCCGCCTCGGAAGTTCCGGCACCCATCGAGATCGCGGATGAAGAAGGTCACCGTGTCGCCGGCCTCGATGGAAGCGCCACCGAAGGGCAGATCCGTGTGCACGGGCGGAACGGGGCCGTCTACACGGTTACAATGGGATCGCCGGACCGGGCGCTATGAAAGGGGCCATCAGGGACGAAATACAGGCCCGGTTGCCGATCCGTAGCTCCAAGCCACACATAGGATTGTCCGGAAGGCCAACCAAGACAAGCTGCACGAATCTCCAGGCCAAAGACAAAGAGCATGGTGCCCGGGGCGGGACTCGAACCCGCAAGGCCCAAAGGCCGGGGGATTTTAAGTCCCCTGCGTCTGCCAATTCCGCCACCCAGGCAAAGTCGTTGACAACAAGCTACTTATGGACTAACCTACCAACATGCAAATCGGCCAAAATGCCCGATGTAACGACTTGGTGTAACGTGTTGGGAGGTTTGTCATGTCACAAGAGCAGAAATATGCAGGAAAAAGACGCACTCAGCAATCCTACAAAAAGGTGAAGATCCGGCCCCGTGGCGGCTCCTGGCAGGCCGACTTCGGGACCAGGGCAGGGAAACGCGATCAGAAGTCATTCGGGAGCCTGGACGAGGCCAGGCAGGCCATCGACATCCACTTGCTTCAGGTAGCCGAGCAGAGCCGCTTCGAGGCCATCGGGAAAAAAGACAAGATGATCGGGTGGCACAACCTCTCGGAGCGGGAGAAAGTCGATGCCGTGAGTGCCCTGGAAATGCTCGCAGACCGGGTGTCCCTTATGGACGCAGCCCGGCACTATCTCTCTACCGTGCCGGATGCCAACAACCAGAGAACGGTTCAGGAGGTCTTCAGTCTCTACCTCGCCAGCAAGGAAGCATCGGGAAAGCGACCGGAGACGATCAAGGACTACCAGAAGGTCGGACG
>CAUZEO010000036.1:0-24006 GCA_963578625.1 Kiritimatiellia bacterium | reverse complement strand
GCGCCGTCGCCGCTGCGCTCTGCCACCGCACTCCATATCTTGTGCCTTCGGCACGGGGACTTCCTCTACTTTACGGTTGGGGGACCATCCCGCTCTCCCTTCGCATACCAATACGCTCCCAGCCAGCAGATGTGGCCCTCGGACACGAACATGTTCCGGTAGTCATCGCCCGCGATGACCGGTGCGAGGCTGTCGACCGGCACGCCGCGGCTGATGTGGTAGAAATCGACTCGCTTCGAGTAGGCGGAGAGAAATTCCTCGGCGAGCGACAGGACGCTGTCGTCGCCAAGCACCCGGTGGGCGTCACAAAGATACCATGCGCCGGAGTGTTTGAATTGGAACAGGCCCTTGATGCCCGGAATACTGTCCTTGTCGGCTTGCACTCGCTTTAGCAGGTGATCGTTTGCCGCCTTGAACACATCCATGCACCGCTCCTTGTACTCGGGCCTCAGCTCCATCAGCCGGTCAAGACACTGCATAGTCAGGCCGACCGCATTCGGCCCTCCCCAGTGGCTCCGCGCCTCGTACCCGCCTTCCAGCAGGTTCAGCCACACCTCGAACCCTCGCTCATACTGCTCCGCGGGTTTGAATGTTTGGGCCAGGGCATTGAGATAGAGGAAGAAGGCAATGACATGAATGCAGTCCGGCCGCATCTTCCACCAGGAACAGCCTCCTTCATAGGTCGTGGTGTAGTCGTGCCTGAACCACCAATCGGCAAAAGAGCAGACCATCGCCTCGATGATCTCCCGCTCCGCGGGCCCGGCAACCTCTCGGTAAAAGCGCTCCAAGCCGAGGGTGATGTCGGTATACTGGTCGGGGCTGCACTCCGTCATGCCCTCGACCCGGCGGATGCCGGCGAACGGCTTGGGGATCCATCCCCGGCCGTAGGGGTTGATGTCCTGGCGGAAACACCACCCCGGAACCCATTTTGCGGCATTGTTCCAGAGCAGTTCGAGCGCCTGAAACGTGCGCCTGGCGAGTTCCACGCTCTGTGAATCGCCGGTCACTTGGTGCTTGTTAAGCAGCGCACGGATGTACTTACCGCTGGCCTGGCCCGCGTTCTCGTAGTTGTTGTAGATCGGTTTGAGCTCGTGCGGCATGGCATGATTCTGCGAGAAGCAACCGATCCCATAGGGGCGGTCCGCGACCTCTTCCAACCGCAGCGGTTTCATGGTTTTCCCGTAAACGCCACTGCGAACGATTCCGTCCTCGTCGCGAAACACACGCTCGATGACGGCCTGGACCGCCTCCTCCACCTCTGACGGATTCCCGCCATAGATCTCGGGCGGGAAGTCGAGTTCGCATAGGTCGGTAGTTATCGTTTCCATCTTCGTTATGTGCTCGGGAGTGAGTAGTAAGTAGTTAGTAGTGAACAGTGATACAGTAAATATCAAATCCTTCGTGATGGGAAGCAACTACTCTTTACTACTTACTCATCCGTACCACGGCACCATGTCCTTTGCGCAACGCCAGAGAAACTTCATTGCCTGCTACATCCAGACTCCTTCCGGTGGCCAGGTTGATGGCGGAGGAGGGTGAGAATGGGGCCGTCAATTTCAAGTGGAGGATCTCGTCGCTGATTTCGAGGTCCTCAGCGGCGTCATCATGGTTGAAGTAGCCTCCGACCGTATGGCTGTCGACATCATAGAGAGTCACGTACAGTGCATCGTTGCTCTCGCGAACGGCAACAGGCAGCGGCGGCTCGCAACGAACGGGACGATCTACTCCCAGTTTGTCCAGCACGGTTCCGATCGTCTGATACATTGGGTCATCCTTCAACTCATTGAGAAGGATCACTCGACCACTGCCCATCCGGACGCTCTGGACCGCGCCCTCTTCCCCGGCATCAGGAAATGTTTCAGGCGGGCCGATGTTCTCCGCCTGGATGCCATAAACGGTCGTCTCGGGCGATCGGAGTTGATCTGCCAGCGGTGTGACGGGACCGGTTTCGTTGTAGGCCGCCATCTTGTCGGAGATGATGAGCGTGTTTCCGTCGCTGACCCACCGGAGCAGCGATCGCAGGACGGATCGGCGAACCACCGGATTCTCGCCGCCGTCCATCGCGATGTCGATATCGCGAAGATCGGGTTGATCGATATTGGTCGCCATGGCCGGGTACCCCAGCCGGAACAGCACACGATGAAATCGGGGTGTATTCCACTTCGGGTCCAGGGGCATGCTGACCGCGGGAAAGAGTTGTGAGGTTTCGTTGATGAGGGCGGCGACGCGAGGCATGACCGGGTGCGTGGAGGGGAGTTTGATCGACGCATCCAGCCAGGCGTATTCGGCCAGCACGTCCAGGTTGGGGAGCAGCTGGCTGGATCCGCCCCCGGAGTAGAGGAACGCGGTATGGCGCCCCAGCAGCGCTTTGAAGTATGCGTGCCGGGCCGGTTCGCCGCGATTGCCCGGCCAGCCGTTTTCCGCCGAGATGGGTACGCCGTATCGCAGGTGGCCGCCATACAACGGCGTGTGCGTGTTAATGGTTGTCTCCACGTTTTCTGCGTGAATGCTGATGGGGCCGTATTTCTCCATCAGTTTGGCGGCATGGCGGAAGTTCGGGCCGTAGTCGTAGGGCCCGCGCAGCAGGAGAGGCATGTCCGGCGCAACGGCGCGGATCGACCGGGCGGATGCGTCCAGGAATTGAAGATGCTGGTGCTTCCAGAAGTCGTGGTAGTCCAGGATCCGGGCAAACATGTTCCCGGCTGGATGATCCACATCGGGCGGCCGTACATCCATCCACGAATCGAATTCCAGCTTGTGGCGCTCGGCAAGTTCTTCCAGGTCCCGACCCTGGATCGACCGCAGGAACTCGGCATAATCCGCGGCGGCGTGTTCGGAGAGATCGATTTGAAACGAGCTTTGAGCGCCCGGGGCCAGGAACATGCCCACGACGTTCCCGTTGGCCGAGTACCGCTTCGCGACGGCTTTCCACAGCGCTTCCCAACGACCGTGGTTTTCGTCTACGACCAGGCTGGGGTACTTCTCCCAGTTCCTCCGCGACTCGGACTGCTTGAAGTGGATGAAATACTCCGGGTAGGGACGGTGGTCCCACCCATCGATGATGACCTTCATTTCATTCTTCGTAGCATCCTCGATCCAGCGATCGAGGACCGGCCAATTGACGGACGTCTCGACCGAGTGCCCTTCCGGAATCCAGGGAATGTGAAGCGAAAAGCCGTGCAGGCCTGTCTCCTTCGCCACCCGAACATTGTTGGCGTTGGCATCGAAGCTCCGGAACAGGATGACGAACCGGCCCGCGGAAGACCGGTTGAAAAATGTATCCCGGGCCAGGGGCGCAATCGATCCGGGGAGGACGCTCAGAATGCGATTGTGGACCACGTTCTGATCCACCCGGAGCACGAGATCGTACAGTCCTTCCCCGAGCTCGCCGGCCGGCAGCGAGACAGACCGCCTGGCGTGGCCCCGAGGCGGCAGGTCGAGGCTCCACGTGGAAAGAATCTTGCCGTCCTCGTCGCTTTGTCGGCGAACGGCTCGAACGTCAACGTCGATGGAGCGTCGGTCCGGCCGGTAGTAGTCGACACGAAGTTCGAGTTCGATCGGTTCGTCGGCCCGGACGATGGCGCGCGCCGGCTCAATCATCGCCACGAGATCATCCCTCACGAGCGTCGCGACGGCTTCCTTGACGAACGACGACCAGGTATTCGTCGAGGTGGCCAGGTGCTCCAGCGCCGCCCGTCCCGCGAAAAGCGTACGTGCTCCGCCAAACTCGCCACAAGCATCTGCGATCATTCCCAGGGGATAGCCCGCCGACGTACTTGGGCGCCCCCCTGCCCAGATCGGCAATTCGTATTTCGCCTTGCACATGCCGACCACGCGGCAGGACGGCCGAATCCAGGGAAAATCAGCGCTTCGTAATGACACTGCCTTCAGGTTGTCCTGAACGGCTGCGTCACAGTACGCATCGATGCTCTGGGCAAAATCGTTCCGACCGTCCGCGGTGGCCTCAGGCGCATCGAGAACTTTTGCCGCTTCGATCGTCCGCCAGCAGTGTACGCTTCCGCGCTGGACCAATCGGGCGAGCTGTTCGGACGTGGATACCCCTGCCGCATTCGGATTGGCGGACCGACCGCGCTGCATTCGCTCCTCCGCCGATTTGTCGTCGGCTTCAGGTACACCGGGTGCCTCGTACGCGACGCCTAAGAAGGGTCCGAGATCGCCGATGTACCAGAACCGTCCGCCTTCCCTGAGAAACTCAGCGCACTGCTGGCCGCCGGGAATCGTGTGATCGGCGCCGAGGTAGATGAGGACGTCGAGTTTGCGACGATTAAGGAATTCTGCATTTGCTGTTTGCTCCGGATTGAGCGCGATGACCTGGTATCCGGCAGCCGCCAGTGTAGACTGCAGGGTCTCGGCGAGCGGCAACGCTTCAGATCGCAGTTGGCGGCTGTCGAAGATGCCGACGACGGTTTCGGGGCCGGGCCATTGTGCGTGGGTGCGTAATGACAGCAGGGAGAGGCAGGACGCGCATGCAATTGTTGTAATTGGGAATTTCATTGGCCGTTATTAGTCGCGAACAAATCATCTTTCGATGGGGCGCACAAGATTATCCTGCATTTATCCCTTGTTTTCGCAAGAAAGCATGGAGGCAGCAGCGATGCGAACCATGTGTAGCAGAACTAGCGGAGAGTTCCGCGTCTTTCCTTGACAGTTCGAAATTTGTGGATGTGGAGAAGTGCTTCAAATGGTTCGGAGTTTCGAGCTGATAAGTCGCCGATCGGAAGTCTCCGCGACTTCCGCTACTTTACGGACAAAAGCGCTTCCCCGCGGCGTTTGGCGAACTCCGTGAAAAAGTGATTCAGAATGTAGTCCTGGTCCTCGCCGGAGTACTGTACCGGCCAGCGGACCAGGAATTCCGGGCGGTCCGCGAAGTGGTCGAGGAGCGACTGGCCGGAGCGGAAGAAGAGCAGCGGCTTCCACGACCGCCAGGAGAACATGGGGCCCATCATCCGCTCATGGTAGGTGATATTGCTGAAATTCTCCGCCAGGATGCGGTCGCTCTCGACACTTTCTCCCGCCACCTGCTCATCCATGCCCATATCCACGTAGGGAATGTTGCCGTTGGCCCAGAATTCGGCGCCGATGTCGTGGAGCGCGTTGGAGACGTCGGTGAAAAACTTCCGGCTCTGCTCGTGCGTGCCGCGCCAGCGCGGGGCCCAGTCTGCGCCATCGCAAAAGAGGAAGTCGAGGTCATACGCTTTCGCGTAAATGGGAAGCTGCTCCGCCATGAAATCTCCCCACTCGGGCAGCTTCCCCGCGTAGGAATCGCTGCCCTTGTCGGTCTTGTGATACTCGGTGGTGAACCAATCCGGGTGCTGCTGGTACACCTCGGAGTGCGTGGCGCAGAGCCAGAAATTCACGTACGCGCCGAGCCGGATGTGGTGAACTTCTTCGCGAAGCTTCCTGAACAGATCCTTGGCCGGCTCGATGTCGAGCGGGAAATTTCCCCAGCCGGCGTCGAGACCGTCGATAGGATGAACCCAGAAGTAGATGTATGCGTCCTCCAGCCCGTGCTCATCCAGGATGGCCCGCATGCGTTTGAAGTGATCGACATAATAGGGCGTCGCCTTGGTCAGCGTTTCCGGGCCGCTGTATCCGCCCATGCCGGCAATGCCCCAAGGCTTCCAGTTGTAACCGACAAACGTATAGAACGCGACCTCGTCCTGCTTGGGACGATGGATTTTTTTCCAGCCCTCGAAAATTTTCTGCTCCCTGGCCACAACCTTCCGTGTGTCCAGGTACTTGCCATAGGCCTGGTTGCCGATTTCTTCCCTGGGACCGGGTTCGAAGAAGTGCAGGCGATACTCCACCACACCGCCTTCCTCCGGATAGACGTTCCGCATCCAGTCCTTGATCGGTCCCGGGTGCCCCCGGTTCCAGCTCCAGTGGCCGTATCCGAGCATGGGCCAGGTGAGTTCCGAGAAGTCGCCCGCCGCCCGGCTGATGCCTCCTTCAAACGCCCGGTAGCCATAGGTCAGGACCCGGTCGAACATCACCCCGCCGGTGGCCCCGTGCAGCATGTAGTACAACATGGAGTTGCTATAGGCGCCATGGTACCCACACTTCAATTCAGGCTTCTCACCCGCCTCGATCCATTCGCCGCTGATCTCCGGGGAACTGAAAGCGTACGGGGTGAAGAATCGTTCGAACGGGCGCAGGGTTTTGATTTTCAAGGTCAGTTCGCTGTTTCGCCCGAGTTCGTTCAGCGGGGTGATTTCCTGGGAGACGATGAGTGTGTTGTCCTCCAGCCTCCACTGCTTGCTGATTCGCACCAGCGCGTTCCGGTATTCGACCGTGTCGCCCGTCTTCCGCAGGACCTCGTTTTCCCCTGCGGGGGATTCGCCGTAGCTTTCCTCGAAGGCCAGCCAGCCCTTGATGAGCAGGTCGCCACGGTCGGTCCACGCAATGTCGTCGACGGTCGGGATCTCTTTTGCGGTGACGAGGCCGGTGGGCAGGGCAATGGCTATTGCGGCAAGCAAGGCCCACGTACATTTAACTTCAGGTCGAATCATTGCTACTCCTTGGTCAGTTCGGCGCGGCGGCGCGCCCACGGCTCAAAATACTCTTTCAAGATTTTCTCGTGTTCATCTCCCCCGTAATGGGCGGGCCAGCGAATGATAAATTCAGGACGATCGATGTAGTATTTCAGGACGGCCTTGCCGGAATCTTCTACGGGTGCGCGGTGTGCCGGTGAGGGAGTGAACTCCGGCCCGAACGTGGCGTCGTGGAAGGACATGTACTGAAAGTTCGCCGACATGCCGCGGTCCTTCGAAGTGTCCATTCCGGCCACCGTTTCCGTCATGCCGAAGTCGGCGAAAGGAACGTTTCCATTGACCAGGAAGTCGGCGCCATGGGCATGCAGGGTTTCCGACATCCGGGAAAAAAATTGTCGGCTCTGTTCGTGAGTGCCCCGCCACCGGGGCGCCCAGTCGGCCCCGTCAAAAAAGACGCAATCCAGATCGTACGCATCGATCAATGGCGGCATCTGGTCGATCAGAAAATCGCCCCACTCGGGCAGCTTTCCGGCGTAGCTGTCCTCGTTGCCATCGGTTTTGTGAAACTCACCGGTGAACCATTCCGGATGCTCCTTGTAAACCGGAGCTTCCACGCTGGCGATCCACAGATGGACGTAGAGCCCCAGCTTCACGTTGTGAACCTTCGCCCGCACTTTCTCCAGGAAGTCTTTCGTCTCCTGGTGATCCAGCGGAAACTCTCCCCAGCCGGCGCGCTTGCCGTCATAGAGTTGAACCCAGAAATAGATCACGGCGTCGGCCATGCCGCTTTCGTCGAGGACCTGTCGGAGGCGTACCAGCCGATCGACAAAAGCATTGCCTGCCTTGGTGAGGCCGCCGCCCCAGGGTTGCGCGACGAACCCGTAGAATCCGACTCGATGGTTCGGTTCTCGGTGTGACTTCTCCCAGCCCTGGAAAATGCCGCGCTCTATCGCTACTTTTTTCCTGGCTTCAAGGTAGAGCCGGTGCGCTTTCTCGGGCAGTTCCTCGATGGAGACATCGTCAAAGAAGTGAAGGCGATACTCGGCGGAACCGCCTTCGGGGGGATAGACATTCTGCATCCATGCCTTCACCGGCCCCGGGTGGCCGGTGTTCCAACTCCAGTGTCCGTATCCCAGCATGGGCCAGGTCAATTTGGAGAAATCGCCTTCGGCATCCCGGATGCCGCCTTCCCAGGCCAGGTAGCCGTTGCTCAATACCCGGTCCAGCATCACCGCGCCGCCCTGCCCGTGCAGCAAGGAATAGAGCATCGAATTGCTATAGGCGCCGTGATAGCCGCATTCAATTCTCGCCATTTCTCCCGCGGGAATCCACTTGCCGGTAATATTCGGCGAACTGAAGCCGTAGGGCGTGTAGAAATGTTCGTACTGGCGAAGGGTTTCTACTATGAGAACCAGTTCGCTGTGCTTCCCTGCCTCGGAACGTGGATCGATCTGCTGTTCGATGATCAGGCTGTTGTTTTCGAGCCGCCAACGCTTGCGGATTTTCACCAGCTCGTTCTGATATTCAATGGTGTCGGCCGTTTTTTTCAGGACCTGGTTGGTTACGGTCCGGCCTTCTTTATATCTCTCCTCGATCGCCAGCCAACCGTCCACCCGGATGCCCCCCGAATCCGTCCAGGAAATATCCGCGGGAGTGGGCAGGGCAGCAGCGCAATGCGCGACGGCAAAGACCCCGCCGATCGCGATAAAAACAGAGGGAAGGCGCTTGTTGCTCCGAACGGAGCAACTCTTCGCAGGTGAACCGCGCCATTTTCGATTTCTGATTCTCAATTTCAGATTGGAAAGTAAACCCATGTCCGAATCATACAATAGCCAATTGAAAAGTTCTTCACTTCCAAACATCAATAATGGTTCCAAGGCCTTCGGCCCAAAGCCAGAACTCGGAGATATTCCAGGGTCCTCCGCCGACGGTGTTGTAATAGCGATACCACCGCTGCTCCGGGTCTTCGCTCCACATCACATGGCCATCGTAGCCGGCGACATTGTATCCATCTTCGTGATTCAGCGGCCAGTAATCATCCCACGGGCCGATCTGGGTGATGAAGCCGCGGTCCTGACCTGGATCCCTTCGGGAGTATCTTCAATGATCGGCCCGTTTTGTTCCGTGCCGTGCGGATTGTTGTGGGTCGGTGGATCGAAATCACCCGTCCCATCCGTCGAACCGGGCACCGTCTCGAAATCGTCGATCAGCACCGTTTCCGCCTGCGAAAGGCCGAACATGGCGCAAAGGATCGAAACAATCGCAAAAGGCAACACTCGCATTACAATCATTCGCTTCATTTTTCGAGCCCCTTAATGTTGTACGTTGAGCAACTCCCGCCGGTCGTGTTACTGGATCACCACCCGGTAGGTCTTGCTGCCGGATCCGCCGGTGGGATCGAACATCTCCATGACCCCTCCATTGCCTTCCAAAAGAGCGCCGGTGCCCTGGTAGTTAGAGCCGGCGGGGTCCGTGGTGAACTCCAGTGAATAGACCCTCGAAACCTCGGCCATGAACTGCAGGCCGAAGACGCCGTCCACTTGGACCACGGTGCTATCTACGGCCGTCGGTTCCGGCATCGGGCCTTCGAAAACGTCGATCCCGTCGATGAAAACCTCTCCTGCGCCGCCACGGGTGCCGAAGAAAACGTGGTTCAGCGCCGGAGAGAATCCCGAGTTATTGGCCAATAGCTTCTCAGCCACGGGTGTATTGAAATCGTTGATGTATAAATTGAACGTTCCGAAAGGTGTGCCGGATCCCTCGTATTCCAGTCCGATGTGATCCCACTGGCCGGTTGTGAAGGTCGTCATGGTACTTTGACTGCCCGATACCGGAGGCTCGGAGCCGTGTATCGTTCGCTTGATTTCCCCCCCTTCCCATCGAAGATTGGAGAAACCGACATTCGGGCCGTTTTTGGAGTAGGTCCTGCCGACCTGCAAATTCAGGCCATTGGCTTCCGTATTGTACACCCAGAAGGTGACGGTGAAATCCTGACTGTTGGGAAGCCCGGGGCTGAGGAACGGCATGTAGAAATCCCCCTCGGTAATCCTCAGGTATTGCCCCCCCTCGGCCGGTCCGGGCGCCACCGCCTGGGTCCTGACCTGGATCCCTTCCGGCGTCGCCTCCCCGATCGCTCCGAGCGTTGGAGGGCCGTTCGGATATGGATTGTTGTTGGCCGACGGATCGAAATCGCCCGTGCCGTTCGTCGAACCAACGGTCGGCGGATCCTCAAATCCGTCCTGCAGCACCGGCCCCGCCTGAGAAAGGCGGGCCATCGCGAAAAGGGTCAACACAACCGTGAAAGACAACACTCGCTTCAGCATGAAAGCTCTCATTCCGTGTACTCCTATATTGTGAGGCATCGCTTGGACTGCCTGCATACATCGTCCGCGCCATTGAGTGACCTGACTGGCACGGGACCTCTCCAGTGATGTTTGAACTACAGAAACATGAGACAGATATCCTCGAAAGTCAACTTTCCACTCCCCCCCCTCAAGTCAAGCAAATTTTGGTCATGCGGGAGCTCTGGCCGGCCGTTTTAGAAGTCCTACTGGCCCAATACGCGATAGGCGGAAGGCCCGGCGCCGGACTGCGGAATGATGCTCGTATTCTCCGGCGGAGTTCCGGGAATCCCGTTGGTCACGATCTGGGAAAACCCCGACGAAAGCGGCGAGGCCGATTCGATGCCGTACGTGGTAGCGGTAATGCTGTTCCAGCGAAGTTCAAGACCGGATCCGCCGTTCGCCGGCCCGACGTATGTAACGTTTGGTGGGGTTTCGGCCAGTTTCCGGGCCTTGAGGATATTCACCCAGTCCTGGTACCCGTTTTCGACGATGGCATCGGAGAAGTGGGCCGGAAAATAGGGCACGAATCCGGGATCGTCGGTGTACCCGCCGGCAAAGAAGCCGGGCACAGCGAACGTATAGTCCGAACCGATTCGTTGCAGCAGCGGCTGGCATGCGCGTGGAACCGTGAAAGACTCCGCAAAACTGTCGGCATACCACTTGTCGTTGTCGGCCGTGAGGCCGGCAAGCCGCTCGACGTAGTTCAAATCCATGTAGGGGTTTCGGCCGTTGGGAATGGCCAGCGCCCCGACGTCGTGAACGGACTGCACGAGGTTTGAGAAGAACGTCTCTTGCTCGGCCATGCTGCCGGCCACCGCGTCGGCGAATCCACCGTTGTCGAAGAAGACGAAATCGAGCCCGTACGATTGAATCATCTCCGGGACACTCGCCTCGGCCGGGGTGAAGGAGGGGTCGTAGAGATGCCGTCCGTATTCGGGAAGTTTCCCGAAGAAGGCGGTGCCTCCCCCGTCGTTCGTCATGTTCCGCGCTCGAAACCAGGACGGATGGTTCGAGTACACCATCGAACTCCCCCACGCGGCCCAGAGGTTGACATAGAGGCCCACGTTCAGATTGGCGACGTTGCTCTTGAGATCGGCGAAGTAGTCCCGCAGCCCGTTCAGGTAGACCACGTCACTGAGCGGCGCGGGCTTCTCCGGCGTGGGCAGATCGCCCCAGCCGCCGCGGGTATCGGGTTCATACAACATGATCCAGAAGTAGAGCTCAAAGTCCTGCAGCCCCGCCGCATCGAGCATCTGCCGGTAGAGAATCAGGTTGCTCTTGGCGTTCGCCGCCACGCCCCGGATGTTGATAATATCGGGCGGGCCGCCGGCCCAGTTCGCGGCAAACATGCTGAACGAAGCGATGGAAGGGCTCGGCGGCGTGCTCACGGCGGCGGCCTCGGGGTGTTCCGTCAGCCAGTAGTCTCTCCGCGCCCGGTAGAAGTCTTTTGACGCTCGGCGAATCGCCTCATCCGCATCGGACGTGTCGTACATCCGCAGCGCGTAGGTCACCGTGTTGACGCCGGGCAGGAAGGCATTATCCCGCCACGTGGTATCGTGGGTGGTCTGGGCCCCGCTCCACTCGGCAAAGTGGCGGGTGTAGAGGGGAAAGTCCGCCTCGCTGAGATCCGCCGCCACCCGTTCGGGTCCTGCCGCCACTGACGTATATCCGTCGGCGCGAAACCGGTCGAACATGAACGATCCCGCAGGACCGACGAACACGGCGCCGGCCTCCCAGCCCGTTGCCCCGCCGAAACCCAGATCCCAGTCCGCGGCCCCGGGCACCGCCAGAATCTGCCCGGTGAAGTCGGGGTGGCCGTAGGTGAAGGGCTGAAACCAGTGGGTGAACGTGCGCGACTCGCCGGCAAAATCGAGCCGGGTCTCCACCACCGAAGCCTGCGCGGGAACCGACTTAGGGGTGATCTCCATGGTCACCGTGATCACGTCGTTCGAGACGACGAATTCCTTCCGCATGCTCAGACTGGCGTTCTCGTACTCCACCCAGTTCGTCCCCGAAGCGGTTACGGTGTTGTTCAAATACGTGAGGCCCAACCCGTAGTTGATCTCGGTCATCTGCAACCATCCGTCCACGCACAACTGGCCGCGGCTGTCGAATGCGATGTCTGCCTTAGGTGGCTCCGGCTCCTCCGGCATCGGGCCCTCGAACACCTCGATATCGTCAATGTACACCTCGCCGGCGCCCGCCCGGGTCCCCAAGAATACGTTGTTCAGCGGGGGAACGAACCCCGGGTTGTTGATCAACAAATTGGTGGCCACCGGCGCGCTGAAATCGTTGAGGTACATATTAAATGTGCCGAGCGTCGTGCCGGATGCCTGGTATTCCAGGCCGATCCGGTCCCACTGGCCGGAGGCAAACCCCGTGATGTTTTCCCAGCCGGAGCCCTCGGAACTGTGTCTGAATCTGCGAATCTGGCCGTTCTCCCAACTCATGTTTGAAAACCCGATGTTGGGTCCGGTGGCGGCGTTGATCCTGCCGACCTGCAGATTCAAGCCGATGCCGGATGAGTTGTAGACCCGGAACGTGACCGTGAAATCCTGGGTATTGACGATCTCGGGGCTGAGAAAGGGGATGTAGGAATCGTTCGCGTTGATCCTCAGGTATTGATTCCCCTCGGCCGGGCCGGGCGCCACCGCCGAAGTCCTGACCTGTACTCCTTCAGGCGTCGCTTCCGTAATCGGCCCGTTCTGGTTCGTGCCGTGTGGATTATTGTTGGCCAGTGGATCGAAATCACCTGTTCCATCCGTCGAGCCGGAAACTGTCTCGAAACCGTCGGTCAGCACCGTAGCGGCCGGCGAAGACACCACCATGGCGCCAAGGGCAAACACCCGGACTGTACAGTACACTCGCTTCACCATTATACCATTCATCGTTCGTGCTCCCGATCTCGAGGCGTAGTCCGAATCGCCTCAACGAATTTGCACCGCTGACTCATCGTGAAAGCCCCGTGAGATTGTGAGCGGATGACTTCCCGCCTTGAGATCCACATAATTGGAGCCGCTGTGGGCGTGGCCCGGAGAATCGAGCACTTGGACCAAACGTCTGGTCGCCCACGGTGTCTTACCGGAAATACCCGCAGTTCCAGATCGTGGGATCCGGGTCCCGGTCGCTGCCCGAGCCCCCGCTACCCCCGGATGCGCCATCGAAATCTTCCATAAACGCCCGGTTTCGGGCTGAAACCGGGTTGGCGGCGGCGAATATGATCAGCAGGATCAGGAGGTGGACGCAAAGTTGTCGGCAAGTGGAACTCATAGGTAGTCGCACTATACTACCTTTTGGATCGGTTTGCGTCTCGTGGAGGCGAATTTTTTACTAGAGCGTCATTCTTAAGTTATTCGAGAACTCAAAACAGTTGTTCGTCCGTACGTACGTAGCACGGGTATGTGACCCGTGTAGCGGAGCCCCGTGCCACGTTGCTTACCCCTTAATCGCCCCGGCCAGAGCGCCCTTGACGAAGAGCCGCATGGTGAAAAGGAAAAGCACCACCAGGGGAATCGAGCTGATGGTGTAGGCGGCCATGAGTTCGCCCCATTGTTTGACGTAGGCGAATTCCAGGCGCATCAGGCCTACGGGGATGGTCAGCATTTCGTCGTCTCGCATGATGACGAGAGGGAGAATCAGGTTATTCCAGTTGCTGATGAACTGCATGATGGCCAGGGTGCCCATGATCGGGCCGGACATGGGCATGACGATGTGCCGTATCTGCTGCAGGTGGCCGGCGCCGTCGATCTGGGCCGACTCGAAGAGCTCGTGGGGGATTTCTTCAATGAACTGCTTCAGGATGAAAACACACACCACCTGTCCGCCCACCGCGCCGGTGATGACCAGCGCCCACAGGTTATTGATCAATCCCAATTGTTGCAGCAGCGTGAACATGGTGATCAGGGTTGCCGCGGTGCCGGGAAGAAACATGGAGGCGATCAGCGCATAATAGATGAAGCCGCGGCCCACGAATCGGTGCTTCGCCAACACATAGCTGCACAGAATGGACATGACCAGGCAGAGCGCGACGGCGCCCACGGACGTGACCACGGAATTGGCAATGTAGTTCTGTACCGAGAACCAGGCGTTCCTCCAATTACCCCAATGCCAGCCCGAAAGAGCGTCAAAGAACCACGGATTGTCGGTGAACTGATCGTTGCTTTTGAAGCTGATGACCAGCATCAGGTAGAGGGGAAAAAAGGCGAACAGCAGCACGAACCAGATCAGCGCATGCTTGGCGAACTCGTTGCCGAGGCTGTGTCTGCGTGCCATGGCTACTTCTCCACCTTCACGTACTTGTGATAGATGATCGTAATCGCCAGCACGATGGCGAAGATCACCATGCCCAACGCGCAGGCGTATCCGAACCGGCCGAAGTAGAATGCTTCCCGGTACATGTAGAGCCCGGGCACCATGCCTGCGTTGCCGGGGCCGCCGTTGTGACCCAGCAGCACCAGGAACAACCCGTACCCGGTGAGCGTGCCGATGGTCATGAAGATCAGGTTGATGCGCACGGCGGTGGTGATGAGAGGCAACTCGATGTTGAAGAGCATGCGAATCGGCCCCACCCCGTCCAACTCCGCCGCTTCATACACGTCGGTGGATATGTTCTGCAACCCGGCGAGGTAGATCAGCACCCCGATGGTGCCCACCCAGGGGAAGCCCCAGAATACCAGGGCGGGAATCACCAGCTTCGTGTGGCCCAGCCACGCCGGCGACCCTGCATCGAATGCCTTGATGGGCGCCGTCCAGATCATGCTGGTCAGGATGAACAACGATGCGAGGAGGATCAGGATTGAGCCCATCCCCTTGAGCGCGGGCGAGGGGCTTCGAACCGTCCGCCGCAGGGCTTCGGCGACCAGCGCCAGGGCAACGAGAGTCACCGCAGCCCTCACCTGACCCCAAAGCAGCCAGGCGAGGAGCAGCGCAAACACCCACCATCCCCAATTCCGGGCGGCGCCTCGCAATCCCGGCGCCAGCATCCAGAGCAGCACGCCGGCCAGGGCCAGGCCCCATACCGAGCCGAAGACCGGATCCACCATCATCTCCCGAACCGGCGTGACCGCCGCAGCCAGCGCGGGCGCCTTGACATCAAGCCACTGCAGGACAGTCATCAGGCCGGTGCGGTTCAGCAGGGCATTGAAAATCCCTGCCGCAGGGTCGTAAAAACTCTTCCAGATCAGCAGCCAGACCAGTTCCGGGATGACCATCGGCACGACGAACAGCACGCGGTACCAGTATTGCCATTTTTCGCTCTTGAGCCGGTGAATGGCAACGGCCACGACGATGCCCGGCACCATTTTCACCAGGTTTGCCACGAGCAGAATGCCGACGAGCCGAAACGTCTGCCAGAAGAGGGGATCGGCGGTCAACGCCGTGACAAAGTTCTGGACGCCGCGGAACTCCTCGACGGAAAATCCGTCCCAGCGGTACATGCTGTACTTGATGGTCCCGAACTTCGGGTAGTAGTTGAATACCAGCATGCCGACGACCGTGGGCAGCAGCAGGAGAACCAGCGCGGCCATGAACTTGCTTCGTTCCGTTCGCAGGAATGCCATCACATGTCCGAGATTGGTTTGCCGCGCACCTGTTCGAACTGATAGCGAATACTCTCGCCGTTGTTGGCAAGCGTTTGTTGCAGCAGCAGGCGGTTATATCGTTCCTGCCCGCCCGGAGCCGCGGCATCCATCAGGATGCGGCTCGCCTGCGTTGCCAGGACGCGTTCCTGGTTGCGGCACCACCGCCACGTTTGGTCGTACTCCTGCGACCATTGCCGGTCCCCGCCATAGCCGGGATCGCGGAGCGCCCGGTCCACGCGCCGGGCGAATTCCTCGTAGTCGATCTCGCCGTGGAGAAACGGCCACTCTTCCCCGTGTATCACTTCGTAGACGTAACCGCTATAGCGAACATCGACTCCCATGGGGTAGCCGGTCGGGTCGGGCAAGAACGGTTTCATTCGTTCCGTGGGGTGGGCGCCGGTGATGACGGGGATCCACCCGGCTTCGCGCGTCAGCATCTCGTTGTATTTTCGGCTGGTTAGGAACTGGAGGAAGTCGAGGGCCTGGCGCTTGTTTTTTGATCCTTGGTAGAGGCCGATGACCATGCTACCGGCATGGCCGGCCTCGTTCTCGCGCCCGGCGATATACTCTCCCCACCGTTCGCCTTCGGCCGGCAGGGGGAAGTCAAACACCCCGATTTCAAAATCGGATTGCATAAAGAGGCTGGTTGCGTCCCAGGAGCCGGCGGCGAGCATGGCCGCGCGTCCCTGCACGAACAGGAATGCAGCCTGATCGCGCCAGAGTCCGAGGTACCCCTCCCCGAAGTGCCGGGACAGCTCCTTCATGCATTCGAAATAGGCCCGGATGTGGGATGCCTGCATATCGGTCGTGCCCTGCAGGTAGCCGATATAGGATTCCCGATGCGAGATCAGTCCGTCGAGGTCCACGTCCACTTCGGACTCATAGCCCGCGGTGAACGCCACGCGGTATCGCCGAAGAAAGGTTCCGACGATGTACAGGTTGCCGGCGATCGGGGTAACCTTGCTGCCGGTCCGTTCGCTCAAGTCCTGGATTGACTCGCATGCCTGCAGAAACTGGCCGAAACTATCCAGCGGCGCGTCCGAGCCGGTGGCCTCCCGCAAAAGCTGCTTGTTGTAGTAGATCCGGATCGTGGCCAGCGTGATCGGGGCCCCGTAGTAATCCTGCAACCCCTCCCGGAATCCGCTGCGCATGCCTCCCTGGAACGTTGCCCGCCATGGCCAATCCGCCAGGGGCGTGCCCGCGTTATAGGGGTTGGGTCGATCGATGCTGTCTGCAAGGGACTCGAACAGACTGGCCAGGTAATGCTCATCCAGGACCATGGAGGCGAGATAAAGCTCGACCAGGTCCGGGGCCGTGTCGCTGATGAGTTGCGTGTTGAGCCACTCGCCGTAGATTTTCTGCGGTACGGCATTCTGGATGATTTTCACGTCCGGATGAAGCTGCTCGTATTCGGCAATGACAACGTCCAGCGCTTCCCGGAATCCGAGTTCCAGCGCAGCGTGCCCGATTCGAAGGACGGTCTTGTCCGATTCGAAGAGCTCGCGGTGGATGCGCATCACACGGCCCAGGCTCAAGCCGATCGTAGCAAGCAACAGGACCAGCCCGAGGGTGTTGATGTTGATCCATCGGGACACGGATCGCATGCGGCCGGCGCTTGGGATCATTCCGGGGGCCTCGTGAGTGCGATCGGTTGAAACAACTGCAACTCCGGCACCGGCGCCCCCAGACGCTCCAGCGCCTGCTGCGCCTGGTACCCTTTGCCACTCGCCGCTCCGGTGCGAATCACTTTTCCATAATACTCCACGGCGAGCTCACGATCTTCGAGAAAGCGCTCGGCCAGGATTGCCATCCGCCAGAAGAGGGTGCCGATATTGTTAGGGTCGAGAAAACCGAGCGCCTCCCCCTTACGATAGCAACTCAGACTGGCCGCATGATCCGCGAGGGGATAGAAGTAGATATCACCGAGATACTGCCACATCCCCGCAGCCAACGGTTCGTCGTCACGTGTTGTCAACCACGTTTCCAGCAGATCAACGCCATGGCGCACTTCGGGCATGTCGTAGGTCTGCACAAAGGTGGCGGCAAGCCGCAGCGTGGCTTCGCCGGCAATCGGCAAGTCGGGCCAGCGGTCGATGACCCGGCGGTACCAGTTTCGCGCAGCCTCCAGGTCAACCGGATCTTCGTAGTAGTCGCGAAGTTCGGCCAACCGGCCCAAATTCAGCGCCGCACGTGGCGCAAACTTCGAGCCGGCCACACTCTCCAACAGCAAGTGATAGAGCCGCGCAGCATCCTCGACGCGTTTCTGTGTCGTAGGGCTCCGATGATGTGCGCAGACGGCCGCCCCAAAGACTGCATGGGCCCACGGTTCAGAACCGGGCGCCGTTTCCTTAATCACACTGCCGAATAATTCCTTGGCCGCCTCGAAATTTCTGCTCGATAATTCCGTCGTGCCGGTCTGGAGAAGCGTCTCCACGCCGGATGGGTCGGCCCCCGCGGAAGCCAGCGGAAGAAAAGAAAGGACGGCAATGGAATTTTTGATTTTTGATCTTTGATTTTTGATTGAACGAATCAGTAGAGAGGGTACACCACGTAGCTGTCCCCATCTAAAAATCAAAAATGGCCCGGTGCGCCGCAAAATCGAAAATCGAAAATGGCCCGGCATTGTTACAACAACCTCATACTTCATTCCATGTTTTTGCTGTTGACCAATCGCTATCTATACCCTCACAAAAAGGGCCTAATTCATTGTCCACCATTCGTCCGGAATATCCGGCCAGAGGAGCGGTTTGGGGGCGTACCAGGGTTCCCGGTTATGGGTGTTGGGATGGGTCGCCCCGGGGATGGCTTCCGCGCGCCCGTCGAGAAATCCCACTGGAAATCTGTCTTCGTGCCTGAGCTTGGGAAACTGGCGCCACAGCACCGGATTGCCCGGTCCACCGAGGGCCCAGGCCTGCTTGATGTTGGTTCTCGGCCAGTAGCTTTCCGAGATGACCAGGAATTTGCTGGGCGAGGAGACGAGAGCGAGTTGGATCGGTACCCCCGGAATAATGTCACCATCGTCGTGGGCGCCGTTGAAATTGTTATCGATGAACCCGTTCTGACCATAGGAAGGATTGACCGTCCAGCCGAACGCGGCATGCGGGTTTGTTTTCACCAGGTTCGGGCAGACCAGTTTGAATCGTGCGTGATCGCCGCCCAGGTATCCTTCCAGCGCCTGAGTCCATACGATCCACGGTAGCGTTTCGGGAACCCGCGGGTCACCGATGTAGTTATACATCTGCCACAGGTTGATGGGCGGCAGGGCCAGATCGTGATCCGATGCATACTGCATCTCGGCCACCATTACCTGGTGAACATGACTGACGCAGGTCATGAGCCTTGCCCGCTCCAGTGCCTCACTCATGGCGGGCACCAGCAGCGCTGCCAGGATCGCGATGATCGCGATGACGACCAACAGCTCGATAAGGGTAAACCCGCTCAATCGCGTTGGATGAATTCTGAGCATGGAACAATATTAATCAGATTACCGTGCTCTGGCGCCAACTATTTGGTCGTAACCAGTATTTCCGATATTTCATCGAATTTTGACTATTTGAACCGCGGATTGAGTGATTGGGTGATTGGGTGCGAATCAAACCCGATTCATAAGCATATATCCGCGAAATCCGCGGTTCCTCCCCCCTCAAACCGGAAATCGGAAATTCCTAATTCATAGTCCACCACTCGTCCGGAATATCGGGCCAGAGGAGCGGTTTGGGAGCGTACCAGGGTTCCCGGTTATGGGTGTTGGGATGGGTCGCCCCGGGGATGGCTTCCGCGCGACCGTCGAGAAATCCCACCGGAAAGGTGTCTTCGTGCCTCAGTTTGGGGAATTGGCGCCATAATACGGGATTGCCCGGTCCCCCGAGAGCCCAGCCCTGCTTGGTATTTGTTCTCGGCCAGTAGCTTTCGGAGATGACAAGGAACTGGCTCGGTGACGCGACGAGACTGACTTCGATCGGCGTCCCTCCAATGATATCATGTTCATCGTAGGATCCGTTCAGGTTGTTGTCGATGAAGCCGTTTTGACCATAAGAAGGATTAACCGTCCAGCCGAAGGCGGCATGCGGATTCGCTTTCACCAGGTTCGGGCAAACCAGTTTGAACCTTGCATGATCGCCGCCGAGATATCCTTCGAGCGCCTGCGTCCATACGATCCACGGCAGCGAATGGGGATCGCGCGTGTCGTCTCGGTCGTCGTAAAACTGCCACAGGTTGATCGGCGGCAACTTCATATCGTGATCCGATGCGTATTGAACCTCGGCCACCATCACCTGGTGGACGTGACTGACGCACGTCATGAGCCGTGCCCGTTCCAGCGCCTCCTTCATGGCGGGTACCAGCAACGCCGCCAGAATCGCGATGATCGCGATCACGACCAACAGCTCGATCAGCGTGAATGCGCCGGACCAGTTTGGACGTGCATTGCGCATGGAATAATCCTACCCTGTTCACCCTGTATTTGCAGTACCTATTTCCATCTTTTTGTGCAGAGTCTTGAGCCCCCACCGGCTTTAGGCCGAGTACATGTTTAGCGCGCCGAAGGCGCAATTTTTGGAGTGCGCCTCCGGCACGCTAAACACGTACAAACTCGGCGGTGGCGCCGACCTTCACACACCGAGGCAATCTGACCGCCGCCGCCGCTCATTTTCCACTTCATCGAACCACCGGTCCATCTCCCGCTGCATGGCGCTGATCCGGTCGGGCAGCTCGGCGGCCAGGTCGCGGGATTCGTACGGATCGTCATCGAGGTTGAACAGCAATGCGTCCTCTGGTTCAGGGATGTTCCGATCCGGAACACCGGGGGTGATTCCGGTCACCAGCTCGGGCGCATAGCGGAGATTATAGTCGGTCTTCTGGTCTTTCTCGGAGGTCCAGAGCGCTTCGGGAATCATCGGGCGCAGTAGTTTCCAGGGGCCGTCCCGCATGGCCGCGTTCACGTTGCGCACGGGACTGTACCGATTCCACTGCCAGAAACGGCGGGTGTCGATCTCGCCAGCCTCCCCCCGCAGAGCGGACCAGACATTCTGTCCGTCGAGCGGCAGACTCTCGGGAATCTCCACCTGCGCCGCCGCAGACAACGTCGGAAACCAATCGGTGAAATGAACCAGTTCATGAATACGCCGTCCTCCGTCCAGACCGCCGGGCCAGCGCATCACGGCCGGGACGCGGATGCCGCCTTCATACACGAGTGGCTTGGCGCCGTTGAACCGACCGTTGTACCGCTTCAGATCGAGCCCGTCCCATTCCTCGAGCTGGGGACCGTTGTCGCTTGTAAACAGGATCATGGTGTTGTCATCCAGGCCGTGGCGGCGCAACGTTTCCAGGATGCGGCCTACGCCGACGTCGATGCAGTGGTTCATGCCGTAAATCCGGCTGACGCCCTCGGAGAAGAGACCGGTTTCGCGAAAAAGGTCCGCGTGGTCGTCGGGCGCCTGGATGGGAAAATGCGGCGCGTTGTATGCCACGTGCAGAAAAAACGGTTCGCTCCGCCGGCGCTCGATGAATTGGACGGCGTGATCGGTGAACACGTCGGTGATGTATTGCCCGTTCGAGGGCTGCACGGAATCGTTGAGTTCCAGGCGATACTTCCAGTAGTCGCTCCATCCGCCGCGGAACCCGGCAAATTCGTCAAACCCTCGAGCGTTGGGATGATACCGCGGGTCCAGCGAACCCAGGTGCCATTTCCCGACCAGGCCGGTCGCGTAACCGGCCAACTTGAGAACCTGCGCCAGGGTCGTCTCGTCCAGGCTCAACCGCTCTGTCCCTCGCGCGTCGAGCGTGTCGATCACGCCGGTGCGATGCGGATATCTGCCGGTGAGCAGCGCGGCCCGCGACGGGGCGCATGCGGGCGAGCCGGCATAGTGCTGTGTCAGCGCAACGCCCTCTTCGCACAGCGAGTCCAGGGCGGGTGTCCGGACATGAGGGTTTCCAAACGCCCCGAAGTCCCCGTAGCCCATGTCGTCGGCGAGGATCAGTATGATGTTCGGGCGCATGATGGATTGAGGGGGTAGGTTTCAGTGTTCAGGTTTCAGTCCAGCCTGTGACCCCTAATCACAGTTTTCGGTGTCGCTTAATCGCAATCCGAATCGATTTGGATTGGAGATTCCCGGGTACTCACAAACAAGGAACCCGGGCAGATTTTCCCATATGTTGAAAGTTTCCGGAAAATAGCCGAACAAGTGCATCTGGCTCAAAACCAACAGGCGGCCCTACAAAAGGACCGCCTGTTAGTTGAATTTCTTCTTGCCACGATCTATGCGTTCGCGGCACCTTCAATTGTAAACAAGATTTAGCGCCGGCGGCGAAAGCCCAGCAGGAACAATCCGCCCGCGACCAGGGCCAGGGTTCCCGGCTCCGGAATATTGCCCGCATATACGCGGATCTGGTCGATGAATACTTCGCCGGCGCCGCCCCGGGTTCCGAAGTAAATGTTGTTCAACGGCGGGCTGAAGCCGGAGTTATTGACCAGTGCACCGGCGACTATCGCCGAACCGTTTACGAACAGATCGAACGTACCCAGTGAGGTCCCCGACGGTTCGTAGGCCAGCTCGATAAAATCCCACTGATCGGACGTGAATGCAGTAATATTTTTCCAGAAGCCACCTCCTTCAGAGCCGTGCCCGCCTCTCTGAATCTGGCCGTTCTCCCACTTCACAGCGGAGAATCCGATGTTCGGACCGGTGGCCGCATTGTGCCGACCGACCTGCAGGTTCAACCCGGAGCTGTTCGGATTATTGAGGTAAAACGACACCGTAAATGCCTCTGAGTTGCTTATTTGAGGGGACATGTAGGGGACATAAGCACTGCCCTCTTGAATCCGGAGGTACTGGCCACCGTGTGCGGCGCCCGGTGCTACCGCCGAGGTCCTCACCTGGATACCCTCCGGCGACGACTCGTTGATCGGGCCGTTCGATGCGGTCCCGTGCGGATTGTTATTCGCCGACGGGTTGAAGTCACCCATGCCATCCGTCGATCCGGGAACGGTTTCGAAACTGTCGACCAGCATGTTCGCGTTCAGCAAGGGGCTCGTCATGGAACCCAGTCCCACCGCAATTATACCCATTCCCAACCATTGCATATTCATCGTCTTCATGTTGTTTCTCCTCTTTATCTTTTCTTTTCTCCGACTGTTCTGTAGGCCCCTGCTATGTTGCTACTACCTGCTTCACCGAACTTTCGCTCATGAAACTATATAATATAGATTCACGAGCATCAGATTCTCTCTAACTCGACCCCGATACGTATAGTGATGGAATCCGGTTTAAGCAAGAAAAATTCGCGGGAAATAGCAACCAATTTTTCAGTGGCTCCAAATGCCCGAAAAGACCGTTTTACTTAAGATTTTACAGTGTTCACACGCCGACACCCAGCGGACTGCGCTACTCGATCGCGACCCGGTAGGCTTTGGAGGCGGAAAAACCGGTCGGATCAAACAATTCCATGATCCCTCCATTGCCTTCCAGCAAGGCCCCGGCCCTCTGGTAGTTGCTGGAGGTGACGAGGTCGGTGGTGAATTCGAGTGAGTAGGTCTTCGATGCTTCGCTCAGGAACTGCACCCCGAACTCACTGCCTACATCGGCCGCGACGATCTGGACCTGCATCGGCGCCGGGATGGGGCCCAGGAAGACCTCGATCTGGTCGATGAATATTTCGCCGGCGTCCGCCCGGGTGCCGAAGTAAATGTTGTTCAGCGGGTAGGCGAATCCCGAGTTGTTAACCGGCAGATTGGACGCGACCGGCGTGGTGAAGTTGTTTAAGTAAAGATTAAAGGTGCCGTTCGTCGTGCCGGGCGCCTGGTACTCCAGACCAATTCGACCCCACTGTCCCGAGGTAAAGTCCGTGATGACCGTCCAGGGGAAACTTGGTCCTGGGCCCTCAATGGCTTGGTTGATAACTCTATCAATATTTCCCCCTACCCAACGAATATTGGAAAACCCGGTGTTTCCCGGAGGAGGGTTGGGCGTGTTTATCCTGCCCACCTGGAAATCCAAGCCGCTGCCGAATGAGTTATAGACCCAGAACGTGACCGTGAAACTCTGGTCGCTTTGGATCGGAGGACTGAGAAAGGGAGTGTAATTATCGCCCTCGGCGATCCTGAGGTATTGACTCCCCTCGGGCGCACCCGGCGCCAATGCATCGGTCCTGACCTGAATTCCTTCCGGCGTTGCTTCGTTTACTGCACCGTGCGTATTGGTGCCGTGTGGATTGTTGTGGTCCGATGGATCGAAATCGCCCATGCCGTCCGTCGAACCACTGGTCGGCGGATCCTCGAATCCTTCGAACAACGACGCGGTCGCCGGTGAGAGTGCACCCACCGTCCCCAGTGATAACGCGACTGCGATTCCGAGTAAGAATCTGCTTTCCAGGTTTCTCATCCTGCTGACTCCTTCATGGTTACAACCCCCCCCACTATTGAGATGACATGTAAGCGAACGGTATCGCATACCGAATGTCAAGTTCTGAGGCGCGGGAACAGGCACTGCTCGATGCCGAAAACGGAACCGCTGTTCGTGGGGGGGGGGGGTGTCTTAAAGAACCGAAATGCGGTGACTTTTTCGGAATTGAAAG
>CAUZEO010000035.1:0-24160 GCA_963578625.1 Kiritimatiellia bacterium | reverse complement strand
CGATCGTGATCCCGCCCGAGCACAGGCAGTGGTCCTACATGACGGTCCTTCGGCGGAACTGGCACCTGCTTCCTTACGAGCAGCTCTTGATCCTGGTGGACATGACCGCCGAACAATTGCTCTTTGCGTTACGCGAGGATTTCTTTCTGTTCGCAAAACTGGGCGGCCTCAAGCCGAAGTGCGAGCCGGTTGTCTACCGCGTACCGGACGAGGTTGACCGGCGTGGCGCCGATTCGATCAAGGCGATTGTCGAACGGCATTTCGGCGCTTCGATCGCCGGACCCGCGGAACCGCGCTTCGAGTTCGTCAGTCATTTGGCCCGACCGGACACCGGTACGCCTCGCAGGGTTCCGGCGAACAACTGCTCAAAGGGTCCGCGAATCGTCTACTCCTATTTCGGCGTCACGGGAGACCCTCTCCTGGATGCCGGGATGGACTCCTACCCGGATGGGCTGCTGGCGCGTTTCGCCGATTTGGGGGTGAACGGCGTGTGGTTGCACATCGTGTTGCGGCAGCTTGCGCCCGGAGGTGAAGATTTTCCCGAATTCGGTGAAGACCACCAACAGCGTCTGTCCAATCTTCGGAATCTGGTCGAGCGAGCCAAACGCTACGGCATCGCGGTGTATCTCTACCTCAACGAACCGCGCGCCATGCCGCCGGCGTTTTTCGCCGATCGGCCGGACATGGCGGGTGTACCGGAAGCGAGCCATGTCGCCATGTGCACTTCCAGCCCGCGTGTTCGCACGTGGATCAGTGACGCACTTGAGCATGTGTTTACCGAAGTGCCTGGACTGGGCGGGGTCTTCACCATCAGCGCATCCGAAAACCTGACGCACTGTGCGTCGCATTTTCGCAAAACCGATTGTCCGCGCTGCGCCGAACGCACGGACGTCGAGATCGTCGCCGAACTCCACCAGGCGATCAAACAGGGAGTTCATCGAGGCAATCCCGCCGCCCAGGTCATCGTGTGGGACTGGGGATGGAACCAACACCGGGACGCACCGGAGTTCGTCGCGGGGTTGCCGGATGACGTCTGGCTCATGTCGGTCAGCGAGTGGGCGGCGCCAGTCGAGCGGGGCGGGGTTAAAACCGTTGTCGGCGAATATGCGCTTTGCGTGGTCGGCCCGGGGCCGCGGGCGAAGCTCCATTGGCAGGAGGCCGCGAAGCGGAATCTAAAGACCGTGGCCAAGATCCAGGTGGGCACGGCATGGGAACTTTCGACACTTCCGTACCTTCCGGTTCTCGACCTTGTGGCCGAGCACCGCGAAAACCTGGCCAGGGAAAAAGTGGACGGGATGTTCCTGAGCTGGGCTATCGGAAGCTACCCCTCGGTAAACTTCCAAGTGACACGGCGGTTTGACGAACAACCTAATGCAACGGCGGCGAGTGTCCTCGATGAGGTCGCGGCGGACCACTACGGATCGAGGGCAGTCCCTGCGGCGCGCAAGGCCTGGACCGCATTCAGCGATGCATTTCGTGAATTTCCCTATTGCCAGCCGGTATTGTACAACGCCCCGATGCAGGTGGGTCCCGCCAATCTTCTCTACGGTAAACCCACCGGTTTTCTGGCTACCATGGTCGGGATTCCCTACGACGACCTGGAAAGCTGGCGCGGCGTCTATCCGGCACAGGTTCTCGCCGAGCAATTCGAAAAGACGGCGGCTGGATGGGCGGCAGGTCTGCCCAAATTGGAGGAAGTACTGGAATTGGCCGATCCCGGGCGGCGCGCCGCCGCTACAGAGGACCTGCGCGTGGCGCAGGCAGCCCGGATATACTTCGCGTCCGTGGGCAGGCAGGTCCGATTCGTGATTGCCCGGGATGCAATCCTCAGCGGTGAACAGGCTCCGGCCGACTTGGAACATTGCCGCGCCGACCTGCTCCGAATCCTCGATGCCGAGATCGCCGCCGCCCGACAACTATTCGCCCTGGCCCAGGCGGACTCGCGAATCGGTTATGCCACGGAGAACCAGTATGTTTACGTTCCGTTCGACCTGGTGGAAAAAGTCATCAATTGTGAGCACCTGCGCAACACGCTGAATTGAATTCTTGAAATTAGGGGTCCGTGTGGAATGGCACTGAGATAAGGTCGGTTTGGGATGGGATTTATTTATTTCTCCTTGAGGCCAAAACGCTCACGACGAGCAGGCTGTGGAGGAGCTGCTGGAGAAGGGCTTGCGGGATTTAAAGCTCGATGGGGAGCAAGTGAAGGCACTGCCGAAAAACGATTTTCGTAAGCAGAGCCTGGCTTGGCTGGTCAGAAGCCGGACATCAATGAAGAACGATTGGGTAATTGAACATCTGGGCATGGAAACTCGTACGAGTATGTATCATGCGGTGAAGATGTTCCGGGAAGGGAACCACGTGAAAGTCCGGCGGTTGCGTAAAGCCTTTCGGTATTTAACAAATTAACACACCGACCCCTTTTTTCCTGCGAGATTTTAATTATGAACTCTCATCACCTTTCCGTCGTCTTCGTACTCCTGCCCACCTTCGCGTTCGGATCCTTCACGAACCGGACGGAAGCGCTGTTCGCTGCCGGGTTGGGTAATGCCAATTCAACCTGGTGCGATTTCAACAATGACGGCTACCCGGATCTCTACACCGGCGCCACGCTTCATCGCAACGACGGCGGGACAAACTTTACCGCGCTGGCGGGTCACGGCTCGGGCGTGTGGGGTGATTTCAACAATGACGGATACCTCGACATCTTCGATCTTTCCGTGGGCCGGGTGATGCGTAACGATGGCGGAACCGGCAACTTCACCCAGATCGATCTGCCGGAGCTGCCCGGAAACAGCAACCAGGGCGCCTGCTGGGCAGACCTGGATGGGGATGCCTACGTCGACCTTTACATCGGCGCCTACGAGGGCAACGGCTACGAACTGGACTCGGTCCTTTCCAACAACCAGGGCAAAGCCTTTACAAAAATCTGGGAAGAACCACCGGTCCCGCCGGATAATGTGAGATTCCCGGGTCGCGGGGTCACCGCTTGCGACTTCGATCAGGACGGCGATCCGGATATCTACGTGTCGAATTACCGCATCGAGGCGAACTATCTCTGGCGCAACGACGGCAACGGCGTACTTACCGACGTGGCCCAGGCCTTAGGCGTTGCGGGAACCTACGACGGGTGGCGCTACTCCTATGGCCACTCGATCGGTTCGTGCTGGGGGGACATGAATAACGACGGCTATATCGATTTGTTCGCGGGGAACTTCAGTCATCCGGACGCGTGGCAGGACCGGGCTCGGCTCTACCAGAACCTGGGGCCATCCAAAGACTGGCATTTTGAACAGAAATGGGAACTTACCGAAAGCGCCTGGCAGGAGTCCTACGGTTCGCCTGCCCTGGCGGACTACGATAACGACGGTGACCTCGACCTGTACTACTCCACGGTCTACGCTGGCGATCATTCCCGCCTGTGGCGCAACGACGGCAATTGGGCCTTCACGAACGTGACCGAGGCGGAAGGACTGGCAGGGATGCCGACCACCTACCAGGCGGCCTGGGCTGATTTCAACAACGACGGGTTTTTGGACCTCGCCACCGGCGGCCGGCTCTACCAGAACCGGGGCAACAACAATCACTGGATCAAGGTCCGCCTCGAAGGCAACGGCAGCACCGTCAATCGCGCGGCGATCGGGGCGCAGGTGCGGATCGACCTCGGCGGTGGAATCATTTTATCGCGCGAAGTGGAAGCGGGCACGGGGGAGGGAAACCAGAACGACCTGACCCTCCACTTCGGCCTGGGCAGCCGGCGCGAGCCGGTCACGCTCAAGATCGCATGGCCCGACGGCACGAAGAAGATGGTCTCCAATGTGGATGTTGACCAGATGATCCAACAGAGCCAGCCCGCGACCGATTAGAAAAAAAGGTGAAGAACAACATTTCATGGACCGGGCGCTGCGCGGACGGGGTAAAGCGCGAAGTTCGCATCCTCGTCACCGCGCACCATATGAAATGGCAGTTCAAGCGCGACGACGAGGAGCGCTGGGACTATGACTCCCCGCCCACCACGGAAGAGTGGGATATGCTGGAAGAGATCCTGGAACGTCGGGTGAACCGCGGGCGCGGCATCGGCATGCTCGAGAACGTGCGTAAGCACCGGGGCAAGGCCCATGGCTGAAAAGCTTGAGTTCTTTGCCGGCTGCATTCCAGGCACTGAATCCGCGCTGTGCGAAGAGCTGCGTGAATTGGGTTTTGCGAGTGTCCGGTTGAACCGCGGCGGCATTCCCTTTCGCGGTGAATGGAAGGATGGTTGGCGGGCCTGCCTGGAAAGCCGAATTGCCCAGCGCATCCAG
This sequence comes from Kiritimatiellia bacterium, assembly GCA_963578625.1. GTDB lineage: Bacteria > Verrucomicrobiota > Kiritimatiellia > SLOV01 > SLOV01 > CAUZEO01. The sequence continues at coordinate 19,859 of CAUZEO010000035.1, read as the reverse complement.
TTCGTTCTCGCGCGCTTCCCCTGCCCCACCCAGGAGGCACTCTACCGCGGCGTTCAGTCCGTCGATTGGCGGGCGTACATCACCCACCGGCAGACTCTCTCCGTATCTTCTTTCTGCACCTCCAGCGCCCTGCGGCACAGTGGATTCGTGGCACTCAAAACCAAGGACGCCATCGTCGACCAGCTTCGCGCGGCGGACGGAAAACGACCTTCCGTTGACCGCGAAGATCCCGATGTCCGCGTGTTCGTCTACCTGGCGAACGACAAAGCAGCGGTCTACCTCGACGTCTCCGGCGAGGCGCTCCACCGACGAGGCTACCGGAAGCGGGCCGGAGAGGCGCCGTTGAGGGAAACCCTGGCCGCTGCGATCGTTCGAATGTCCGGTTGGGATCGGCGGTCGCCTTTTATGGACCCCATGTGCGGGTCCGGCACCATCGCCATCGAAGCGGCACTATGGGCCACCAACAAGGCGCCGGGCCTGGCGCGCGAGCGCTTCGGGTTCGAACGCTGGGCTAACTTTCGCCCCGATGATGCCGCAGTCATGCGGGAGCTTCGCGGATCCCTGCGCCAGGGAGCATCGGGCCAGGCCCCGCGGATCCAGGCGGGGGACGACGACCCGGAGGCTCTGGAAGCCGCGAAAGCGAACGCCCGGGCGGCCGGTGTTCGCCTGGCGTTCCGTGATCGATCGCTGTTCGACTTGCAGGCGGGTGATGGTTCAACCACGGCGGTGACCAATCCCCCGTACGGCAAGCGCCTGGAGAAAGACGCGATCTTCTGCCGAAACGTGGCCTCCGCCATTAGTCGCCTGCACGGCTGGCGCTTCTGCCTGCTGGCCGGTTCCAAAGACTATGAACGCGAGATCCCAGCCACTCCAAAAGAAAGGATCCCCCTGGTCAACGGCGATATCGACTGCGATTTCCTTGTTTACGATGTACCCTAAATACAGGAGGGTACCCCATACTGGCAAAGCCGCAACCAAACGGATCTCAAACAGAAGGAAACGAAAAGAACTGAGAAGAATTTTAGTTTTGTTGAAAACCCGTAAAGTAGCGGAAGTCGCCTAGACTTCCGATCGGAGACACACTGGCCGGACAGAGAATATTCGCCCAGGGCATCTAGACCCAACCGAAAAAATTGAACCACCCAAAACACGCCTGCCCCGCGAAAAGCGGGGAGGCCGCGGCTTCGTAACCAAACGAAATTAACCGCGGAGCGCACGGAGTCCACGGAGGGGATTTTTTGACACTCCCGGGTAGAAGAACCGTCGCGGACGAGAACGATTTCAGAAGATAGGAGTGCGAATAATGATTCAACCCCACTTTGCGAGACTGTTGATTGCCCTGGTATCGTTTTGCAGCGTCCGCGGCATGGCGGATTGGCGCGACGCGGAGCACCGGGCGACCCTCACCAACGAGACCATTCGCGCCGAGATCCAGGCCGGACAGCTTGTGGTTCTGGAGAACCGGGAAACCGGACGGCGGCTGATCAACCTGGATCTTGCCGGAGCGTCTTCCGAGTATCCGGTCTACGGAGAAAGCTCCCTCGATCTGGCAGCCGCTGAAATCAGCCTTCAGCGGCCCGCACCCAACTCGGTGGTCACTTCACTCGAGACCGCCGAAGGGAATACCATATTCTTCCATTGGACGATCGAGCCGGCGCGTGGCGATTTGATCCTGAATGCCGGTTCGAAATCCAAACAACTCCTTGAGCAGATGCGAGTGAACATCCGGGGGTGCGATCTCGAGCATCACCGGCTGATCACGGTCGGAGGCAACGGGGAAAGCCATGAAGCCGTGGCGCCGACGCACGGCTCCATTTACGGGGATCCGGCCACGAAGGGATTCAGTTTCCGGTCGGTCCAGCCGCTGATCAACTTGTTCGAAGCGGACGAAGGCGGTTGGTTTTTCGAAGGGCGCGAAGAACACATCGGTCCCGCCAACGCCTACTCCACCGGTCACGGCAATACCGCCGAGTTGTCCTTCAGTCGCGGGTACATGCCGTCGGTGCATGAAGCGAAACTGTTCGAAGTTCGAATTCGCGCGTACAGCGGACATTGGGCGGACGCGGTCGATCCCTACCTTGATTGGATGGAGCATGAAGTTGGTTTCGTTCCCATCGACCAGAAGCCCCAGGGCTGGGTAAAGGATATCCGGAGCCAGGCATACATCCCGGTTGCTGACTTCGAGTCGCTTGAAGCGCTGGCTCGGCGCCTCGATCCCGCCAAGACGTTGTTGGGCCGCATGGGCGGATATCGCGGGTACAGCTGGGATCACAATTTTCCCGAGTATGCCCCGTCCGAAGATGCCGCCAGGTGGTTCAAGCGGGCAAGGGAACTGGGGTTTCACGTCGGCATCCATGTGAACAAGGGGGCCATGGATCCGATCTATCCGGACCTCGTCGAGCGTTTCCGGCGCGGCTTCCTTGAAATCACGAAGGATGAGGACGGCAACGAGCAGTGGGAAGGACCCGGACCGGTTCATGCCGGACGGATCACCATCGATACCTCGGAAGGAAGAAAGACCTACTGGGGCGTCGAGCCTTCCGTCGTCTACACCTCCAACGCGAATAAGGATTGGCGCGATCTCCTCATCAGCCGGATCGGACCCGCAGTGAAGGCCGGCGTCGACATGATATATCTCGATGAATCGATGTGCCCCACCGGAATTTTCTACCTGGAAGGGGTGAACGGGATCCAAGGAATCATGGCCCTCGAGCGGGGGATTCTCGATGCCTATCCGAACGTCGTTCTCGAAACCGAACAGATCAATCCGCTGAACGCACGGTGGTCCAGTTTTGCGCTCACCACGCTGAATCTCGGCCATCCGCTGGCGGGGTACATCTACCACCGGTTTGTAAAGATCGTGCCGGAAGGCGCGTATTACCAAGCGGCCGACGAGGAAAGGATGGACCAGTTTCAGTCCTACGGCTTCATGTACCCGGGTGCCAGCACGCATCCCTCCTGGCTGGAGATTGCCGAGGCATTTCAGACCTACGACTTGGAGCCCGACGTACGGCTGGCTTGCAATGACCAACAATTGTTCGGGTATCGCGGGAACGGAACGGTAACCGCCTTTTACGAAAAGCATCCGACCCGGCGCGGCCTGGTGGTGTACCGCCCGGGGGAGGACCCGGCGTGGTGCGGTGCGTCGATCATCGGATTGACATCCTGGTCTGAACCCGGCGTTTTGCAGGAGTTGATTCCCGGGGTGGACGCCCTTAGCGATTGGCTGATCTATGACGGGAACGAAATGCTGGCGCTGAATCCGAAACAGAGCTACCTCCTCGATATCGAAGCGACGCTGCCGGCAGATCGTTTTCACGTGACGAGCATACCGGCTGATTTCAAACTGTACGTGAAAGAAAACCGTCGCATCTATCCTCAGTACGTCGGCAGCGAGAACTCATTCTTTAAGATCACCTTCACTGGAAACGGGCCAGTGGAAATGTTCGTTCCCGACGATGTGCTGGTCTACCTGGACGGCAAACCGGTTGCCGTAGATCGGGAAAAGCGATTCGCGCGTGCTGAGATCGCCGGGTCCGAGGAGGAGCCGGGCGTGCTGCTCGCCTTCCCAAAGCTGGACAACGAACTCATCGGTCCCTGGGTAAGTCTCCCCTGGCAAATCGCGCCGCAGAAAAGGAAGTATATTCATGCCGAAGGAGACGGCTTTTCCTGTCACGTCGCCGGCACGGCGCAAATCGTCGGCCGGATGCCCGATGCCGGGAGTCTTCGCATTCAGGGCCGCTGGAGCATGTCCGGCCGACCGCATTCGGTGGGGGACGCCGTGGTTCGAATTAACGGACAGGAAGTAGTCCGCATGCCTCCGGGCGAAATACCGTACCCGCTCCAATCCTTCGACCAGGATATTTCCGAATTCGCCGGCCGGCATGCAGTGCTGGAATTCTCCGTTGACGCGGTAGTCAGCGGACCCTCCCCATCCAATTGGTACGCGCCTACAATCGTGGCAGGAGCCGCTGGTACCCGGTAGGGCCTGAATCAATGGCATCTCCACAAAACGAGCACTCCCAAACGGTCTACCGGAAGTCCATCGTCATCGACGGGCTGAACGTCAGCAATTGGGACAGCCCGGCGGTCTACGAAAGCCTGCAACGCGGTGGGATCACCGCCAGCAACGCGACGATAGCGGTGTGGGAAGGATTCGCAGAAACCCTGGACCACATCGCAGGGTGGCAGCACCGGTTCCAGACCTATTCCGACAACCTGGTGAAAATTGAATCTGTCGAGGACATCCATCATGCCAAGCGAGAGAATAAGGCAGGAATTATTCTAGGTTGGCAGAACGCTTCCCCGATCGAAAACGATCTGTCGCGACTCTCTCTCTTTCACTCCCTGGGCGTGCGCATCATCCAATTGACCTACAACGAACGGAATCTGTTGGGCAACGGTTGTTACGAGCGTTGCGACGAAGGGCTCAGTCACTTCGGCGTGGACGCGGTGCGCGAAATGAACCGGCTCGGCATCCTGATCGACCTGTCCCACTGCGGAGACCGGACGACGCTGGACGCCATCGAGCAGTCCTCCGTACCGGTGGCGATCACGCACGCCAATGCCCGCGCGTTTGTCGATTTTGTCCGGAACAAAAAGGATGACGCCCTCCGGGCGCTTGCGGAGCGCGGAGGGGTTGTCGGGGCAGTCTCATTTCCCATTTTCCTGCGCAAAGGATATGAGTCGACGCTGAGCGATTTCGGAGATGCCATTGACGATCTGGTAGAGCGAATCGGCATTGACCACGTGGGGATCGGAAACGATTTCTGCCAGGATCAACCGCACCGGTTTTTCGAATGGCTCTTCGCGCAACAAGGAACGAAATTCCGGCCGATGCCGGTCGCGATTGCGGATCCGCATCACCATCCTCACAATCTCGAACTGCCCGACCAAATGCCCAATCTCGCCGACGAGCTTCTTGGAAGAGGGTACGGCGATGAGGACGTATCCAAAATTCTCGGCGGGAATTTCTTCAGGCTGTTTTCAACGGCCTGGAAAAATTCATGATTTCGGCTCTACCCACATCTCGAACTCATCGATCACGATGTCACCGGAAACACTCGGATCGCTTTCAATCAGCTTGATAGACAGGCCAGTCCGGTCAATTCGATTGGAATGGGGCGACGGCCTTGGGCGACTACCCGGGCAGCAAACACACACAATTCACGGTTTCCAGCCCCCGAAACATGCACATCAACTGCTTTCGAATCGACAGTACAACGCCGGGTCTGCGTTTCGCGACGACGGGCCGCATGGACGGATGGGTGGAGAATTCGACCGAGACCATGACCCAGACCACGCGGCGAGTTGTTCGATTTCGAGTTGCGGGAGGAACGGGTAAGGCTCACTGCGGATTGAAGTCCGCAGGCTTCAGCGCCAGGATGTACTCCGACGCCCGGTCGCGTACGGTCGATAGTTCGGCGGGCGCGAAGTTTCCGCAGGCCGGCCAGAGTTCGATGCTGTCCCAGTTAACCATGGCCGGCGGTATGCCACGGCCGCGGTACCAGTCGACGTGGTAGCGAATGCCGTCGAGCCATGCCTGCGCCTCCTTTGCTTTCACCGAATCCGGATTCTCCGCGATCCGCGATTCCAGAAGGCGAAGGGTCCGGTAGTCCTTGGTGCCTTCGCGCCGGGTCTCCCATTGAATGGAGGGGACGGGCTCCTGCTCCGTGGGAATGACATGACAGAAAAAGGCATCGTGCCGCCGGTCCCAGTCGTATCCCTCCGTGTAGCACCAGACGAAATTTCCCCGGAGGCCGAGCGCCCAGGTGTACAGACCTGCGTAGAATCGGCTGTTCGGCGCGTTGCCGGTCCCCTTGTTGTTGCAGTCGTAGGTCCAGATCTCTGCGTTGCACTCCCTGGCCAGCTCGAGCATGGAGGAATCAATGCGTCCGCTGCTGACCACCCAGACATCCAGGTATTTCCCCAGAACACGAGCGGGATGATCGCTGATCGCCGTAATGAGGCGGAAGTGCTCCCGAAGCTGTTGCAGGGACACCAGGTGGTTGAGGGCGTTTTCGTCCCCGACCACCGGTTCGTCGGGGCCATAGAACAGCAATTCCGGAAGTCCGAGTGCTTTGGCTTCCGTCACCACGGCTCCTGCCGCTTCGATGGGAACGTGAGCCAGAAACATGACGGGAATGTCGCCGCGCGTGAGCCCCATCCCCATCATCTCCTGGAGGGAGCGAATGTCCGGATCGTCGGCGAGTTGCGAATGATTCGCCTCGTCGAACAGCGGGTTGACGTGGTAGTTGTTGTAAATGGTCACACTCGTCATCCCGTGACGTTTCAAGTCCTGCCAGTACATTCGCATTAACTCCGGTGTCCGCAAGTGGGACGGGAGGAAGTCCCGGCCGCCCAAGTAGTCCGCGTCGTTGTCCACGTTGGGCCGAAAATACATGCCAAAGGCGATGTCGCTTTCGGGCAGGACGTAGTCGAGGACGTCGATGCGGATGGACTCCGTCAATGCATCGTGCCGTCGGCCGGTACCGACGCGCAATGTTGCCTCGTACGCACCGGGCTTTGTGTCTGCGGGCGTCTCCACGGTCAGCCAGAAGACCGTGTTTTGTCCTTTCTCAACCTTGCCGGTATCCGCCAGCGGAAGATAGTTGGCGAATCCGACCATCCGTCCGCCTTCCACCCGATCGCCAAAATTCTCGCCCGGCACCCTCCGCGGATTGAATTCGACCTTGCGGATTGTGATGGGGAAAGGCGCATTCTCGACCCGAACGGAAACCTCGCCAACGTCGTCAATGCCCCAAAGACCGAAAACGAGCGGCTCGTCCTCGCCGGGCGTCGTGCGGACCCGGGGCGCACGACCCAGCGATTCCGGCGCGGGCGGTTGCTCCTGGAAAATGTGAACGCTATAGTCCTGCCACCAAAGAGCCATGCCCAGTTCCCTCTCGGCGTTGTCGAAAGGCGGAACGGTCCGGAGCGGGGGCAGGATCTTCAGAAACTCGGCGTCGCGCGGTCGGGGCGTCTTCGGGTACCCGTGCGGGACCGGGTATTGAGACCAGTCGCGCAGCTCGGGCCGGGTGTCTTTCGCGTTAGTGGACATGGCAGCTATAATCGTCAACTCGGCCAGTGCCAGGACGAGGAGGCAGTGAAATGTTTTTCCCATGAGATGTCTCTCCTTGATCATGCTACGGCCTTGGTCATACATTCTGGAAAATGGCTTTCAAAAATAAGCATATGAACGATGGTGAATTAGAAGACGAAAGGGAGGAACTTTGCCATGAATTTCATGGATAGCACCATACTACTGGTCGGGCATGTGCCGCAATATTTTTTCGACAACGTGGTGCTGGAGCAGATCCAGGACGTCACGAAAACGTTTCACAGTCCCGTGAAGGAGCCGGGGCCGCTGATTCAGAAGAATCGTCCGTGGGAGAACGTGCCGTATTTCACGGTCAACGGCTGGACCGTGTTGCGCGACGGCGACGCGGGGGAGTTCAGATGCTGGTACGAAAACTGGGGCATCAATCCGGGTAGCGTGGATCCGGGCGCGGCCGCTCCGGGCCGCGACCGGCCAAATCTTGGCTTCCTGGGGTCGGTCCTGTGCGCGAGGGCATCGTCATCACGCGCGCCCTCCGCACGGACGGAAAGCAGCTGGTGATCAACGCGGCGTGCGGCGAGGGCGGATACATTGACGTGGAGGCCACGGACGAGAACGAAAAGGTGTTTGAGGGATGCGCCCGCGCTGATTGCAACACCTACACCCGTGACAGCATCAACGCGGCCGTTACCTGGAAACACTACGAAGAGATTCCGCACACGGGCCGGCTCCGGTTGAGGTTTTTCCTGCGCAACGCATCGTTGTATTCCATCCAGCTCGTGTCTCCCCCGGTCGCGTAGCCTAGGGTTGGATTCCCGCGCCGTGGTCGTGGAGGGGCTATGTCGTGTCCCCAATTGCCCGCCGGATCACCTCGATGGCCTCGAGGTGCACATCCCGGAACTCGGGCAGCGTCGGCTTCCATGTGGTTTGCATGAATCCGTGCAGACGTTCGGGCATGATGTGCTTTCGTGAAAACCCCACCGTGTCCGGGAAACTGCTTGGGCAGACGCAGTTGCTCCCCGTCGGAACCTGGTCGAACCCGTGTTCTTCGAGCGTCAGGTAGTTTCGAACGCTCACGACCTCTTTCGACCATTCCGGATCGTAAAACCAGTTGCTCTGCAAAACAGACTTCGACATGTTTTGCAGGTATTCGTTCTCGTCCATCCGGCGGATCATGTCCGCCCAGATCCACGGGCGTACACCGGTCTGTTCGACCTGATCGAAAAGGAAATTGAGGTCGTGCCAGAACAGCTTTCCCTGTCGAATCACGATGTAGTCATGGTTCCGTTGCGCATCCAGTTCCTCCTCGTCCATCCCGAGATGAAAAAAACGGGGCTGGTCGAAGAGGCCGATGGTTTCCGCGATCAGGTCCGAACACACCCGGTAATATGCTTCGGTGGAGATGCATCGCGCGTATGGCCCAAGCCACGCGTCGTGGCTGGTGGCGAAGTTGAGCTTGGGAATGGGTTCCAACCCCATTTGCCGCATGCGGTCGAGTTCTTCGCGCAGCCGCGCGGGAGTCCACGCATTGTGCACTGCGATCTCCGGGTGGCTTTCGTAGACAACGCCGTCCCCCAGGTCCAGCACCACCATGTTCACGCCGGCGGAGGCCATCCTTTCCCTCAGGTCCTTCCACAGTGCCAGGTCAAAGGGCAGCTCGGAATAGCGATCCCGGTCGGACCACATGTTCATGCTCAAATGCACGAGGTGGGCCCAGATCGTTTGTTTCTCCATATGAAAGATCATGGCTGGTTGTGCTGGAATGCGCCAGAATTTCCGGCTGTCGGGAGAAATTGTGAAAAGGCGCCTGAGGGTACGGGAATGTGCGCGGGCCCTCCTTGTTGTTCGCAGACTGCCGGCGGGACGCCCATGCTACATGGCATGCGGAAAGTATTTTCCCGGAGCTGGTGTGAGCTCGGCACCTCACTTTTTTCTGGGTCGCCGAATGTCCCGCGTCTACCATGTCGGCCGTGTTTGAAGGGAGGAGGTTGAAAGAGCATGCAGGGTGCCTATGCCATGCGCGACGAATCCATTGGCCCCACCGGAGACGGGGTGATTCGAATCAACGGCGCGGAAGTGATGCGACTGGATCCGGGCCCGCGGCCGTTCGCAAGGCGGGTTTTTGACGTGGATGTTTCCGCCTACGCGGGATTGGAAGTCATGGTGGAGTTCGTATCCGACGGCCCCCATCGCACGGCGAGTGCCGACTGGTTTAGGCCGCGAATTGTTGCGGAGGCAAATTGAAATGCGGCCGCCGATGAAGCGATCCATTTCAGGACGCATCGCGGAGCTGGAAAACATACACGATGCTCCGGCCGTTACCTTCGAAACGTTGGCGGACATCGCGGTGGACACCGGCTACGACGCGCTGGAGCTGCGTCCCTGGCAGTTGGCCTTCGATGCGACCGACGAGGAGGCGAGCTCGGTTCGGGCGGTTCTGGATACCAGGGGACTTCGCGCGTCGATGGTGGCATTGAGCGGATGTTTTCAGCCGGATCGCGCTGACCTCGACGCGGCCCAGCGCGCGTTTGCGAGGGACGTCGAGATGGCGGACCGGGTGGGGGCCGAATTGATTCGCGTCACCGTGAATACGGAGGAGGACATCGCCTGGGTTCGACGAGGCGCCGACGAGGCGGCCGAGCGGGGTATTCGCCTGGTGCACGAGACCCATACCAACAGCCCCTTCGAAACGGTTGCGCAGTGCGTGGACATGGTGTGCCGCATCGATCGGGACAATTTTGGAATCCTGGTTGATCCGGTGAACCTGGTGTTGTGCGGCGAGGGATACGGCCCCGACGATCTTGCCCCCCTGGCCGGCCGCGTGTTCAACGTATACGTTCAAAACATCCGGTTGAACGAAAAGGGGAGCCTGCCGGCCCCGACCCGCAGCGGAACCGTTCGGTACGACCGACTGGTGATTGGCGATGCGGGGGGAATCGATTTGGAGCTCTACTTCGCCGCGTTGCGGTCGATTGGTTACGATGGGTACGTGACCAGCCATCAGCCCCTGCTGCCGGATGTCACGGTTCGGGACCTGGCGCAACGTGTGTTCCGTGAACTTTCCCACGGGTGATCCTGTACAGGACCTATACAGCATCCAACAACAGCGCCGGGAGTCGGGTTCTGGATCCGTACGGACCTGGCATTTGTCGCTGCTACGGTCCGCGGACGCGGTAATTCTCGCTGCCGCCGTTTCGGGTGACCCTTGCTTCATCCACGCCGGGTTGAACGGACACGACGCTGGCTGCCTTGCCGGACCACGACGCGGGATCGGCCGGATCGGTGCTGGCTTCCACGCTCACGCCGCTCACGGAGCTGTCGCGCACCACTTCCAGGACCGCGTCGGCGCCGGCAATGTCGATATCGTTGAGTCCGATGAGGGGTATGATCTTGTACACGACACCGGAGGTTCCGGTGGGCCCGCCGGTGGCCGAGACGCAGAAGTACACTTCCCCGCCGGCATCTTGTCCGAATCCCGCCGTGCCGACATAGAGCCAGACGTCGCTCAGCGTGTCGTGCAGCGAAATGTTAAAGGTTTTCGATTCCCGGGCCCGAAGCTCTCGCCGATATTGATACTGTTGGCGTAGTTGAACCGCTTGCAGAAACCCCGCGTGGCGCCGTTCACGAAGGCCATATCGCTGAAATGGGTGATTTCCACCCAGTCCCCCAGCGGATCGACTTCCGTGATGCGCAGGTCCGTAACCGCCGACCGACCGGGGTAGGAGCCAAGCAGAAGGATTCCGAAAAAGGCGACAAAGTATCGAATGCTCATTTGAACTCCAGGCCGTCTGCCTCTGCCTTATGCTGTCCGCAAGGGTTCAAGTTGGTGCGCCTGCTGATCACCGTCGAAGTCTCCGGTGTAGCTCATGTAGTAGCGGCCGTCGTCATAGCGGAAGACCATGCCGGTACCGACAGGTCCCGCGTCCCATTCCCCCTCGTCCCCGCCGACCTGAATCCGTGGCAGTTCCTCCCAGTGCAGCCAGTCCCGGCTCACGGCATGTCCGGCGTAACCAAGGGGATCATTCGGAAGCGTCGCCAGGTAGAAGAGATGAATGGCATCATCCTCTGTCACATACACCCAGGTATCCCACAGGTTCAGCTTCGATTGCTTCGATGGCACGTAGTTCATAAATGGCGAATCAACGTTTCGACTCATCCTGACGGGCGCTCCACGGTCTCGCGACGAAAAAGTGTTAGATCTGCGGGGCAGAAGTGCTCCCTTTTTGCCTAAGGCCCAGCCCAGGGTAGCAAAGCCGCAACCAAAAATAGAACCGCTAATGAACGCAAATGTACGCTAATTTTTCCCTCATTCGCGTCCATTCGCGGTTCAAATCCATCTTGAAAAACGAATGAACCACGGGGGCACGGAGAAATGTTGAATTGGCCTCCGTGTCTCCGTGGTGAAACATTGAGCTATCAATATCTTCTCAAACAACGAATAATTGGACCGTTTGTAGTACGGTATCCGTTGCCATGGAAAAGTGGACCATTCGCCTCAGTTCAACGTTGATCTCGCCCGGCGAGGAAGTGTCGGTGGAGGTGTCGGGGACGTCTCCCGAAGGGAAGCTGGACGCCGCGTGGCTGCACAGACACGCCGGACAAGGGGACCGTCAAGCGGAGGCGATTCCGCTGCGCTGGAGCGATGGCGTCGGCCGCGCGAACCTGCAGGTGGCGGAATGTGGCAATTACTTTGTGAGTCCGGATCGGGATCCCGTGCCCGACGGGAGCGCCTATCGGTATCTCGCGGTCGTCGATGACACGTACCATCTCTTCCGCTTCGCCATCACCCTGACGCCCGAAGATTACGGCGAGAATATCCACGGCAATTTCCTGACCGCCGACTTCTGGCCTTTTCTCTCTTCGGTGACGTCGGACCAGTTGGCACGACTGCGGCTTTTTGAACGAAGATACGGCGATGTGATCACGCCCCACCTGCTCCCCAACGACCTTGCCGCGGGCGCCGGGGAAGGCGAATTCAGCAACCCGAACTGGTACCGGTATGGGGACGACCAGATCGAGCGCCTGCTGGCGGAGTTCCGGCGACGCTGGCTGAAGCTCGGGTTCGAGCGAGCCGATGCATTCTGTACGTACTGTCATTCGACGTCCCTGGCCCGCGTGGCCGGGCGCATGGGATTCGAGCTGATCGGCGGACTGGTCTCGGAGCACAATCATCGCGACGGCGCCTGGGAGATCAACCATTCCGCCATGCCCAGCCTGCCCTATTTTCCCGCCGGCGAGAACTTCCGCATTCCCGTGCCTCCCTCGCCGGACCACGTGATGATGGTGCACCAGTACTCCTCCTGCCCAGTGCTGGGACACGACTACTTCCTGAATTACTCCCTCGATATCTCCTGTGTAAACCGGGAGGAGACCAGTTTCGAACTCGGGGAGGAATGCTGGCGGGCGTTCGATCAGATGGATGCGTTCGTCGACACATCTCGCAGCCTGGGCGGACCGGATGTCACGAGCATCGGCCTCGAGCGCGTCGGGGCGGGCACGGTGGTCGCGTACAACCGCCAGGCGATCGAGAAGATCGCCCGGCAGATCCGCGAGGGCGAACGGGTGGCCGTGGCCAACGGCCGCGGGTTGCGCGACTACTACCTGCGCAACTGCCCGACCCAGCCGGTTCGAGTCAGTGGTCATACCGACGCGTTTGTCGGCAACAGCTTCTACGGCAAACCGGTTGTCCATCCCGACTTCGTCGTCGTCGATGAACCGCGACTGCACGCGGCGTTTGTTCATCCCGGATGCGAGCCGCACTACCACTACGCGCGGCTGGCAGAGGATGGTTCCGAGGCTTGTTATGTGGATGATGTGGAGACCCTGTCGGTAGCCGATGCAGTGGACGATGTGAGCGTCCACGTGGATCGGACGGACGAGGGATGCACCGTTTCGTTTGCGTTTAACGCGCTACGAGAGATGAGCGCGATGCCGCTGTGCGCCTGGGATCTGCCCGTGCGGCCGGAGCAGACAGACTGGACCCAGGGCGAGCTGGTCCTGCACGCAGTGAAGAGTCCCTTCAAAGACGCTTGGCACCTCGTGGCCATCGGCCCGGTGATGCCGGGTCCGGTCCGGTGGGAGGTCGCCGTGCAAGGCCCCGCCGTTCGGCCCGATCGGCTCGAGGTCCGCGGTGAACACTGGATTGCCAAGGAGTTTCCCAACTCGGATCCGCCTCACACCTACGTGGCGAAGCTCTCTCCGGGAGAACTCCAGATGGACGTTGCGTTGCCCCGAGGAAAGGAAGTGACGGTGGAATCCGCGGACGGCCGGCGAGACACGGCACCCTCGGACGGCCGACATCGGCTCCGCCTGACGGAGCAACAGCCGTACGTTCGCCTCTGGAATGTTCGCGCAGCGGAAGTTGCCGTCGATGCTGAACACTTCTCGCCACTGGTCTTCAGCGACTTCGACCTGACCGCCGACAGCGAAACCTTGCAGGCCTGGTTCCGGGACGAATTCCTGGGCGCCGACGACAGGATTCTCCTCGCCTACGAGTGCTTCCGGGAGCGTTGTTACGGACAGCAGGCTCACGCCGTGAAGGAAAACCACGTCCCGGTGAGCGGGCACGGCATCACCCTGGATCCAAGTTGCGTGGACTACTCCCAGGCCTGGGCGCCCGGTCACTCCGGCTGGGTCCAGCCGCAGTGGTTGAACGTGACGGTTGAAGGACTACGAGCCTACACCGGCCAGCGGCTGACCGTGTTCCTGCATTGTTACAGCCCGGACGGGGTGGATCGCGCATACCATGTGATGGCAAACGAAAACCTGCTGGCCGGCCGGTTCTGGCGAGTTCCCGCCGGTTTTGAGGGCCGGTTTGATCCCGGCGGCATCCTCGCCTGGGACGTGCCTGCCGATATCGTGGACCAGGACCGGGTGAACCTGCTGATTTCCCCCCTGCGCAAGCCGTGGCACATGATCCACCATTGGGTGCGGGACGGCGGGTTCGCATCGATTCTGAACGACGTGTGGGTTGTGCAAAGGGGAGACGGAAGCCAGTGATGCCGTTCCAGGATGTGTAAGTCGTTGCACTGCAGGAATGTTAGGGGGGGCACGAGGCGTCTCTGGATTTGACATCTTTATACAAATGATGTTCTGTATGTGTACCGTTCCCCACCGACACTCTCGGTGGGGAACGGGATTCTGCACTAGAAAGAAAAAGAGAACATCAGGAGCCCGGGAAGAGCGAAGAATGAACTGCGCTCCTTCCTCGCTACATTCGGGCTCCCATTCTGTTTCTTTGGCGGTAGTGCAGAATCATGTGCACCACCGAGCAGGCTCGGTGGTGGCGACACGAAACACAAAGAGACAAAGAGGTGAGCAGTGAAGACGGCAATGAGAAACTTGATTGTGATGGTTCTGAGCGGCACGGTGGCAACGTGGACGGCGGTGAATGCGCCGGCGGTACTCCTCAACGACACCTTCGATACCCCGACATCCGAGGACATCAACAGCAACCTGGGGGGACGGCAGACCGGGGACAATGCAACCCAGGCGTGGACAATCGATCGTCCGAGCAATCTGGGCGTGGGGAGCTTAACGCAGGTCCGGGGCGCGATTACGAATGAAGGTCTGGCCAACACGCTCTGGATACGCGCCGAAACCGATAATACAACATTCAATGAGACCGTGGCCGGCATGGACGTTTCCTGGGTTACCGTCAGCAACTATGTAGTATCCTTCGACATGAAGAAGCCCCTGGACAACGACGCGAATAACCATGTCGGATTCGGCCTCCGAAGTGTTACCGATACGGATGCGATCGCCCAGTGGGTCGACGATTCAGGTTTTCTCTTCAGCGTGCGACATAACGGCGCCTATCTTTATCACCAAGTTGGTGACCCCTCGGTGACCCAGGAGGCAGGTCCTCTTCCCAAAGACGCGAATGGCTTTTATAACGTGAGCTTTGAGGTCGACCGCGGCAGCAACCTGGCGAAAGACCTCAGCGTCGGGGGCATAAACCTTGGTGACTTCAATCTGCCCGCCTTGTCAACGGGGAGAACCGATAATATCTACTTCATTGTATCCAAAGCCAATCCCCAGTCCGGGCCGCAACACGCGGGAATAGACAACTTTGAGATTCGCTTGCTCGTCGAGGATGTGACCTTGACCCAGGTCGATAACGTGAACTCCACCTTCTTCACGTTCGACAGCAGCCAGGGAGTGGAGTACGGCGTCGAATGCAGCACCGACGGGACGAACTGGGTCTTCACCGGACTGACCGTGACGGGAGACGGAGGCACCATGTCCGTCTTCGACCCCACCGGGACCGATACCAACAAGTCCTACAGACTGGTGATCTCCGGCCCGTGATGGGGTAAAGTAGCAAGACCCTGCCCCCACTCGCCCAGTGCCGGTGGAGGCGGGGTTAGGGCACTCCGTTTTCCGACCCCGAAGGGGTTGCATTCCAAAGCCGGGGGTTCCACCCCCGGAACATTTCATCAAATCCAGGCCGACCCTGAAAGGGTCGCACGGTGGGCTCCTCACCGGTGTCATCGCAATCTGTAACACTGCACGAGCCATCAATCCGTTTCACCACCGGCGCAGGGCCGGTGGGGTTGGATCCGCCTTCTTGATGATCTGTCGTGACATCCGCGCTCACAGCAGGAACAGTGTGAGACATGCGGGCAAAGCTGAAATGGTGGGTGTACGCTGGTATCTTTCTTCTCCTGCGGCCGTCCCCTGCCTTGTCCGCCGAGGACCCCTCCCTGGAGGGGGGGTGGCAGGAGTACCAATTCCAGTCGTTCAAGGAGGCGGCGCGACGCTTCGACGAGATTGAAGAAACGACGCCGGATGCCGCAGCGCGCCGCGAAGCGCGGTTGGGCCAGGCCATGACGGCGCAGTTCCGTGAAAGCGGCCGGGATCCGAAGGCGGCGGGAAAGACTTATCAGCAGCTCGAGGAAGGGGATGCGTCGGACGCGGTTGGTCTGCTGGCGCGATCGATGCGGGCCGAGTTGCTGGCCGAAGCCGGCGACCTGGACGACGCCAACCGGATCTGGGACGAAGTGATCACGGGGCACCCGGATACTCTGATTGCCCAGGACGCCCTGCTACGCCGCACCCTGGCCAATATGGGTCCCATGGTGTCCGATCAAACGCTCGAAGCCGTGCACCTCATGGCGCGCCGGAGGGAACGATTCCCTGCTCCCACCCGGGAGCATCCCGGACTCGCGCCGGTGATGGATGCGTTCGCCGGAGAGGTCTATTTCTGGCGCGAAGAATACGGCAAAGCGCGCGAAGCCTTCATCCGCTCGGCCGAACTTCGCACCTTGAAGACGGCCAGCTATCATTCCGTGGCGAACACGAACATGCGGATTGCGCGCATTTCCGAAGTGAAACTGGACGACCCCAAAACGGCCGGCCGGTACTACCGGCGCCTGCTGATCGACACGCCCAACGACCCGCGGATGTACTATGCCATGGAACGGGCCGCCGACCTGGGAAGCGTGACGCGCGCGGAAGTGGAGGCCATGGAGCTGGCCGGATTCACCCCCGAACTCCTGGACTCAGTCTTCGGCGTTGAGACACCTTGACCATGGCAACACCCGCCTCTTCAAGATGGATCAACCTGCTGGGTCTCGGCGTGCTGGTCTTCTGCTATCTCGGGGCGCTGGTGAACGTGTTCCGGATCCAACGGGACGAATTAACCCACGATACCATCCGGATCGTTCACTGGCAGCTCGAGTCGGGCGTGCGGGATGGTGTAACCGAAATGATTCGCCGGTTCGAAGCCCATATGGTGAAAACGGGACGCCGGGTCCGCGTCGTCCAGATCCTGATACCCGAAGGCGCCTACAAGCAGTACGTCACCACCCAGACCATCGGACGAACCGCGCCCGACCTCGTGGAACTCGGCCGCTTCCCTGGCGAATTCTACGGCCGGTATTTCCTGCCGCTCTCCGACGTTCTCAAGGAGCCGAATCCCCTGGTCGCCGATCGCATCGTCGAATTCGAAAAGGAGGCAGCCACCAATGCTACCGCGGCGGCATGGATCGAGCCGTACAGCAAGTTACGCGACCTGCCGTGGATCGAGTCGTTCACTGACGGCCTGCGCACGCAGTTCCGAGAGGAGGCGCAGGAGTATTTCGGCGTCGGATTCAGCCAGTTCACGGTACGGATCTTCTACAACAAGAAAATATTCCGGGCCGCATTGGGTTCGACCGAGCCGCCCGCCGCGTTTGAGGAGTTGTTGGAGGTGAGCCGCCGGATTCGAGCCTATGCCGAGGAGTCGGGCCAGGACATCGTCCCCATTGCCTCGGCGGACTACCAGACGGGCATATTCAAGGACCGGTTTCTGACTGCGCTAACCGCCGACCTGGCGCTCCGCTTCGATGTGGATTTGGACGGAAACTGCTCGGAAGATGAGACGGTGGCCGCACTGCTGACCGGGGAGTGGACCCCGGAGGATGAGCAGTACCGGTCGGCCTTGGCGATGCTGCGCGAGTTGTCCTCATTCTTCCCTCGCGGGTTCATGTCGTTCGGACGGATGGACTCGGCGTTTTCCTTCATCCAGGGGAAAGCGGCCATGATCACCTCCGGATCCTGGGACGCGAAAAGCTATCTCTCCAATATTGAAAACCAGTCGCCCGAGCAACGGTTCGATGTGGGAATCTTCGACTTTCCCCTGATCGGACCCGATGATCCGAAGTACGGCGCCTATGCTGACGGCAGGGCGACCGAAGCCAATACCGGCACGGGATTCGCCTTCGGCATGACCCGGTTCTCCCGGCACCAGGACCTCTGCATCGAATTTCTCCAATTCTGCACTTTGCCCGAAAACAACACCGTGCTCAACGCGCACGCCCAATGGATCCCGTCGGTCCGGGGCGCGCGCACCACCCCCATGCTCTCCGCATTCGAGCCCGACTTCAGCGGTTACTGGCAACGCATGCACTTCGGAACCGGGGAACGGGGCACGATGGTGGAACGCCAGGTCTTCTGGCCGTTCATCAGCGGGGAGATCGACTACGAAGAATATGCGTCCCGGTTGATGAAGGAGCTGCCGGATTCGGCGGCAGTCGACTTCGCGCGCAGATACCGCGCCGCACGCGAATCCGTTCCGGAACTCAACGGGCGGCGCAGCGCCTACCTCGCCGCACAGGCTCTCGCGAAATCGGAAGAGGCCCGAAGCGGCTACCGGATCAAGCTGCTGCGCACCTGGGACCAGCTGATGGGCTACGAAACCAAGCAGGCACGTACCAATGCCCTGCTCGATCACACGAAACGACAGATCGAAGCCATCGGCGACATCTCCGCCTTCAACCGGAAGTTCCAGCCACAATTGAAACGGGAGCTGGGACTCTAGTTCCGTCATGGCCAAGGAAATCACATTCAAGAAACTACCCGGCTACTGGCCCCTCTACTGGTTTGTTCTTCCCGCCGCCCTGCTGGTCGCTCTGTTTTCCTATTTCCCCGCCGGCAGCGCGATCTATCGCGCATTCTTCCGCTGGAATGGGGATTACGTGGAGCAGTTCGTCGGATTGCAGAACTTCCGGCAGGCCCTTGGCGTCCCCCTGTACTGGATCCTCGCCCTGGGACTGCTGACGGCTTCGATCGTGTTCAGCCGGAAGGAGGGTCCCGTCTCATTCGCGGTAAAGATCGCATCCGGGATCGCCGGCATGATCGTCGTTCTCGGCGTGCTGGCCTGGCGGGGAGCCATCACGGGCGCATCCGAAGGAACCTTTGTGGCGCCACTGATCCTGTGGGGAGTTCCCCTCTTGTTGGTGGCCTGGCGAATGGCGACCGACAATCCGCTCAAACCGATCTGGCTGGTGTGCCTGGCCGCTCTGCTGACGGGCGGCGTGCTGTCGCGGGTGGGACTCTCACCGGTTGCCGCGTGGTCGATTTCCCTGCTCGGCACCGGCGCGGCGCTCTGGTGGCTGCCGCCCCTGCGGAATGCACCCGGCATCGACGGACTGCGCGCCACGCAGTCCATGGCCGCAATGGGCGTTGTATGCTGGGCGCTGGCCGTCCACGCCGGCGGCGACCCGATTCTCTGGAAGGGATTCGGCGTGATCGCCATCCTCGTGGTGGCCAACCTGTTCAAGATGGTCCCGTCCATCGCGACCGCGGTGGTGATTCATCGGCTCCGCAGCGAAGCGGCCAACTACTGGTACCGTGTTCTCTTCGTCGTCCCCATGATCATTCCGGGCATGGTCACCCTGCTTCTCTGGAAATTCTTCTTCGAACCCACGGGCATCTTCAACGCCGTCCTGGAGCACACCGGGATCCTTACCCTCCTGGTGCACCTCGATCTCTGGTTCGGCTGGGGCGGCGTGTTTGAGGCCGGCCGGGCCCCCATCTGGCTCAACGACTCCAACCTCGTCCTGCCCGCGATAATTCTCTGGGGCATTCCGTGGGTCGGGGTGGTGGGCGTGCTGATCTACCTGGCCGGCCTCCAGGCCATTGGTACCGACGTCTACGAGGCGGCCGACCTGGACGGGGTCAATGCATTCCAGAAGTTCCTGCACATTGAATTGCCGCTCATCATGACGCAGGTGCGCATCAACCTCGTCCTCATGATCATCGGGACCCTGCAGATGTACGGCTTCATACTCATCCTCTTCGACAGCGGCGGCGGCCCCAACGGCAAGCTGCTCGTCCCCGGGCTCTACATGTTTCGAAACGCCTTCGAAGAAAAATACGCGGGGTACGCCTGCGCCATCGGATTCATCATCTTCGTGTTCATCCTCATCCTGACCGAATTGAACAACCGCTTCGTGCGCGTGGAAAAATGAACCTGCGCCAACAGAGCTGGATCGGCGAGATCGGGAAGCACCTGTTCATTCTCCTGGTGCTGGCCGCC
>CAUZEO010000034.1:0-24475 GCA_963578625.1 Kiritimatiellia bacterium | reverse complement strand
CTGACCCGGGACAAAGGCCTGCGGGAGCGCCTCACGAAGTCGTGGGAGGAGACATCAAAACAGTGGCAGCGGAGCGCCCAAACGAGGGAGCATGAGACGAAGTGAAGAGCGTCGCGAACTGGCGAGTGGCGCCGGCCCGCACGGGGGAATGCCGGGTACCCAGGCATGTCTGGAATCCCCGAGGGGTCGACCATCAACGACACCGGCACCGTCCGGGCCCCGGGCGATTTCTACCATTTCCGGCGGCTCGTGTTTCCCCTGGACCGCGCCCGGAGTCTCGCCGACATCGAGAACTACCCCGTGCCACGGCGGTGGTTCCGATTGTCGACTGCTGTACGGGTCTGAGGCTCCGTTCTCATCTATAAACTCCCGCCCACAAGCCATTTGTGACAAGCCCTGTTTCGAAGCCCCCCCCCCGAAAGTAAGTATTGTTTTAAAATTGCAATAATGGGGAAGCGTGGTATTTAATTACTCGGTCTTTGTCGCTTGCAGGCTTGAGCGGGTAACCTTGAGAGAAGGAGACAGCTTTATGAGAAAAAGAAATTCCATGATTGCACGAATAACCCGGATTTCAGCCCTTGTGTTTGCGTTCACCGGCACGGCGCAGGCGGACATCGCGCTCAATCCCAATAACGTCCTGGCCAGCTTCGATTACCAAACGGACAGCGACGACATTCAGGCCGGTTTTGAATTCGTTGGACACTCATTCCCTCGTATGAACGTACAGAATAACATCGAGGCGTTTAGTGGGGGTTTTAATAGTATAGGGCAGCGCAACGTAACCGGATACCTCATTGGGCACCCCGAGGCGGACCTGCTCCGCGATTGGCACATCGATAATGACAGGGCCTACGAAGCGTTTATCGAGATTCGCGCCCCTAACACCATCGACCCGCTAGACGCGGTCCTAATAGCCGGCGAACCGTATATTGTACGGATCTTCCACTACGATAATGATGGCTGGGCGAATGGTAGGACAGGCTTCAGAGTCTACGACGAGGACAGGACCGATGAAGCCAAATTCCTGGTGGAGATAGGAGATCACGGCAGCAACCAGGACCCGGACGTCGCGGGCTTCACCGATATTGAAGTGGTGGCGAAACCCTTGGGTCCGAGTTCTACGGGTAGGATTCAATTGGAGTTCGGAGCACACAGCGACCCCGATAAGTATTTCTATGCGGTCAATGGATTCCAGGTCTACAACGTCCCGTCCGAGGTGCCCTCCACCAGGATCGTGGTCGAGGCCACCGCCGGGATCAGTTTCAACAGCGAGTCGGGCGTGGTGTACAATCTCGAGTGCACGCCGGACCTGGTGTCCTCGGATTTCAGCCACACCGGCGCCAGCGTCATCGGCAACGGCGACTCCATGACGCTCTTCGACCCCACCGGGCCTCTCGATCCCAACAAGAACTATCGGGTGGTGAGGAAGTAAGGCGTAGACTGGCGACGCGCCGTACGTGGCTTCAATAGGATTCCTGGCTCCCCTCCATTCGGGCGGGGATAACCCCGTTCACATCGCCTATCGATCAATAGGCTGCAGGCTGTTCAACGGATGGCTTTGGGAGCGCTGAGAATTCCAAATTCCACACCCCAAATCCCAAATATTCAAACTCCAAAATTCAAATACGTCCGGGTTTTGCGAAACAGACAGTTGGGAGCTTGGCATTTCAAATTTGATGTTTGCTTTGGATTTGGGGTTTTTTATTGGAATTTCCTGCATTTCTCGCCGTTGCCGGCGAGAAATGCACGCGAGCCAAGGCAAACCAGGCCATCGGTGACCCTGCCTGATATCTTTTGTCTTGCCTTCACGCAGGGTCGTGGTTAATACCTTAAGACAGTACTCTCCGAGTTGGGGTGCCTCACCAGCAGGAAGTCCAACAGGTGAGAATAACGGAGCCACAAGTATAACAAACGGTGGGAACGCGATGTTCCCCGAAAGTTAGGAGAAAACCCATGAAAAGGAATGAACTCATGATCACACGTACAACATGTATTGCTGCAAGTCTGGCCATGCTGACCCTTGCGTTCGGCAACACGGCGCAGGCGAACATCCTGCCCCAGAACAGCGTCCTGGCCAGCTTCGATTTGAGTGATAACGGGGGGAAGGGCCTTCAGGCCGGATTTGAACTCGTTGGACACTCCCACCCTCGTATAGGCGTACAGAATAACATCGAGCTCATGACCCAGAATTTCCGCAACCCAGGCAGCCGCAACGCGGGCGGGAACTTGCCTGACACGCACCCCGGGTATTCCCTCCTAGCGGATTGGCACATCGATAATCATGCTGGCGACATTGACTCGGCTATCGAGCTGCGCTCCCCTAACACCATCAGCGCGGAAGAGGCGACACTGAAAGTTGGCGTCGATTATACGGTCCGCCTGTTCCACTTCGATAACGATTCCTGGTCTAATAACCACACAGGCTTCAGTATTTACGACCAGGACAGGGACGTTGCCGGCAACTTCCTCGCGGAGGTCGGAAGGCACGGCTCCAGCATCGATCCGTTCGGGCCCGATGCCTTCACCGATGTCACAGTGACGGCGATAGACAACGTTGCTCTGCCTGGCTCAGGTATTATCAGGTTGGAGTTTGCAGAACGTAGCAACGCGGGCAATGATGAATTCTTTGTGATCAATGGCGTCCAGGTCATCCCCGAGCCGGGCATGCTTGGGCTGCTGGCCATTGGCGGAGCGTTCCTGGGGATTCTGCGCCGCAGAGCGAAATAATCTCGAGATGACAAAATAGAATCTCGATGCAGCGTCCCGTCCTTCGGGGCGCTGCATTTTTTTTTGGAACCGGTCAAATTCATTCTTGTCGCGATTCTTCGCGACGGCGATGGGGAAATGTAAGGCATTACAGTGAAAAACAAGAATGACATCCTGCGGGAAGCCAGCCTGACGCTCAGCATCCTCCTCCTCACCTCCTGGGCGGCCCATGGCGAAGGCTCTCTCCACATCCTCACCAGCTTCGAGACGAAGGAGGAAACGGAGCTGCTGATGCCGGGCAACCGCGAATACGAAGTGCAGGTGGAGTGGCGGGAGGAGAGCGCTTCGCATGGGAAAGGTTCCGCCCTGCTTTCCTATCCGCCGTATAAGGAAGAGCCCGAGGAGAGGAAGCATTTGTATTGGGCGCGATGCGCACTCACCCTGGGGAAGACCGAGAGCACCATCACCGATTGGAGCGACTACCGACGGGTGGAGGTGGATGTCTACAACCCCACCACGGAACAACTTGAACTCGGCATCGGCTTTTACGATGCCGGAGACGGGAGTAATGCGGGGCACGGTTACTGGGAGATGCCGCCGGAGTCCTGGACCACGATCTACTGCGATACGGCGCGGCTCGCCGCGGAGATGGACTGCTCCCGAGTGCACCAGATCACATTCTGGTCTCGGCTGCAAATCCGGGGATCCAAGGACCGGACCGATTTCTACGTGGACAGTATCCGCCTGCTCCCCAAGGAGCTGACCCAGGAATCCGTGCGAATCGACATCCTGGTGCCTCATTTCCGGGGAGCTTTCCACGCCAGCAGTCCCGCGGGCAGGGTGGAGGCGCGGGTGGAAGTGGATTTTCCTTCGTGGGCGAGGAAGCATCGGATCGAAGCGATTCTTCTGGATGGGGACAAGCCGATCGCCGAGGCGCAGACGCTGGCGACGACCGCGGATCCGCAGATCATTACTTTCCAACTGGCTAACCCGCCGTCCGCCGCGGAGGCGAGCAACCTGACGTTGTGTGTGACGGCGACGGATCCGGAAGGCGAGGAAGTCCTGACGATCAACCGGGACCTCCCGGTGCGTGAGGCCGCGCCCGACGAGGTGACGATCGACGAGCAAAACCGGATGCTGGTGAACGGGCGCCCCATCTTTCCCATCAGCATCTATAACCCCTCTCTGGGCGACCTGGACGTGCTGGCCCGGATGGGTTTCAACTGCGCCGGGCCGGTGTACCATCGGGCCGATGCAGAATTCCGGGCCGAAGCCCTCAAGCACGGCCTGCGCCTCATTGCCAATTGGCGCGATCTGATCTGGGATAGAAAAACCGGAAAGGAACGCCCCACGGATCCGGAGGAAGTACGGGAGTTCAGCGAGTCGGGAGCCATACTCGGGTACTATATCTACGACGAACCCCCTCCCCAGCAGGCCGCGGACTTTCGTCGGGAGTGCCGTCGCTTCGCCGACCTCGACCCGTACCACCCAACGTTCGGTTGCAACAACTACATCCGCCAGTACCCGCACTACACGGACGCGGCGGATGTGATGATGGTCAATATGTACTGCTTTCGGGGGGAGGAATACGACATGAATGGGATACTCGGACGGGTAGGAACCGCCCTCGAGGTCATGGCCGACAGGCGCCCGGTCTGGTTCATCCCCCAATCCTTTAACAACAGTGCCTATGAGCCCACGGAGGCTGATCGGGAGCCCTCCTACAACCACGTTCGCGGGGCGGCCTGGATGGGCATCGTCCTGGGAGTCCGGGGGATTTGCTACTACACCGCGAACATACAAACGTTTCCGGTTCGGACCGCCTATCCCAACCTCTGGCGGGCGGTGGGCTACACGGTCCAGGAGTTGCGCGGACTGGAGGAGATCCTGCTCTGGGATATGGAGAAGGTGGAGACAAACACCGAGCACGTGCATGCCGCCGTATTCCGGAATGGCAAACGCGGGCTTCTCGCGGTTGTGAATGCCGGCAAGAAACCGGCCGAGGTCAGCGTGGAAGTGCCCGCCGACGGTACATTCCAGGTCGTCGGGGAGAACCGCCAGGTGCGCAGCACCGATGGCACGCTGAAAAATCACTTCGCACCGCAGACCGCGCATCTCTATGCGAACTGGGAGATCGAAGCACCCGTCGATGTCCTTGCCGCCGAGGAGCGACTCGCCGGTCTGCGCGCCGAGCGCGAGCGAAGGCTGGAAAACAACCTCGCTCTCTGCTGGAAGGGTGCAATGCTCACGGCCTCCAGCGGGTTTCTGGTCGCGGACTCCGAGGAAGAACGAAACAAATCGCCGACCCAGCCCTTGCGCATGATCGACGGCTACCGGGGCAGCAACTGGAAGCTCGGTTTACCTGGGAGATTCAAGTGGGTACCGGAGCTGTGGGGATCAAACCGCTGGTTTCAAGTCACGTTCCCCGAAGAGGAAGACCTGGACGAAGCCGTGGTGGTCATGGGGGACGTGAACTACCAGTTCGCCGTGTTCCAGGATGACGAGTGGCGGGTGGTTGAGCCGGCAGCAGAGGAACTCTACACGGACCACCTGGCAGAGACAGAGAGTTTTGAGGAGCCCTGGTTCCAGCTCGAGGACCAGGAGTTCGAGCGGGCGGAGAGCAAAATGATGCGGACCTTTTCACTCCAAGGGGTACGGAGCGACCGGGTGCGAGTCCTGATGCCCGATCCAGCCAGAGGGCCGGAATTGTACTACAACATCGAGGTCTACCGGGCCGGGCAAGAGCCCGGGACACAAAAATGATCTTCAGGCCCCCCAAGAGCAGGAGACTGTGGGACACGTGGATCTTTCCCTGGGAGGACGGGTACCACCTGTTCTTCCTGGAGGCCCAGCGTCCCAGGCGGGGCCTTGGGCACGCCTTCAGCCGGGACCTCGTCCACTGGGAGCTCTGGCCCTCGATCCAGACCTGGGGCGCTCCCGGGGAATGGAACGAGTTTCCACTGGTGCTCACGGGAACGACCGTCCATCACGAGGGCACGTTCTACTTGTACGCGGGCAGCAACTACAAGGGCGTTCAAGTGGTGGGCGTCTTCACCTCGCCGGACCTAGTGCACTGGACGCCTCACCCAGCCAATCCCGTCATGCGGCCGACCGCCCCCCACTACCAGGCCGAACCTGCCCCCGGTTTTTTCTACGACACGGTGGACTGGCGCGACCCCTGCATTATCTTCGATGAGGCAGACGGATACTACCACGCATTCCTCTGCGCCCGGTTGCCGCAATGGAGTCACGCCGACACGGGGGCGGCGGTGGCGCACACGCGCTCCCGGGATCTCATCCACTGGGAGAACCTTCCCCCGATCGCCACCCCGGGTCAGGATTTCTATCACACCGAGGTGCCGGACGTGTTCCAAATGGGTGATTTCCATTACGTGGCCTTCGCCACGAACTCCCTGGGAGGCATTCGCCTGGACACGGCGACGAAAGATGCGGCCGTGGGCACCTTTTACCTAATGAGCGAGGCGTTCGAAGGACCCTACGTGAAGCCCGATGACTGCCTGCTGGTCGGGTACAGCAATTTCCAAATGGTTGCCACCGTGGGAAGAACGATTCCCTACGAGGGCGGGCGGCTCCTCACTCACCACGTGAACAGCCCCCGGACGGCATTTGGCGCGCCCAAGCGGGTCCGCCAGCGGCCGGATGGCACGCTCTGGCTGGAGTACTTTTCCGCGCTCGAGAAGCTGGAGACCGGGGTCATCCGCGAGGGTTTCAAGGGCCTCCGAACGGATCAGCCGGAAGGCGGGGTCGGCGCATGGGACATCGGTGACAAGGTGGTTCGGGCGGATAGCAAGGCCCTCGGGAGTGCGGCGGTGCTTCCGGGATACGTGGGCGATGCACACGTGGCGCTCGAACTTTGCTCCGAGGGCGCCCGCCGGGTCGGGATCCTGTTCCGATATCAGCAGGGACTCTACTGCGAAGGGGACGCGGGCGTGCTGGTGCTGGACTTCGAGGCGGGGACACTTCATATCGGCACCACGAAATACGATGCCTTTGCGGGCGCGGGATTCTGTCCCCAGGACAGCTCCCGCTTCCCCCTGGAGCGAGGGCGGACTTATCATCTGCGCATCTTTCTCAGGGACGAGCACCTGGAGGCTTACCTCGACGAGCGATGGGTCTTCACGACCCCGATGGAGATGCCTACGGGCGGGGAGTTGGCACTCTACGCGGAGGGCGGACGGGCGCGTTTCGAATCCATCCGCGTGGCAGCCATCGAACCAATCCCGGAATTCTCACCATGCGACGAGGAGGAGAGATGAAGAGACACAATGGCGCGATAGATTTCCTCAAACTAGCACCAAAACAATGGGGGGGGGCATGAACAGCACCCGGGTTGTGTTCTGTTTGTTTCTTTTCGCCAGTTGCGCATTCCTGCCGTTCGCGGCGGCCGAAACCACCTTCGAAGGCCACGAGTGGGTGGATCTGGCCTTCTTCAGTCCGGACAAGGAGGTGACGCATGAACCGGCGCACCCCTGGTATGAAGGCTGGTCGTTTCCCGAGCAGTTCCATCCCAAGTACTCGCAGCTGGGCGGGCACATTCATGTGTTCATCCGGAACCCATGGGACACCCCGCTCAAGGTCAGGGAGATTCATCTCGACGGCCAATTCGTGGAGGACCTGAGAGATGAGAACCTGGCCGTGCCCTGGTGGCGCGTGATGCCGCATCCGATCCCGCCGGGCGGGATCGCGGAGGCGATCATCAAGTTGAAACATCTTCCCGAAAACGAGGAGCATGAGATCCGGTTCGATGCGTTCTCGCCGACCGCCCAGCCCCGCGGCAAGGATCAGGAAATCACGTGCACCGTGAACCGAACGCGTATCCCGCCCATCGAGCTTGGCTATGTCAGCTTCAACCGCGAGATGGACGAAGCCTACATCTACCTGGAGCGGCATGCCGGGAGCAGCGCAAAGGTGACGAGGGTGTTCTGGGACGGGGAAGATGTCACCGACCAGGCCGAGTTCTATTCGCCCGAATTTTTTCATCGCACGGCGCTGATAAAACTCTCCCTGGACGAAGCACTCACCTACGGCGCGTACCACCTGGTGAAAGTCGAGACCGATGCCGGTGCGGCTACCGCCTCCATGGTTCGGGCATGGGATTGTGGTTTTTTTCCGTGCGCGATCTTCAACCTGGAGTGGATGCACAATCTTGACACGCTTCCCCAACTAAACCTCAACCTGTCCTCGACCTACGGCCACTGGATGTCCATCGAGCTGCTGCAGGAGCTGAAGCGGCGCAACTACAAGGCAATCATGGGCTGCGGCGACCGGGGGAGGCTCACGGTGGAAACGGAGATCATCGAGAAGATCAACGAGTTGGATCTGCCGGTCTTCGCCTACTACATGAACGATGAAGCGGACGCGAAGGATTTCTCCTGCGACAAGGACCCGCGGGTGAGGAAGTTTCAGAAACTGCCCGAGCCCGAGCGGCTCGGCGCGCATGCGCTTCTTCTGGAACAGGCGGCAGCCCAGTATCGCGAGGCCGCGCCCGGCACCTTCAACATGTTCAATATCGATTCCACCTACATTCCCGACAACATCAACATGTATGCGAAAATTGCCGATGTAACGAGTCGCAGCACGTATACCCAGTCCCACGGCAGGGATCCGTTCTTCGTGTACAACACGGGCTATCTGCTGAAGCGCGCCTGCGCCCCCCGGATCCCATACCTTTTCCCCGATGCCGCCTGGGTCGAGGAGTGGGGACTCGGCCGGCACGTGGAGCCGGGCGAGGCGAGACTGAAGATGCACTACGCCCTGGCCGCGGGCGCGAAGGGCATCACCTGGTGGGCCTGGAGCCCTACCCCGAAAACGCTTAAACACGGTGTCCAGAAGAGCGAACCCCTCCAGGCGGAGCTGAAACGACTGCATCGGGAGGTGCGGACGCTGCAGCCGCTCCTTTCCATCTCGGAACCGTTGCCCGAGACCTGGGCGGAGAGCGACAACGAGCATCTCTGGACAAAGACGCTGCTCAGCGCCGATCATTCCCTCATCCTGATCCTGGTGAACCGAAACTACGACGTCCACGAGCCCGGAGAAATTTTCCGCACCCCCGAAACGGCGGAGCCGCGTTTTGAATACGAGCCCATGGAAGAGACGGAGGTGACCGTAAACCTGCCGGATTGGTTCCGGGTGGAAGACGTCTTCGCGATGCCCGAGGCGGAAACGATGCGCTTCCGAAGGAACGATGATCGGATCAGCATGCGCATCAAAGAACTCGAGTTCGCCCGGATGCTGGTGCTGACCCGGGACAACGGACTACGGGAACGGCTGACGAAGGCGTGGGAGGAGACAGCGAAACGCCGGCAACGGATCGCCCAGTCAAAAGAAACGAAGTAACAACCGTTGTTCACGGGAAAACTCTGCCATGTCTCCCATCATCCGGGTCCTCCCCAAACGGGTGCGACTGCTCATGCAGGATCCTCCCACGGGGGAGAAGAGAGAGAACGACTATAGCATCGAGGTGTACCGGGCCAATTAAAGTTCGAAATCTTTGCCTCGACCCTTATCTTCGATATAGATCGAGACGAAAATAAAACCGGAGCAATGCTTCCAGGTGCTTCAATCGACATGATTAGGATTCCAATGAGCAGTATCCGGGCGGTGTTCTGCCTGGTCCTTGCCTTCCCGGCTTTTGCCGATCCCGCGGACGAATGGGTCGACCTGGCCTTCTTCAGCCCGGACAAGGTGATTGCAGACGACCCGGCGATGACCGGGCACCGGAGCCGGAGTTTCAAGGAGCAATTCTACCCGGATCACTGGCAGCCCGGCGGCTACTACCACATCTATGTTCGGAATCCCTGGGATACTCCCGCCGGGATTCGAGAAATCTCGATTGACGGCCGTTCTGTCGAGGACCTGAGGGAGGATCTCGCTGTGCCCTGGTGGCGCGTTCTGCCGGAGTCGATCCCGCCGGGCGCGATGGCGGAGGTAATCATCCGGATGAAGCGTCTCCCCGAGAGCGAGGAGAGCGAGATCCGGTTGGAAGCGTTCTCGGCACTGGGCAAGCCCCGCGGCAGGGAAGAGGAGTTCACATGCAGGGTGAGCACAAAGCGCACACCCCCCATTGAGCTCGGCTACGTCAGTTTCAACCGCAAGATGGACCAGGTATACATCTACGTCGCGAGGAATGCCGGAAGCGCGGCGAGCGTATCGAGGGTATTCTTGGACGGAGAGGATGTCACCGGCAGGGCAACCTTCTCTTCGCCGGATTTCCATCGCGGGACGGCTCTCGTGAAACTCAGTCTGGATAAGGCCTTGCGGTACGGCAGCTACCACCTCGTAAAGGTCGAGACCGATGACGGCACGGGAACGGCCTCCATGGTACGCGCCTGGGATTGCGACACGTTCCCGTGCGCGATCTTCAGTCTCGAGTGGTTCGAAAGCCTTCCCTTGCTCCCTCAGGTCAACCTCAACGTCGCGTCGACGTTCGGCCATTGGATGTCCGTCGAGCTTCTGCAGGAACTGAAGAGACTCGACTACAAGGCGATCATGGGCTGCGGCGACAGGGGGAGGCTTCCGGTGCAGACGGAGATTATAGAACAGGTGGAGGCGCTGGACCTGCCGGTATTCGCCTACATTGTCTACGATGAACCGGATGCCAAGGACCGCGCCTGGGACAAGGGCAAGCGGATTGAAAAGTTTCTGGATGTGCCGAAGCCGGAGCGTCTGGGCGCTCTTGCGCTCACGATGGAACAGATGACCGCTCAGTATCGCACGACGGGCCCCAGCAGCCTGACCTTTATCAATCTCGACTCCGCCTACCTGACCGACAGCATCAACACCTACGCGAAGATTCCCGACATCCTGAGTCGCAGTACCTATACGCACTCGCACGGCAGGGACCCGTACTACACCTACGCCACGGGCTACCTGGTGAAGCGCGCCTGCGCCCCCCGGATCCCGTACCTCCTGCCCGACGTCGCCTGGATAGAGGAGTGGGGGCTCGGCCGCCCGGTGGAACCGGGCGAGGCACGCCTGAAGCTGCATTACGCCCTTGCCGCGGGCGCAAAGGGCGTCACCTGGTGGACCTGGGCTCCAACCCGTCCCGAAAAGCACGGCGCCCGCGAGAGCGAGCCGCTCATTGCGGAATTGAAAGGGTTGCACCAGGAGGTGCAAACCCTCCAGCCACTTCTGTCGATTTCCGAACCGCTACCGGAAACCTGGGGGGAAACCGACCAGGAGCATCTTTGGACGAAGACGCTTCTTTGTGCCGATCATTCCCTCATCCTGGTCCTGGTGAACAAGAACTACGACTCGCACCCGACCGGCCAGGCGGAATGGAATCCCAAGACGCCGATAGGCAGCTTTGAATACGAAGCCATGGAACAGGCAAACGTGACCGTCCACGTGCCGGATTGGTTCCGGGTGGAAGATGTGTTCCGCATGCCCTTGTGTGAAACGATGCCCTTCGAGCGGAGAAGTGGAGCGGTACATCTGGACATCAAGAATCTGGAGCTTGCCCGCATGATTGTGCTCACCGGGGACGAGAAGCTGAGAACCCGGCTGCAGAAAACATGGGAAAGAAAATCCAGACACTGGGAGAAGGGCGCGCGAGCAAGGGCATTGGAGAGGAAATGAATCCTTCGGAAGATTATTTCGTAACAGGAACCGCGCAATCCGTACCCGTCACCCGTGCTTGCAAACGAAGAGATACAGGGATACACATCAGCCATGATACCAAGGGTTCGACTCCTACTGCTGATCGCAGGATTTGGCATCGCCTGCAGCAACGCAACCCAGGCCAAGACCAACCATGGCCTCGAACTCGACTCTGGCTATCTCATCCCGGACCTGATTCCCGCGGAACTTGTTTCTGACAAACTCCCGGGCGAGCTTGCACCAGGAGTGATCCCCTTCAAGCTGGAGGGCTCGCGGGGGGCGGAACGCCATGCCGGCGGGACGGCGCACCTCTTCGTTTACAACCCCGGCAAGGATCCCGTGGCGATCGAAAAGATCCGTGTGGACGGCGTTTCCGTCCAGGAATTGCACAAGCAACGCATGGCCGCCTGGTGGCGGGTTCGGCCTGACCTGGTGCCCGCGGGCGGTCTTTCCGAGGTGGTCGTGCGCCTGCAGAAGGTCACCACGCCCGATGTGACCGTTGAACTCGTAACCGGCAAGGGAGGCGAACCCCTGCGGGTCGTCCTGCCTGCGGCTCGCCCAAGGCTGCGGATTGCCTCCGCCGCCTTCGAACAGGACCTGAAGAAGATTTACCTGCTCATCGAGACACGGCCCGGTTACGTCGGCGAATACGAACCCGTGCGGGGAATCACGCGCGTCTACCTGGACGGCGTCGACGTGACGCACCACTGTGACATGAGAGGGTTTTTCAAGGGCGTCGCACCGGTCGTCATCAACCTGCCCGACCCCCTGGCCGAGGGGAGCTTTCACATCCTGAAGGCGACCAACACCAAGGGAGACGAAGCCGCCTGCGAGGTCCGCGCGTGGAAATCGTTCTTCGAGATCGGGATTTTCGGGTGTGACAACTGGCCCGAGCTCCAGCGGCTGAATTTCAACACCTTCCAATGCTTCGGAAAGTACTCCAAGGAGGCGCTGGACAAGGCGGATGCGCATGGCATGAAGGTGTGGGCCCCCTATTTCCCAGGCCGAAAATTCTACTTCTATGACAACCTCGATCTCGAGCCGGTGCGCAAGTCGATCGAGGAAGTGAAGGGTCACCCGGCCCTCTTCGCGTACATGCTCGAGGACGAGCCGGATTGTTTCGATTGGCAGTTCGCACGGCGCTACGACCACTGGTTCATCCTGGACCTGGAGGAAGAGACCATGGTGGAGAAACTGACCCTCCACGAGTTTTCTCACCACATGCAGGAGTGCGTGATCGAGACCTGGAAGGAGAACGCGTGGCACGAGGTCGCCCGGATGGGCGCGGACCAGCTGGCGGCCTTCAAGTCTCAGGGCGGCCACCGCTCGATTGAGATCCCTGTCGGCGCGACGGCAACCCGCCGGATCCGGATATTGATCCCTCGTTCTCTTGACGACGGCCCCGGCCTGAGAGAGATCGAGATCAACGACGGTTTGCGTGGACCCGCATTCGTGAGCTGCAGCGGCCGCGGGGGCCTGGGGCCCGGTGAAGCGACGGGAGAGGCTGACGGGGTCCGCCTTTCCGTTTCCTGGGATCGCCAGGCGTACGACCGCGGACCGCGCTGGGGTGAGTTCCGGCTGCATAACAATGCCGGGGCGCGCGAGGCCCTCTACCGCGACCAGTGCGAAGCCCGCTCGGCGGATTGGCAGAGCATCCGGGTGGCCTTGTCCGGCCTGGAACCGAATCGCCCCTGCAAGTTGCGCTGGTACCACTACAACGCCGATGTCTGGCCCAAGGGATGGGCCCGCGTCGCTGCGTACCATGATCGGGCAGGCGACGGTTGGGACAAGGCTGATCCTTTGCTCTTCGAGACGGGAAGCATCGATTGCCTGCAGGATCCGATCAAGGTGGGTCACACGGACTTCTCGGTCACAGCGAACGCAGCAGGCGAGATCCACCTTTCGACCGGACCTCACAGCAAGGGGGATGCCTACCAGGTCCTGAACGGGTTCGAGATTTTGAACGAAGGCAATCCGATCCGTTTCGACCTGGACGTCGAATCGGGCCCGACCCAGGAAGGCGAGATCACTCCACTGGAGGCAACCGCGTCGGCCTCCTCCCGGCAGGGGACCTGGTTCGGCACACCCGGGGACGAAGCGGACAAGGCCATCGACGGGAAGCTGGAAACCCACTGGAGGGCGGGCGCCAGCAATCCCGAGTGGGTGGGAGCCACGGCCATGGAACAGGTCGAGCGGATTCGATACCAGGCGGAACTCGATCCCAAGACGCCTTCCCTGGTGTTGACAGACAACACCTACACCCCGAACAACTGGTTTACCTACGGCCCGCTGGCGGATATTTTCGACACGGATCCCTACCTGTTCCCTACACTCGGCGAAGAAAGCGACTATAAGAGCGTTTACCGAAGAACCCTGATTGCATCCAGGGCCAGCCGCCCCTTCGCCTGCTTCGCCACCCTGTGGATGGGCTGGGGCACTTCAAACTGCCGCTGCTTTACCGCCGCAGAACAGCGCATCATGGCCTACCACGCGCTCGGGGCCGGCGCCCGGGGGATCAACTACTTCATCTACGACGGGCATCCGGCCGGGGTGATGGCCGGCGTCCGGTTCTTCCCGGAGGGACCGGAAAGGGAGGAGGCGCAGAAGGCCGCCGACGCCCTCTGGAATGGACTCGGCCCGCTCAACCGCCAACTCGGGCACGCAGGGTCCTGGCTCGTGTGCGGATACCCGGTCGCGGCCGTTGAGGGGGCATCGGAGGGCCTCTGGGCGAGAACCATTCTCTCCGCCCGGGACGCGCTGGTGGTCGTGGTGGTAAACGAGCAGTACACGGCCACGGGAGAGGCATTCGAGCAGGAGCCGATCCCCTCCGGCCACGTGAAGGTCTCCCTGCCATCATGGATTAGGGGCAAGAAGGTCAGCGAAATCACTCCGGATGGCCTGAAGAAACTGAAGTTCAGGAACCAGGCGCAAACGGTCACGATCCCGCTGACCGATGTCCGGGAAGGCAAGCTGTTGCTCCTTCGATGAAAGATCGGGGAGGCAGGTCCGTGTCCCAACTCTCGCTTCGCCCGGATGTTGAACGTCTGACGCCCGAACAGCGAGAGCAATTCGTCGAAGCGGGCTACCTCTCAACCATGCCACTGCTTGACGCCGCTGGCGTCATGCATCTGCAGCGGTGGTTTCAAGAATTGTGCGCCCTGCTTCCCGACGGCGTGGATATCAGTCGCATCAATCAATGGCACAAGGCCAACCGATGAGTCTACGATCTGTGCCATACCCCGGCGATCCTGGATTACGTGGAAGACCTTCTCGGACCTGATTTTTTCCACTGGGGTGCTAGTTTCTTTTGCAAGTACCCCGGGGATCATACCGAGGTCCCATGGCACCAGGACGCCCAGTACTGGCCGCTGTCGCCGCACAAGGCTGTCACCGCCTGGCTTGCGATCTTCGACACCGACGAGACGAACGGCGCCATGCGGGTTGTGCGCGGCAGTCATCGCGTGGGCGAGGTGGCACATGTCGCGGTCACCGGCGAGCAGTACATGTTGGGCCAGGAAATTGTCGAGTCTTCCATCGATCCCGGCCAGGTTGTCAGCTTGAATCTCCGGGCCGGCCGGATCTCACTTCACGATGACGCCATCATCCACGGTTCACCGGCCAACACGACAACCGACCGCATGCGCGCCGGGCTGACCATGCGGTACTCGGCGGCCGAAGTGCGGTGTGATTTGTCGGTGTGGCCGCATTTCGAGAGCTATCCCGCCCGCGGCAAGGACGCCTACCGGCTGAATCCCGTCGGCAAGGTGCCTGCGAAAGACGGGTTCCCCGTGCGGGCGGACCAGGTGTCCGCGGATTTCGCATGAGACGTTAGCGAAATGAGGCGGCTCTACGTGCCAGTACTCTTCCTGTCCGCGGTGATGCGTGCTGCCTGCATGGAGGCCGACGCCGCACAATTCAGGTGCGGCGCCTCCGAGACGGTCATCACCCGGGTGAAAGACCGGGAGGAGGTCTACCAGGATCTGTATGCCCGCGCGCTGGTGATCGCCCACGAGACACAACGCATGGCCATCGTGACGCTGGACCTGGGAACCATCCAACACGATTTCGCCGAGTCAGTGATCGAGACGGTCCGTGAAGCCTCCGGCATCCCCGAGAGAAACACGATCCTCTGCCCAAGCCAGACGCACAACGCGCCCGGTGTCGACGGGCGGCACTTGTCCGCTGAATCCAGGAAGTGGCTGTCCGGGGCCATTGTCGACCTGGTAACGACCGCCGCCGCCGATCTCCAGCCCGCCACGTTGCGCGTTGGCAGAGCGCCCGCGCAGATCGGCTACAACCGCCGCTTGATGACGAAAAGCGGGGGCCTCGGGCCCGGGACAGCGGAGGGATCGGTCAACGGGATCACCCTTGCCGTATCCTGGAGCCGCCAGGCATACGACCGTGGACGTCGTTCTCCTCTCGAAGCGGCTCCCCTGCAGGACTTGTATCGAGACCAGTGCGAAGCCCGCCCCTCCGATGGTGACGCGATCCGGGTTAAGCTGAGCGGTCTGAAGCCGAAGAAAACCTATGAACTGCGCTGGTATCACTACAACGCCGACCTCTGGCCCGAGGACTGGTCTCGTGTTGCCTGTTACGAGGACGCAGACGCCAACGGTTGGGACCGGGACGATGCCCTCCTGTTCGAGACGGGGAACATCGATCATCGCCAGGACCCTCTCGTGGTCGGCTTCACGGACTTCTCCGTGGCTGCAGACGCCGCGGGCGAGATCCACCTGACAACCGGTCCCCATGGCGGGGGAGATTCCTATCAGGTACTGAACGGGTTTGAAGCGCTGGGGAAGGACTCCCCGGCCCGGTTCGACCTGGACGTCGAGTCGGGTCCGACACAAGACGGTTACGCGAGCTGCCATGGGACCCAGGTCGCGATGGGGGTAAACCCGGAAGGTCCAATCGTGCCGTGGGTCGACGTGCTGTGTGCCAAGGGAACGGATGGCAAAAAGATCGCGGTGCTGTTCTCGCACGCCGCACATCCCGTGATTGTCCACTGGTCCAGCGAGGCCATCGGACCCGACTTCCCGGGTTACGCCGTCAAGCACCTGGAGAAGCTGACCGCCGCCGGGGATGAGGCAAACTGCGTGTTCATGTTTGTGCAGGGCGGTTGCGGTAACGTCAATGGCTATCCCCTGCGCGGCGGCCTGGCCGCCTGCGATGCCGCGGGCCTCTCGCTCGCCGTCGCCGTCACCCGGGCACTCGAAGACGACAACGCCGTCATCCCCGGACTCCTGAGGTCACGCGATATGACCCTGTCCCTGCCGCGTCGGGATCCGCCCTCACCCGCTGCGTGCCGAAAGGTGTTGGATCAGGATCCGGACAACCGCCGCTACCAGGCCCTGTTGAAGATCGCCGAAAGCGGCGAGCCGCAGGTGCTCGAGATCTCAATGCGCGCTCTCGCGATCGGCGAGGATCTCTGTATCCTGACCACGACCGGCGAAATGTTTGCCGAGTACCAGCTGTTCGTTGACGAGGTTTCGACCTTCAAGCATACGCTTTTCTTTAACCATGTGAACGGGATATCATCCTATGTTGCCACCCGGGACGATTACGAGCTGGGACCGGCGGGCGGCTATGAGGCCTGGGGTCTCCCGACCCGTGGGCCGCCCTGGCTGCCGCCGGCCCAATCGACTGAACAGTTGGTTCGCGATGGCATTGTGCGCCTCCTGGCCGAGTTGAAGGCGGACAGCAGGTGAATGCATGCTTACGGCGCAAAAGGAAAAAAGGTAATGCTGAATATCGGATCCCGCCTGGAATTGCTGATCGACGACTACCTGATCGACACCATGGATGGTGCCAGCCTGCAACTGCAGCATCCCGTTCCGCAGGAAGTGGTCATGGTCTACGACACGCAGGGAACGCTAGGCCACCTCGAACATCCCTGGGAGGGAAACACCTCCGGCTTCTTCTCCGTGATCTTCCCGGATGACGGCCAGTACAAGATGTACTACCGCGGCTCGAACTGGACCATGGAGCGGGGGTACCAGACGCACGAGGTCGCTTGCTACGCCGAGAGCCCCGACGGGATTCAGTGGACCCGGCCCGAGTTGGGCCTCTTCGAGTTCGAAGGGAGCAAGAAGAACAACATCGTCTGGCCGCACGTCGATGAGGCCGCAAGCTGGTTCGCCTTCAAGGACCCGAATCCCACCGTGCCCGATACCGAGCGTTACAAGGCCGCCGGCGGGATGGATCTGAAGGGGATGCCCGGCCTGATCTCCCCGGACGGGGTCCACTGGACCAAGCTCGAGAAGCCCCTCATCCCCGACGATCTGAATACCGACTGGGGACAGTCCGTG
Organism: Kiritimatiellia bacterium; assembly: GCA_963578625.1. Taxonomy (GTDB): domain Bacteria; phylum Verrucomicrobiota; class Kiritimatiellia; order SLOV01; family SLOV01; genus CAUZEO01. The sequence goes on along the minus strand of CAUZEO010000034.1, from coordinate 6,842 downwards.
TTCTGGAATCCGCTCGACAAGAAGTACCACGCTTATCTGCGCTACTGGGAAGGCGGCGACGAAAGCCACAAGGTGCACAGCGGCTACCGCAGCCTTCGGCACATGAGCTCGGACGACTTCTACAACTGGTCACCGTGGACGCCGATCACCTACGAGAATCCGCCGAGCGACCACATTCAGATCTACATGAACAACATCCGGCCGTATGAACGCGCGCCGCACATCCTGATCGGACCGGTGAAACGATTCACGCCGGAACGCAAGAAACATCCCACGCATCCCTATCCCGGCCTGTCGGACGGCGGGCTCATGACCAGCCGTGACGGGCTTCACTTCAAGTTCTGGCAGGAGGCATTTAATCGGCCCGGTCCGGATCCGGAAAAGTGGATTCAGCGCAACCTCGTTCCGGTGAATGGAATTGTGCAGTCCTCGCCCGAGGAACTGTCGCTCTACTGGATCGAACGCTACTACTCGCACCTGCCTGAGATTCAACCGGGAGTGGAAGGTTGCCGGATGCGCCGCGGGACGATCCGGACCGACGGCTTCGTCTCCATGTACGCGCCCTACGCGGGCGGAGAATTCGTCACGAAGCCGTTCGTGTTCGAGGGTCGGGAACTGGTCCTCAACTACGCGACGTCAGCGATGGGCAGCGTGCGGGTGGAGATCCAGGAAGAGAGCGGACGACCGATGGAAGGATTCAAGTTGGAGCAATGCCCGGACATTTTCGGAGACGAAATCAAACACATTGTTTCCTGGGAGGGTGGGGGTGACGTGAAGCGACTGGAGGGAACACCCGTTCGCCTTCGTTTTGTTCTCCAGGACGCCGACCTCTACTCCTTCCGTTTTCAACCCGAGTAGCGCGGCTTTGGACTGGAGCCAACCGCCGGAGCGACGCATCGTGGCGGTGCCCAGGCACGGAGCCTCGGCCGTAGCACGGGTATCCGACCCGTGTAGCGAAGCCCCAAGCACGGAACCACCGCCGGAGCACACCCATCCGACCCGTGTAGAGGTCGACAACCGGAACCCAAGGCTCCGCAAAGTGGCCGCGAAAGTACGCAAGGGTCGCAAGGAAATGTATATCGAATTTTTGCGTACTTTGCGTTCTTTAGCGGCTGCCGGCAAGTGCATGAGGGGTACCCTTTCAGTGCTCTGATCAAACCGAAGATTGAGCTGGAATCCGGAAGCGGAAGGGCATACAATGAAAGACCTGCCTTTGTACGCGAATCGGCAGCGTAGGACGATAGCCGGGTCCGGCGAATGAGATATGCTTGAACCGATGGATACAAACAATCATCGCCGTGCCGACGTTGCCCCGAATGGGTTCACGTTGATCGAACTGCTGGTGGTGATCGCGATTATTGCCATTCTGGCCGCGCTGCTGGTACCGGCGCTTCGACAGGCGCAGGAGAAAGCACGCCGGACCCATTGCATCAACAACCTGAGACAGATTCGCATGGCGTGCGAACAGTTTATGAATGACCACGACGGCCACTTTCCGCATACAGGGTGGTCGGCGCCGGTACACCGAGGTTGGTGGGAGACGCTCAGTGGGGTTCTGGATATAAATGGTTGGCAGCCGGGAGTGAAGCTCTCGCCCCTGTTCGATTGTCCTTCGGCACAGGAAAAGAACCCCGGCTGGGACGGCTGGGGGTATGGTTACAATCATCAGCTCGAGATGGCGCAGGCGAAGACGTGGCCAAGCGCCGGGGCTTGGGCCAGTCAAGGTCCCTGGAAGATGACCAGCAGAATTGAGGTTGTGCGACCAGCGAAAACCGTAGTTTTTATGGATTTGTCATACGGCATCGCGACGCAAGGCGGGTTCATACAGGATCTGGGGCTCCATCCCGATTGGTGGCTCAAGCATCCCCACGATGGAGGCGATAACTTTGGCTGGGCGGACGGACATGTGTCCTGGGTACCCGGCGCGCCCTTTCCATTCGGTTATCGATCCACCGACAACAGCTTGTTTGATGGATGGCCCTGGGACTAGTGCATCGAACGATGCACTAGCCAGCCAAGCAGGGGAACCGGCAATTGGGGAATGACCGTAAAAAACATGCTGGCATCCAAGCGTGGCGGGGCGTACAATGAGTTCCAATGTTCATGCGTTTGAAGAAAGTCTCAAATCTCCGCTGTTGTCGCCCATGCACCGTTTCCCGGGCTTCGTGGCCGCCGCCGAGTCGTGCCGATGTTGCCCCGAGAGGGTTCACTTTAATCGAACTGCTGGTTGTGATTGCGATCATCGCCATCCTGGCCGCGCTACTGGTGCCGGCGGTGAAACGGGCGCAGGAGATGGGACGGCGGACCTTTTGCATTAACAACCTGAAACAGATCAGCCTGGCGTGCGAGCAGTACATCAATGACCACGACGGCTATTATCCCCGGGTGGGGTGGACGGCGGGGATCCCGGGCCACCGAAAGTGGTATGAGACACTCTCCGAGGTTATAGACGTGAACGGTTGGCAACGGGGAGTGAAACTGTCGCGCCTTTTCGACTGTCCTTCGTCACAGGAAAAGAACCCCGGCTGGGACGGCTGGGGGTACGGCTACAACCAGATGATCGAGCAGACTCATGCCGCGGGCTGGCCGAATGCCGCGAACTGGAGAGCGAACGGTCCCTGGCCGACGACCGCCAGGATGGAGATTCTTCGGCCGGTGAAAACCGCAATTTTCATGGATTTGTCGCACAGCGTCGTGACGCGTGGCGCGTTCATACAGCATCCGGGAAAACATCCCGATTGGTGGCTCAAGCATCCCCACGATGGCGGCGACAATTTCGCCTTTGCGGACGGCCACGTAGCCTGGGTCCCGGGAGCCCCTTTTCCGTTGGGTTATCGGTCGACCGACAACCCTTTGTTTGATGGATGGCCCTGGGATTAGGCGCGGAAATTACAGGCCGCGGAACCCAAAGATCGTAGCACGCGTGTTCGACCCGTGCTACGATCCTTGAAGTCCGGATCAACAACCGCGTCCATCCGTTTGCAATCCGCGTAATCCGCGGTTATAAAACCGAAAGGACTCCGAGAACCACCCATGGCGCTTCCTCTCCCGTTCACTGAACACCTTATCATGGAAGGCTACAGCTACGCCTTCGGAATTACCGCCGCAGATATCGATGGGGACGGCGACCTGGACCTGGTCAGCGCCGATGCGCATAAGGGACTTTACTGGTTCGAGAACGACGGAAAAGGAAACTTCACGAAACGCATCATTCACGACCACAGGCATCCGGCCATCCTGGAAAGCGGGCGGGTCGTGCTGGGAAGCAAGGGACCGAAGGGACGGGACATGGATCCCTTCACCTATGAGCGATTCGAGCGGCATGCGATCGGCGATATGAACGGGAATGGACATCCGGACGTGGTGATCGTCGACAATTCGAACGCGAATGTTCTCTGGTTCGAAAACCGCGGTCATCCCCGGGACGATCATGGGTGGGACATTCATTATATCACCGAAGGTGGATTGCCCGGCGCGTACGACGTGGCTCTCGCCGATCTTACGGGAAACGGCACGCTGGATGTCGCGGCCTCCAGTTGGCTAGGGAACCGGTTTGTCTGGTTCGAGAATCGGGACGGCAACTGGATCAAACACCTGATCGAGGAGAATATCGGCGAAACCCGGACCATCGAGGCCGTGGACCTCACCGGGGACGGAACCTCGGATCTCTTTGGTACCGCGTTGACGGGCCGGCAGGTGGTCTGGTACGAAAACAGCGGTGATCCCGTTGCCCGGCCGTGGAAGAAGCACATCATCGCGGCGGATTGCTGCCCGTCGCACGGGCATCCGGTGGACATGGACGGTGACGGAAATATTGACGTGGTCATGGCACTCACGTTTAGACGCGGCGAAACCGGAGCGGCCAACCGGGTGGTCTGGTACGAGAACAGTGGTGATCCGCGCCGGGTGCACTGGCAGGAACATGTCATCTGCGACGATTTCCCCAATGCGTCCGATGCCGTGGCCGCCGATCTGGACGGGGACGGGCAGGTGGAAGTGGTCGCGACGGCTTGGGGCGCGGAGGGGAAAGTCGCACTGTTCAAGCACGAGGGCGACCCGTGCGGTCCGTGGACGATGCAGGTATTGAAGGAGAACTGGCCGAAGGCTAATCAGGTGCTTGTTGCGGACCTGGACGGAGACGGCCGCCTCGACATCGCTGCCGTGGCCGAGCGCGGAAGCAATGAATTCCGCTGGTGGCGGAACGAGGGCTGACGATCACGTATTCACCTTGCGCTTTCCCTCGTAGTGATCCTATCCGGCGGAGAGGGCTACCCGCTGCTGTTGCCGCCAGGACACCAGGGCCGCTTCCACGATCTCCAGGGAGACGAGGGCTTTTTCGGCGGGGCTCTCGGGCTCGCGCTTGCCGTCGATCGTATCGAAGAAGGCCTGGTGCTCGGCCGCGTACACGGAATCGCGCTCGGTGGGGATCCTCTCCTCGACAACGTCCTGCTCTTCCCGCCGGCCCCGGCGGATCAACCCCGTGTTGAAGTCGTAGACCGCCCAGCCCCTGTCCCCCACCACCTCGTACTCGGCACGCTCCGGCATCTGCAGGTAGTTCAGGTGTACCGTGGCCAGGAGCGGCTCGTCGTAGTCGCAGACCAGCGTCGCGCAGTTCGGGTTGCTGCTGAATTCCATTTCGCCCGTCTGTGCGCCCGTCATATACACGCCCGCCGGACGTTTCTCAAGAAACCAGGCCAGCAGGTCGGGCTGGTGCGTGTAGTCCAGCAGCAGCGCGCCTTCCACCTTCGCCTGGTGTCGTGAGGTGGAGTTGACGAGGGTGATATACGAGCCCACGCGGCAGTGAACGTGCACAATCGTGCCCAGCGTCCTGTCCCGAATCAGTTCCCGGAGGCGCAGCAGGCCGGGGTGGAAATGGAGCATGAAACCCACGTCCAGGATACGCCCGCTCGCCGCGGCAGCGGCGAGCATGCGCCGCCCGTCCGCAACGTTGTCGCTGATCGGCTTCTCGCACAAGACGTGGATCCCCGCCTCGAGGGCGGGGATGGTCTGGGCGGCATGCAGGCTGTGCGGGGTGGCGATCAGCACGCTCTCCGGTCGCGATTCCAGTGCTGCCTCGAACGTGTCATGGACGGGATGCGCGCCGCATTCCTCCACTGCCCGTTGCAGGTTTGCCGCATCCGGCTCACAGAACTCGACCGCGACGTCTTCCCGTTGGTTGAGCAGACGCGCGTGGCGCCGCCCGATCGAACCCAGGCCGACAATGACGATCCGGCGCTTCACTTCCAGATCGCGAAGCCCCCGTCCACGACCAGGTTCTGGCCGGTGACGTAATCGGACGCCTCCGACGCGAGGAAGAGCACTGCGCCCTTCAGGTCCACGCTGCCGTCGCGCCCCATCCGGCCCAAGGGCACCTCGTTCGCGTAGTCCTGCTCGAAGGTGCCCGGCTGTCCGCGGGCGAAACCGCCGGGAGAGATGGCGTTAACGCAAATGCCCATGGGCCCGAGCAATCCGGCGAGGTCGAGGGTCATGCCGATGACGCCTGCCTTGGCGGCCGCGTAATCGATCGGTTGCTCCGCCATGTCGTTCTTCTCGTACATCCGGCGGTCCCGCCCCACCAGGCCTGCGATCGAAGCGATGTTGATAATTTTGCCGTGTCCCTGCCGGGCCATCAGGCGGGCCGCGGCCTGGCAACAGAAGAGCGAGCCGGTGAGGTTGGTGGCGATCAGCGTCTCCATGTCCTCCGGGGATCGCTCGAACAGGTGGCAGGGACCGTCGCCCGAATCCCCGCCCGCGTTGTTCACGAGGATGTCGAGCCGCCCTTTCCAATCGTGAGCTTTCGTCACCACCTCGGCCACCCGCGCCGCGTCCCTGACGTCCAGCGCCAGGGGCAACACTTGCACGCCCCTCTCCTGGCATAACCGGCCCGCCGCCGCCTCGACGCTCTCCAGGCTCCGCGACGTGATCACGAGATCCGCGCCTGCCTCGGCCAGCGCATCGGCCATGTCGTACCCCAGGTGCCGCGCCCCGCCGGTCACCAGTGCCACGCGCCCCTTCAACTTGAAGGCATCTAACGTTTCCACCTGATCCATTCCCTCCTGAAACAACGTAACGGCACCTTATATTCATTCCGCGACATTTGCAACGTCCGCGTCATAGTGTTTCGCCGTGCCGTATCTGGAGATGGCACGATCGGACGCCAAGTCTGAAATCACCCGACTAGAGGCGGCGTTCGAACTTATCCATTTGCGTATTCCTTCTGGTTTCCAATATACACACGACACATCACTCCAAGATGCCAAGCCCAAGGAAAACGCCCGAGGCATCTCGATAGCGTCAGGCAACTCGTAATAGACTATCTTTAATTGCCCAAAGGTGTTACGATCAAGGAAAGCATCGCCATCCACGTACAGAAGAAACAAGGCGATCTCTGCAAGACGCAGAATTGAATGAGGAGATGTCGAACAGCTGAATCGAACGCGACTTCGGATTCGTCGCGCCACTTCGCTCTGCGGCTAACCCGAAGCGGTTCATTCGAAGCGTTCTCTTTCTCATGAACAAACCTCGTCGTAGATCCCGCCTGGAAGAGATGTGAGGCAGTTCGAATTCGAAACGAACCAAATCGTGGCTACTCCAACCAGAATCGGCATCCTCTTCCTTGGGCGAAAAAGACCCGGGTTCGATCCGGAGTGGGGCGCGAAGATCGATCGGCTGGTTCTTCAACAATTTGAGGACGGCGCCGATGAGATTTTCGTTCCCCCGAAGGCCGTTGACCGCTCAACGCTGGAATCCGCCGTCCAAGCCTGCCGCTCCGAGCGGTGCGACGTCATCGTGATGCTGCAAACAACCATGAGCGACGGACGGCTGGCGCCGTTCCTGGCGCA
>CAUZEO010000033.1:0-24989 GCA_963578625.1 Kiritimatiellia bacterium | reverse complement strand
TGGTGTAATGCCTGGCTCAGGAATACATTGTCGACACTTTCATCATCCATCGGCAGCGCTTCAATCTCGCCCTCCACGGCCCGGATCCGCTCGGAAAGCCCAGCCTGCTCTGCGTTGGCTTCCAGGGCACGAACCATCCGCGGTGAACTGTCCACCGCAGTCACCTTGGTTGCGCTCCCGGCCAGCAACAGGGCCAAATCCCCCTGGCCTGCGCCGAGATCCGCAACTTCCCGGCCTGCAAATCCTGTCGCCAACGCCGCGGCCAAGGCCTGCCAGCCCCCGCCAGGCTCCGTCAACGTCCCATACGTGCCCGCGACCCGGTCAAAAAACTCCCGGCTCCGGCGACGACGCTGATCCATGACCCGCCTCACGGATGCCTGGTCCTCATTCGACTGGGAGACCTCACTGAGACGGTCTTTCAATAGGGCAGATAAAGAGGAATCATGAAATGCGCTCCCGCAACGATAATAGACACTCGTACCATCGCGGCGCGTCTCCACAAGTTCGGCATCGCGAAGCGGCTTTAAATGACGACTCACCGTCGATTGTGGCAGCCCTAAAACGCTAACCAACTCGGCCACAGACAGTTCCGCAATAGAAAGAGCCCGAATTATCCGCAATCGGATTTCATCGGAAAGGGCCTTAAAGAGTTCTAAAGCGGCAATCATATCCCATCCATCAGTTAATTCGGATAAAAGGATGCATGGTATTTCGTGAGTTTACAAGCTGAGAAGGGGTTCGGGATGCGGGGCGGTAGAACCGCACAAGTTCATTGAGGTCGCAAAACCTTTTTGTGCTTATGATCCGCCGATCGTAAGTCCCGGCGACTTCCGCTACATGGAAATCCGTTCAATTCGGAATCGAAAATTCAAAATCCGAAATTCTCCTTCGTTCTCTTTATTGCCTTTTGTTCAACATCCGTACCCCGCATCCCGATTCCCCAATCCCCCATCCCAGCAATTTCATCCTGTTTCTTTTTCCCTTTTTCGTGGCAAAACGTGACATGGTGATTGGAATATGAAGGTGACCCCCATTATTGGATCGCGGTTCCGGAGCGATGGCGGCGCGAATTTCGGCCTGGTTCCGAAGAAAATCTGGGCGCGACTGATTGAGCCGGATGATGACAATCTGATTCCGCAGTTTGCGCATTGCCTCCTGGTCGAGTTGGACGACGGCAGGATCGGGGTGATTGACACCGGAATCGGTGATCCCACGGAGTTTTCGGCCAAGGACCGAAAATTCAATGGTCTGGCTGAAGATGCCTGGGATTTGATGGACTCGCTGGCGACGTACGACATCGACCCCGGCAACGTCGATTTCGTCGTCCTGACCCATTTGCATTGGGATCACGCGGGAGGCACCAGCCGCAAGACGAAGGACGGCACACAGGTGCTGACCTTTCCGAATGCGCACCATTTCGTTCATGCGATCGAATTTGACGATGCGTCATCGGAGAACCCGCTTCTTGGCAACGCCTACCCCGCGGACCGCATCGCAGCACTGGTCGAAGCGAGGCTCGACTCCGTCATCCTCGTCACCGATGACGCGCCCGACATCCTCCCTGGCGTTCGACTTGCACGTAGCAGCGGACATACCGAGGGTCACTGCGTGGTGGTTTTGACCGGCGAAGAAATCGAAGTGAATCATCCTTCCGCCGGCGAACTCGGCGAGGTGGACACGGTTATCTTTCCTGCTGACGTCTGCCCTTCTGCCGCGCACTTCAGAACGCTTTACCAGCTAGGCTTTGACACCTTTCCGCTCACCACCAGATCGTGGAAGCTGGAGATGCTTCCGGAAATCACGGACGGCGGTTACCTGCTTATTTTTGACCATGATCCCCACCGGATCGGCGGCACGATCAAGCCCCATCCGCAGAAAGAATATGTGTTGGACAAAGAACTTCCGCTCCTTCCCGAGAAATGACAACGGATGAACCAGAGCAGGAATTCCCGGAAGCATCAGCGGAAGCACAGCGGGTGATGCAGCGCGCGGACGGGTTCCTCGATCTCAAGTTGTGGCAGCGAGCGCGGGCCGAACTGGAGTGTCTTCCGCAAGAGCGTCGCGAATCGCTTCTCTACTATCTGCTTCTTCTCCGCCTCGCATTTGGAGAAGAAGACTGGAAAAGCGCTGTAAAGTGGGCAGACGCATTACGAAAAGGGGATCCCGGGGTACCGGAGTACTGGGTCCAGTTTGCCTATGCCACCCGCAGGACGCATGATATCCATTCGGCGAGAAAAATACTTGTGGAAGCAATCGAGAAATTCCCATCCGAAGCGATCATTCCTTACAACTTGGCGTGCTATGCATGCAGCTCGGGAGACGTAGATCTCGCGCGAGCGTATCTCCGCACCGCATTCAGCTTGGAACTTGCGTACCGGGATATCGCCCTCGAGGACGAGGACCTCGAATCGATGTGGGATGAAATCGAAGATCTTCCGGGAACCGCGGTGCCACCCCCGAAACAAGCCGCAATATGGCAAGGTGAGCCGATCATCTTGACACGGAAACATGACCATAGATAGCTGAAAGGAGCTGATCACATGCCGGAGAAAGATAAAGAAGGAAAGTTGTATCACGAAGACGTGCCGCAGGAAGCGCCCGGTTTTTTTTTAAAGGGATCCCATCAATATGACTGGGGGATGAAGAACCGCCTGGCGCGTGTGTTCAACCCGGAGACGGGCCGCACGGTGATGCTGGCGGTTGATCACGGGTATTTCCAGGGACCCACCACGGGGTTGGAGCGGATCGACCTCAATATCGTCCCACTCATCCCTGAGTGCGACGCGCTGTTCTGCACGCGCGGCATTCTGCGGTCCACAATTCCGGCCGACAGCACCCGGCCGATGGTGCTGCGTGCCAGTGGCGGGCCGAGCATTCTCAAGGAACTGTCCGATGAGCAGATCGCGATGGACATGGAGGACGCGGTCCGCCTGAACGCCGCGGGTGTCGGGATCCAGGTCTTCATCGGCGGTGAATTCGAAACGCGTTCAATCCACAACATGACACGCCTGGTTGACGCCGGCCTGCGTGTCGGGATGCCCGTGATGGGGGTGACGGCCGTGGGCAAGGACCTGGCCCGTGACGCGAAGTACTTTCGGCTCGCCTGCCGGATTATTGCCGAACTGGGAGCCCAGACGGTGAAGACGTACTACGTGGATGAAGACTTCGAAACGGTCACCTCATCCTGCCCGGTGCCGATCGTGATGGCGGGAGGCAAGAAGATTGCCGAACTGGACGCGCTGACCATGGCCTACAACGCGGTGCAGGGCGGGGCGTCAGGCGTCGATATGGGTCGCAACATCTTCCAGGCGGATTCACCCACGGCAATGATCCGCGCCGTGAACGCCGTCGTGCACGAAAGTGTAAAGCCGGAGAACGCGCTCGAGATGTACAACGAGCTGAAGCTCAAGGTGTAGCCATATGAAAGTCGCCATGTGGTACAACAACCGGGACATCCGGATTGAGGACCGTCCTCAGCCCGAGCCCGGAACCGGGGAAATGCTCATCAAGGTGGAAGCGTGCGGAATCTGCGGCAGTGACATTGTGGAGTGGTACCGTCTTCCCCGTGCCCCGTTGGTGCAGGGCCACGAGGTAGCGGGAGAAGTTGTGGCCGTTGGTTCGGCAGTTAGCCAATTCCAGTGCGGCGACCGGGTGGCGATTGCCCCCAAGATGTCGTGTGGGAAGTGTTCCTATTGCCGCAATGGCCATGACCCCCAATGCACGGAAATCAAAGAACGATTGCCGGGCGGTTTCGCGGAATACGTTCTGGTCCCGGAAATCTTTGTTCGGAAAGGCGCCTTCCGTTTACCGGAGAGTCTTTCCTACGAGGAAAGCACGCTCATGGAGCCGCTGGCATGTGTCGTCAGGGCCCAGCGACTGGCCGGGATCAAGGAAGGCCAGACGGTATTCATTGCCGGCTGCGGCACCTCTGGCCTTTTACACGTCAAGCTGGCAAAGAGCATGAACGCGAACGTTGTGACCTCGGATATCAGTCCCGCGAAGCTGCTGGTCGCCAGGTCAAACGGGGTTGATGCGGCGATTGATGCCGGCAAAGAAAGTGCGGCCGCGTATTTCGAACAAGCCGGGAAAAAAGCGGATGTGATCATGCTCTGTACTTCCGCCATGTCGGCCATTGAGCAGGCCTGGCAGTGCCTGGACAAAGGTGGGACGATCGTTTTCTACACGGTCCCTGGCCCCGATAAGGAAATTACCGTTCCCTTGAACGATTTCTGGACCCGGGAAATCAAGATCCTCACCTCCTACTACTGCGGCCCAAAAGATCTGGCAGAGGCCCTGGAACTGCTCGCCACGGGAACGATAAAAGTGGATGACATGATTACCCACCGGCTTCCCCTCGCGGAAACGGACAAGGGTTTCTCGCTGGTTCTGGCCGGACAGGAAGCCATCAAGGTGATTATCAGCCCTTGATGAGAGCCATGACATTCAAACACACAGGCTTGACCTGCAGCAGCGAAGAAAATGCGGATCGGTTTTATCAACGGATTCTCGGGCTGGAGCGACAGGAGCCTAAAATATTAGCTGCCGCCCTCTCGCAAGCACTGTTCGGGATAGAGGCGGAGGTTCCCATCATCAATTACGTAGGAAGCGCGGCTCATTTCGAGATCTTTATCTACGACAGTCCCGAGCCGAAACCATCCATTGACCATACCTGCCTGCAGGTGGAATCCCTTCCCGATTTTCTGGACTTGTGCAGGCAAAACAACGTCGAGATCCAGATGGTTCCCAAAGGCAACAAAACCATCACATTCGTCAAAGACTTCGATGGAAATGCATTCGAAATTGTCTGAAATGCGCCGGCTTCGCTCAGCCGCCGCACTCCAGATTTTTCTCTGGTGAGCTCTCTTGCTCGGTAGCGAGCAGCCTGAAAAGCACGAAGAGCCTATTTTGGGGACGGCGGTCCCCGCCGTACTGAGAATGGATGGGTCATGAAGGGACTACATCGGAGCGACAGCTTAAATCAGCGCCGTTCAGCTCTGACCCCATTTCCCTCACAACATTCAAAACGTCACAAGTCTCGCCCGGTAGGACCTACTTGATGATGTCGCCGCATCGGTAACCTCTACCGTCCCGCCCGCAATGGCACGGGCTGGAAGATTGGGACCCGGGAGTAAAAAACTGAGCTCACGTACAGATCCATGGACCCATCGACAATTCCGAAGGCCCTTTCCAGCCAATGAGTTCGAGACCGAATGTAGTTTCGTCAACGTCGGCCTGCCACGCGAAGTTAAGTGGAAAGGCGGAACGGTCACGACGAGGATCTTCAAAGAACCGGTCGCGGATCGCATTGCCGTGCGACGGCTCAATCTGGACGGGGACGGACAGGCTGATTTAACTGTCCACGGGAGATCGACAAGGCGGTCTACGTGTATCCCTCCGAGCATGAGGACTACTGGCGTCGGAATTTGACGGGAGAGCCCCTCCCCAGGGGTCATTTGGAGAAAACCTCACAACCGAAGAATTGCTCGAAGAGGCCGCCCATATCCATGATCGGTTCGGTAGAATTCGAGGTAACGCAGCCCCGACAGCCTTGCTACAAGCTGAGCGTCCGGTTTGGGAGAGATGATATTGTGAAGCGCTTTCTGCTGAGCGGATCCGCTCAATCTGTTATAAAAGAGGTTGAGGAATGTGGGGTTCTCAATGATCGGTAAAAGAATGAACAACGCCCATCCTCGAATCCTGCTTCGCTCGTGCTGGCAGACGGTGAACATCGGCGACATCGCGCACGCGCCGGGGGTGCTGGCGCTGCTGGAAAGGTACCTGCCGCGGGCCGAGGTTACGCTGTGGCCCAATCCGCTCACCCCGGCGGTTGAGGCCCAGCTGAAGACCCGCTTCCCGGCACTCCACATTGCCTCCTCGGCACAGTCTCAGGCTGATGCATTGGAGTGGTGCGACCTCTTCCTGCATGGCGCGGGGACCGAGCTGGCGGGGGCCGTCGAGGCGGCCAGGGCTCGCGAGGCGGGAAAGCGGTACGGCTTCGCCGGGGTGACGCTGAGGGATGAGGAGTTGGTTGAACATGCCGAACTCCTCTCGGACGCGGCGTTCGTCTTTTGCCGGGATACCGACTCACTTGCCGCCTTGAGGACTTCCGGCATCTCCGGCCCCGTCATCGACTTCGGACCTGATTCGACATTCGCCCTGGACTTGCGAGACGACCTGGCCGCGGAGAAGCTGTTGAAAGGTCGAGCTCTGGCAGAGGGAGAGTTCCTCTGTGTAATCCCGAGACTACGGTACACCCCGTATTGGGAGATCTTTCCTGAAAATGTTCCCTTCCATCCGGACCGGGACGGGGTGAACAGAAAATATGCGGAACAGGATCATCGGAAACTGCGCGAGGCAATCATTGCCTGGGCGCGAAGTACGGGGATGCGCGTCTTGCTGGTACCCGAGATGACATACCAAGTCTCCCGCTTGCGTCCGCTGTTGTATGACTGGCTGCCTGAGGATGTGAAACCACGCGTCGAGGTCCTCGATCGGTTCTGGCTCACCGCCGAGGCCGCCGCCGTCTATGCGCGGGCGGCAGCGGTTCTCAGCCTGGAAATGCACTCACCCATCATCGCCGTGAGCGCGGGAACGCCCGCAGTGCATGTCCGCCAGCCCACGGACACCCGCAAAGGGCAGATGTGGCGAGACGTCGGGCTGGAATCATGGCTCTTCGAAATCGACCAGAGCATCGGCGAGGAGATCGCCGACCGCATCGTCGATATCGGTCTCGATCCGGATGCCGCTCGGACTACGGCAAGAAATGCCCACGCTCTCTCCCATGAGCGAATGAGAAGGATGGTAGAAACGATGCAGGATTCGGATTAGCTTTACAGGAAGGGATCACGTGGAAGTTTGGCTCTTGCACAAGGGTTTGCTTGATTTAACAATTCAACACACTGACCCGAATGGCACATGGCGCGGGTTCTGGTTGGACTCCGTAGGCCACGGGCAGCCCGTGCCACGAGTTCCGCCCGCGAATTTTCTGGCACATTGCGAAATCCATGAGTTAACTCAAGCATGCACTCGACCATAAAGGACGACAAAAGTTCTTCCGTCGCCATATTCGGTCTGAACGGGCATCAGATCTGCCGATCCCCGTTCATCCACCACCGCATGAACATCGTCGCGGCGGGCGCATGTCAAAGGGAGGAACTGCCGGATGATCTTCCGGGACGCGAGGAGATTCCCATCTACGACACCCTGGATGAACTCCTGAAAGACGACCGGATCGAACTCGTCTCCCTCTGCTCCCCGCGGCGCGCGGACCAGGCACATCACGCCATCACCTGCCTGGAAAACGGCAAACATGTCTATGCCGAGAAACCCTGCGCGACCACCGAAGAGGATCTCGACGCGATCATTGAAACAGCGCGACGCACCGGCAGAAAGTTTCACGAGATGGCAGGAACTGCATTCGAGCAACCCTACCTGGCCATGCGCGAAATCGTCCTCGCCGGCACGATCGGCGACGTCGTGCAGATACTGGCGCAGAAATCCTACCCCTACAAGGACACGCGCCCACAGGATGAGGGCATCGACGGCGGTTTGATTTGCCAGAACGGCGTCCACGCACTCCGTTTTATTGAGCAGGTCGGGTGCAGAAAAATCTCCTCAATCTCCGCCATCGAAACGAGCTATGGAAATCCGAAAGGAGGTGGCCTGATGATGGCTAGCGCGATGAACATGAGGCTCGAGGGCGGAGGCATCGCCACCGCGATCGCAAATTATCTGAACTCGAATGAATTCGGGACGTGGGGAAACGAGGCGCTCCGCATTTTTGGAACGAAAGGATTCGTCGAGGCGGTCAACGGCGGTCGCGATACGCACCTCTACCTGGCCGACAGAGACCTCGGACCCATCGACGCCGGCGCACCGCCCTACAACTGGTTCGGCGGCGTCCTCGATGACATAGAAGGCCTCGGGTCGCTGCCGGTGAGCCTGGAGGATGAGCTGCACCCCACCAGGATGGTGATTCGGGCCAAGGCTTCCGCGGCACCACGAGTCAACCACCATTAAGAATTTCGGGACGATTTTCCCTCCGTGACAAAGCAACAGGTCATACTAACGGTGGGCAATCACAGCGAAAGCACACCCTCCCCCAACGCCAACACATCCACCACCTCCCCACCCCGTTCGGCCGACTGCTGTGCGGCGAACATGGCGGCCAGGCTCCAGAGGTTGTCGTCCGCCGGGCAGAAAACCGGAGCACCATCGCGAATCGAGGCCGCGAGGGAATCCATGAGACGGGTCATCACAACCGGGAAATCGTTCCGGTTCCCCATGATTTGTTCCGGCGAATCCGCGTCGCCACGCAGGAGCTCGACGGGTCCCCGATCCCACGGGCCGTTCCAGTGAAGGGCGCCCTCGCTGCCCTGGATCATGTTGTCTTCGTAGGGATGGCGTTTCGGATCCAGAGGCACCTTGCTCACGAAAGAATGCATGAAAGTGATCACCGGGCCGGATTCCATTTCCAGCCAGCCCGTCACCGCGCCGGGATCCTGATAGGGGTTCCAGTCACAATCGATGCCCCGAATTGATACCTTTGCGACCCGGGATTGGAACCACATCCGATATATGTCTACGTTGTGAATCCCGGTGGCATGAATGACCGGCCACGATTCCCCTCGGGTGTAGGAGGAAGCATTGATCATTCGGTTCCGGTACACGGTATGGTGTCCGAAAGCCGGGGCCCCAATCAGCCCCTCCCGAATGACCCGGTCGATCAGCAGCGACACGTCCCCCAGGCGGGCTGTCTGCCCGACGCTGATCCAGCGCCCGGCTTGAGCTGCAATCTCTACCAGCGCGCGGCCGTCGGCAGGATTTCCCACAAACGGCTTTTGGCAGCAAACGTGGCACCCTGCCTCCAACGCCCTCCGGCAGTTTTCCACGTGAAACCCGAGCGGCGAATGGACAAAAACCAGATCCGGCCGGTGCGTCCCATATAGACCGGCTTCGTCCTGAAACAATTGATCCTCGCCAAGTCCGGCCGCGGCTCCCGTCTCCGCGAGCTTTCCGGCGTCGGGTTCCATCGCCGCCACCAACTCCCACCCCTCGGCCGACATCATTCCCGGAAGCGCGCCGCGGGTAAAATTTCCGCATCCTACAATCGCGTACGTAAGAAGAGAGTCACTCACAGACCCGCACAATCGACAAAAATCGCGGACCTGTCAAACTTACCTAAGTTCCACGAAGAAATCATAGACCGAAAACCCCACCCCCCCGTGCGTGCGGATTCCCCTTACTGCCCGTCATCTTCGGGAGCGAAGGATAGATAATTCCACATCGCGACCAGGAGGGCCCACCCTGATCATTTTAAAGTTTGTATGTTGAACAGAAGTCTTTATTTTTAATCAAAGGGCTTCAGAGAAAATTCCGTGCGATTTATCCAATCGCCGGATCGTTGTTCCAAGCATTGGACAAAGATGATTCGACTCTTCTTTGATTCAGAACTTCGGGAAAAGTGTCCCGAGTTCTGCGTAGGACTTGTTGATGCGGAAGTTAAAAACAGCCCGTCAAATCAGGCGCTATGGAAAAATATTGAGGAAGCCTGCGCCCAGGTTTCCCAGGACCTGACCATCCCAAAGATCAATCAGCATCCGGCCATCGCAGCAACCCGCGCCGCCTATAAAGCATGCGGAAAAGATCCGAACCGCTATCGGCCCTCCGCGGAGGCGCTGCGCCGCCGACTGGTGCAGGGCAAAGGTCTTCACCGGGTCAATACCCTGGTCGATGTGGTTAATCTGCTTTCGCTGGAAACGGGAGCCAGCATCGGCGGCTTCGACGCCTCTCGCATCACCGGAGAACTCACCTGGGGCATCGGAAGAGAGGGAGAACTCTACGAGGCGATCGGCCGCGGCAATCTCAATATCGGAAACCTGCCGGTGTTGCGCGACGAAGAAGGGCCGATCGGCACACCCAGCAGCGACCACGAACGCACGAAAATCGCGATGCACACCACCCGGATCCTTCTAAATATCAACAGCTTCTCTGGTCCTGCCGGACTGAACGACGCGGTCGACCGCGCGATTCAACTCCTCAAAAGTCACGCCGGGCTCACCGACGCGGAAACCAGCATCCTCGCCCCGAACGGTCAACGACCCGCGGGCTTTTGACGCCGCATGAACGGAGAGATTTCGGTTTTGGACCAGGGTTGGGAATCTGGTCTGCAAGGCATCACCCACTATAAACCCAAATCTTCGGATACCGTGCGCATGCCGTCGATCGTATCCTGGATCACTTCCGCGAGTTCCATCCCCAGCATCTCCGCTCCGCGCTCAATGATCGAGCGGTCCACACCAGCGGCGAATGACTTCTCTTTCCACTTTTTCTTCACGGATTTCACCTTCAAGTCACCCAGGCTCTTGGAGGGGCGAACCAACGCCGTAGCGGTCACGAGACCCGTCAACTCATCGACGGTAAACAGCGTCTTCTCCAGCCTGGTCTCTGGCTCGATGTCCGTACAGATCGTCCAACCGTGCGAAAGAACCGCCCGAATGTACTCCGAGGGCCAAAACCTCTGCTCGAGAATCTCCTTTGTCTTTTCGCAGTGCTGTTCCGGAAATTTTTCGTAGTCAAGATCATGAATCAGTCCGATGACTCCCCATTCATCCTCGTCTTCCCCGAATTTTCGAGCTATGTGACGCATCACAGCCTCGACTGCAAGAGCATGGCGAATCAACGATTCGTTCTCATTGTACTCGCGCAACAGCTCATATGCCTCCGTGCGCGATGGTAGAGGTTCACCCATCGGTACTTCTCCCGTTTTGTCCGAGGTGGGGCAGCTACAATTCCTGCGCCCAGATTCAAAAAGACTGATTCAATAACACCACCGCGTTTCCGTTCGTCCCGGCGCCGGGACCATCCAGGATCCCGATGCCGCATTTCAGCGCTGTATCGGAGCCACTTGCGCCGGCGCCGGAGTGCAGATAGACATCGTCAATCTGTTCGACTGCATTTGAAGGAACAGTACGGGCTATCGTCGTGGATGAGACGGTGATGAAGATCTCGAACGCGCGCATGACACCCATGTACCCGGGCAAGCATGCCAACGGGTCGGAGGAATTAGGCCCATAGAAGCCCGCTCCTTCGCATTTTTCCCGAGTTCGCATTCGACCCATCTTCCGACTTGCCTGCTTTCACTCTCACAGGGACTCGTACAAAATAGCGAGCTCGCGCGCCGGAAGCAAGCCTAAAACAATACACACTCCGCGCTCGACAGACTGGAATCAAGATTTGAGACTCGTTGATGTATATGAACTCGAACCCATTCGATCCCGGTTTGGAAGGCGCAATTTGTGTGGTTACCGGCGGAGCGCGAGGAATCGGCAGCGCCATCGTGCGCCGACTCCTGGATGCAGACTGCTCCGTGCACGTGATCGACCGCGACCGCGAGCCGATCCGGAAATGGAAAGAGACCATCGGGAGTGAGCATGAAGGCATGCTGCATTGCCACCGCGCAGATGTAAGTGACGCCTCCGCGATTCGGCAAATTTTGGGAAAGATGGAGAAACTCGACGTCCTCGTGAATAACGCGGGTACGCCGGGCTACCAGCCATTTTCCAAAATGAGTCGAAACGAATGGGACCGCACATTGCAAAACAACGCGACCGGCGCATTTCAATGCTCCCGACTTGCGCTGAACAAGCTCCGAAAGAGCAAGCGGGCCGCCATCGTCAATGTTTCAACGATTGAGGCGAACATGCCGGAGTCGGGCACCGCTCACTATGCCGCCGCCAAGGGTGCGTTGGAATCTTTCACCTGCGCCCTTGCCGTAGAACTGGGACCGGAACGCATACGAGTGAATACGGTCGCCCCCGGCGCAATTACGGTCGCACACAACAAGGAGCTTTTCGCCGAAGCGAAGCTGAAGAAAATGTTCCGGAACCGAATTCCACTGGGGGGATGCCCGGGTGAGCCCCGGGATATTGCGGATGCGGTCGTCTTTCTCGCTTCCCCGCTCGCGAAGTACGTCACGGGCGCGACATTGGTTGTCGACGGCGGCTGGACAGTAAAAGCGTAGGAGGTATATCGATCATGCTTGAGGCCAGTCATTACTATTTCAACAGGGCCGCGGAGATCATCGGCATCACGGAAAAAATCAAGAGTATTCTTCTGACGCCACTACGTGTCGTGAAGGTTGAAATCGTCACCGAAGACGATCAGGGGTGCCTGATGTCTCATATCGGATACCGGGTGCAGCACAACCGGATGCGGGGACCAATGAAAGGAGGGCTCCGATATCATCCCACGGTGGACGAATCGCATGCCACCGCACTGGCAAACCTCATGACGTGGAAGACCGCCCTGGTGGATATTCCATACGGCGGCGCGAAGGGGGGCGTAAATTGCAACCCGAAAGAACTGAGCACCCCGGAACTCGACCGGATCACACGCACCTTCGTGGAGCAGATCAAGGAAGTCATCGGCCCTTCGCTGGACATCCCTGCACCCGACGTGAATACCAACTCGACGGTGATGGGTTGGATCATGGACGAGTACTCAAAGTACTACGGATTCTCTCCCGGCGTGGTCACCGGAAAACCACTGCAGCTCTTCGGTTCCCCCGGACGGGAGGAAGCAACGGGCCGCGGCGTCATGATTGTGCTCGAAGAAGCGCTCAAAGATCAGGGGAAGTCCATGAAGAACGTGACGATTGCGATTCAGGGATTCGGGAATGTCGGAAGTAACGCAGCCCGCCTCGTGGCGGAGCAAGGGGCAAAGGTTGTCGCCGTCGCGGATCACATGGGCGGCGTCTCGAACATCCGGGGACTGGATATTCCGGCACTGGTTGCCTGGGCATCCGAGCACCGAACCGTACATGGATTCGCCGGTGGTGAACCGTTCGAAAGCGCGGAAGTGCTCACGTGGGACGTGGATGTCCTGATCCCTGCAGCCCTGGAAGACGTAATTACCCGGGAAAACGCCGGCGATGTTCGTGCCGGCCTGATCATAGAAGCCGCTAACGCTCCCGTTACCCCGGAGGCCGACGAAATTCTGAACAAAAAAGGAGTCACGGTGGTACCCGACATCCTCGCGAATGCCGGTGGCGTGACGGTGAGTTATTTTGAGTGGGCACAGAACATCCAACAATTTCGATGGGAGTTGGATCGAGTGAATGGCGAGTTGTCCAAAATCATGCGCCGGGCATACGAAAGCGTTCGGAACCTGGCCGCGTCCAAGTCCATAGACCTCCGCACGGCAGCTTTTGTTCTCGCGATCCAGAGAGTGGGACAGGCAGCGCTCGCGCGCCGTCATATCAGAGATAGCATTCCCTCGATTGACTGAAATCACCCGGGTTTTGACCAAACGTCCCCGTCCGTGCTATGGTGTTGTTTGCGCTATGATTCAGAAAGACCTCAGATCCGAGCCATTCACTGCCGAAGAGCTGGACCAGTTCGAACGTGACGGCTATGCAATCCTGCGAAATCTCTTTCCACCGGAAGAACTGACTCCATTGGCCGAATATTTTCACGGGGAAGCCGTTGCCGGCAACGTGGTCGAAAACTTCTGGAACCCCAACCCGATGGCCGATGATCCCCTGGAACGGTTTCCCCGCGTCATGCATCCGCACCGGTATCATGAACTGTCTAAAACGATTCTTCTCGATTCGCGGTTGGAGGTTGCATTGAGAGCTCTGCTCCGCGAAGAACCACTGGCCGGACAGAGTATGTTCTACTTCAAGCCGCCCGGTTCCCGGGGACAGGCGTTACACCAGGACAACCGCGCGCTGCAGGTCAGGCCTGGCTCATGCTTTGCCGCGTGGATAGCCATCGACCCGTCGACGGTCGAGAACGGATGCCTGTACGTTGTGCCCGGCACCCACAAGGCTGACCTCATGTGTCCCGGTCTCGCCGATCGTTCCGTCAGTACCACTGCACATTCGCTGGAGGTGCCAGAGGGAGGCGAACTCGTCCCGGTACCGCTGGACCCGGGCGATGTGCTTTTCTTCAACGGCAGTCTCATCCACGGCTCCCGGCCGAATACGCACCCTACATTGTGGCGCCGCGCATATATTCTCCACTACCTCCCGAAAAGCTCACAAAGTTGCGCCGGGCACTTCGCTCCTCTTTTCGACTTCAACGGCGAGTCCCACCCCATTGTGGCAACCGAGGGCGGTGGCCCCTGCGGCGGAGAGTACCTGCCGAAAGAACTACGTGATGGGGCACAAGGGTACTAGGCAGGGGGAGAAACAAAATCGAATATCGAATTCTCAATGTCGAAGGTAGTTTCCTTGGACATTGGAAATTGAGCATTCGATATTCGACATTTACGTGAGGATAATTTTCCCCGTCGCGATCTTCTGAAGCGTCTCCGGGAACAACCGGTGTTCACACGCAAGCACTCGCGCCGCCAGCGTCTCCGGGGTGTCCTCCGGCAGCACCGGAACTCGCTCCTGTGCAACAATGAGACCGGTATCGTAGTTCTCGTCGACCACGTGAATTGTCACGCCGGATTCCCTTTCGCCGGTCTCGATAACCGCCTGGTGAACATGGCTCCCGTACATTCCCTTTCCGCCGAACTTCGGCAGGAGCGCGGGATGAATGTTGAGGACCATCCCCCGATATTGTCGAAGCGTCGCTGGGCCGAGCCTCTTCATGTACCCGGCGAGAACGACGACATCGACCTCGTGCTTCAGAAGCTCATCAAGGATTGCCCGGTCCAGTGCGGCCGGATCCGGGTGAGTCTTTCCACTTAGGTGAAAGGAGGGTATCCCTTCTTTCACCGCACGGATCAACGCTCCTGACTCACTATTGTTGCTGATAATTACCGTCGACACGGCACTCAGTGCGCCACTCTTGCAGGCATCGAGAATCGCCTGCATATTGCTCCCGTTGTGCGACGCGAGAAAGCCAAGGTTCATTTCGCGCGAAGACCTTCTTGAATATCCCGATGCAAATCAGTGAGTCCGTTTTCCAGCACCCGCACATCGGACACGATCGAAACCATCTGAAACCCCTGCTTCACCCTGGCGATTGCGCCGGCTGTGGAGGCCTCGTGGAAGGATGCGATCTTGCCGCGGGCCCGCGTCGCATCGAGAATGTGTTGAATCGCCTCCTCCAATTCAAACCGGCTCGAATCGGGCTCAGCCGCGTCCAGGCTGAACCGGAGATCGCCGGGTCCGATCAGGCACCCGCCAACGCCGTCGAGAGACAGAATCTCTTCCGCGGCTTCTACGGATTCAACCGTTTCAAACATCGGCAGGAATAGAAGATCCCGGTTGATTCGCTCGAAATATTCGTCGCCGCCGCGGAGTCCCGCGCGCGCTCTTCCTCTCGATCGCCGGCCCTTCGGGGGGTAGAAGCAGGCATCCACCAGGGCTTCCGCTTCGGCTTTCGTATTGACCATCGGGGCGACGATTGTTTCGTAGCCGGAATCGAGCAACCACAGAATGTCCTGCGGGAGGTGGCCCGCAAGGCGAGGGACTGCTATGCAATCGGTCGAATCAAGCGTCCGGAGAGCGGAAACGATGCTCTCAGCGCTCCAGACCCCGTGCTGCCAATCGAGCAGAACATAGTCGAATCCCACGCTCGCGACCACCTCCAGGGACAGCATATTGTCGAACTGGGCCAGCATGCCGAAGACGTGACCGTTTTTCTCAATTCTTTCAACGAGGCAATTACTCATCAAGCGCCTTTCTTTCGTGCGACCGCGTTTGCGATTTCTATTACAAGTTCGTCCGGGCTTCCGGTCCCATCCACCACCAGGTCCGCAACCTCTTCGTATACCGGGCCGCGGACCGTGAGGATCTCTTCTACTTCCGCCCGACCTCCGGAGCGTAGAGGAGGACGGCGGGTTGCGCTATCGGGATCGGCTTGGATCCGGTCCCAAAGAACTTCGATCGGCACTCGCAGGTACACAACGAACGTATTCTCATCGATGAGATCCCGATTCGCCGGGGTCATTATCGTCCCCGCTCCGAAAGTGACAACGCATTGGTCGTGTTGCATTACCTCCCTCGCTACGTCCGCCTCAACCCGGCGAAAGTATGAGGTTCCCTTGGAGGTATAAATGCCGGCAAGATGGTCCCCCTCCCGCTCTTCGATCCCATCATCCACGTCAAAATAGGGCCAGCCCAACCGGGCGGCCAACGCCCTGCCGATCGTGCTCTTTCCGGAAGCTCGGGATCCGATTAAAACGATTTTCATTTCAAACAATCTTCCATTTATATAGTTCAATATAGACGAAATCAAAAATCGAAAATCAAGAGTTTCTCCCCCGCGCATGTCGATCATCGCCGGCTGCGCCAGCACCGCACCTCCCTGTTCCGGCATCCAGGTGTTGGCCCATTGACGAAGAATTGACTCCCCCGAGGCATGGGCTTCCAGCCCGTGTCGCCGCAAGAAAAGATCATGAACCAGCCAGTGGGCAGCGCATGCGCTCTGCATTCCCCGCCCATGATCGATCCTTGCTCAGGTCGGCCTGGAAGACCAACCTACGTCGGCCGCATCACCTCAATGTCTCCGGAACGAGCGATCCATTCGCATTTCACAATGTCCTACGTGAGACACATCACGGCACTGACCGGATGCCTCACGTGGGACAACACCGAATGAGAATGTGAAAAATCCTTCTACATTTAAAATTGAGCATTCGATGAGGGACATTTTCAGGCCTTTTCTGCAATATCGAATGCTCAATATCGAATTTCCAAGTTTGGAATCGCCTTACACCGTCAACCTTCGCCCACGGGCCCGGATCTCCCAGCGTTCTCCGGTGGCGCGGCCGTCACGGATGATGACGGCCTCCTGGTGCAGCGCTACCGTGGGGCAGATGTGCCAGGGAATGCCGTACAGCGCATCTCCGATGGAGTATTCGTCCGAGCGGGACGTTTCCAACATCAGGTGTTCTTCGTTTTGAATGAGCGGCTTTGCGTCGGGCAACTCGTCGAAGCGAACCCGGTCTTCGATCGGATTCTCCGCCGACACCGACTTGTGGCCCAGATCAAGACAGAGCCTTCCCTCTAACGGCTTGCTGACCACCCGGGTGAGCACTGCCGCGGCACGAACGAATCCAAGATCCGGAAAATGCAGGGTCATCCCCGCGTCCCAGAACAATGTCGTCCCGGGGCTGCACTCATAAGAAATCTCGGAAAACTCTTCCGACAAAGAGCGCCTCGCATGAACACCAAACGTCGGCGATCCGCCTCCGACGATGTTCTTCACCGGCGTCCCCTGGTCCCGGAGCACACGGAGAAACGCCAGCACGGGTTCAAACGCGGCCACGGAATTCGATTCGCGGTCCTCGACCGGCACATCATGAACATGACCGTCGTACACGTGCAGTCCGGCGAATTCGACCGCCGGCGCCTCCGCAATGCGGCGGCACACATCCGCCGCGGCTTCGCCCACTTCGATCCCGGTTCGATGCATGCCGCAATCAATATCCAGGTACAGCGCCAACGTTGCGCCGCCGGATGAAAACACCGAAGAAATCGTATCGACGATATTCGGGTCATCTGTGAGGGCGGCGATTCTTACCTCGGGATACTTCTGGTGCAGCGCGAGCAGCCGCCGGATGTTGGGCCCTACCGGCTGGTACGCGAGCAGGATGTCCGGAACGCCGGCGTCCGCCGCCATCTCCATTTCGGCGATGGTAGCAACTTTACAGCGCGTGATGCCTGCCGCTAGTTGCATTTTGAGGACTTGCGGAAGCTTGTGAGTCTTGACGTGAGGCCGAAGGTGTTCGACGTGGCCCTCCACGATTTCCACCATGCGGCGAATATTCTGCTCCACGCGATCCGGCCACACCAGCAGCGCCGGAGAGGCGATGTCTTCGGAATTCTCGATTTTATACCATGAATTGTTCATCACCTCCTTTTATAGCGGACACGCCGTACAGCCAAACAATTTCTCTCCCGCCCCGGGGAGGCGGGAATCGGAACTTTCGGGCAAATTGGGGGACATTTGCTCCGCAGGATGAGCCCACGGATGGCAAAACCGACCCACAGATCCAGGGTTCTGTTGGCCATTCCAGGAACGAAATAGAGTTGGGAGGGCTTCTATCGCGACACTACTTCCATGGCAGTTCGAAACGAAAATTCTCCGGCGCATCAACCGCAACCCCTGATCCGTGGGCTCTACCACCCGGAGCCCCTGCAACCGTGGCACCGCTAAAGCCACAGCCGAGTACGTTGAGCCGCAAGGCGGGTGCGATTATGAGCGGGAAGAATCCGAGATCTAGTCTACCTCGCTGACCAAACACCGGGATGTCCGCTCCCCGGCCGATGAAGCCGGTGGCGGCGTGATGGGCTCGGGTGCCCGTACAGCCTGAGGCTCCCGGGCGCAAGGCCCGGAGATCTTTGGCTATCCTCTCCGCTACACACATTGGAAAAGACAACGGGCCCGCGGCGTAGCGCCGCGGGCCCGTCGAATGCAGAGTAGAAGGAGAATCTACTCTTCGTTTCTCAGCGAGTCCGATTCAACGGGTACGAATCGGTATATCCGCGTCGGATAGTCTTCCGCTTCCGGATCGACATAGTGAAGCGCATCATCGGTGACGGTGAGTGTCTGGATCGGCACCCATTCACCCATGTCTTCCGTTGCTTCGACCCGGAAGATGTCGCCGTTGTTGGCACCCACACAGATGTGAATGATCCCGTCGGGCAGACGGTGACAGAAGGGCCCCGGATAATCCCGGTCCACGATCACTGCCCCGGCCCTGCCGAACCGCCCGATCTCATAGGGCTGGAACTGCGGGAGTCCGTCCGTCGGAACGTAGAGCCTCGCGATGACAGACTCGCGCCCCTCGGGCAGGTTGTCGTCAATCGGGACAATGTCGATGGGCGCCGAGGACCTTCCCGGCGGAATCGTCACCATGCCGCTCAGTTGGTCATAGTCCACGCCGTTGGTGGCTCTGCCCCGAGTGTCATAAAAGACATTCAGCGGCTGATTGATCGGCGCGCCATACCGGAACACACGGAACCGGGCCGTGTTGATTCCGAACGGTGTCGGTTCTTCGCGGGCCAGCGGGTCGATCGTGAATATATTCACAATCGGAATCTGCACCTGGTTCACGAAGATCGCCACCACGGGCGAAGAGCCCATGCCGCCGAGCTGATCGGTGGCCTTCGCCCACAGCAGGTACTGCCCCTCGGGAACATTCTCCCAGACCATGTCGAATACCTGTGGCTGGCCGGGCGGCGGCGCTACGATGAAGTAGACCGACACCTCTCCAATCTTTTCGAAGTTCGCGAAGAACTCCACCGTCTGGATCCAGCCATCCGGATCGACCGCGGTAGCGGAGATCGGGATGCTGTCGCCCGCGTTGAACTCGGACAACGACGCCGGCGTCGTGATCTGGATGTTCGGCAGAACATTCGGCTGGTCGTTGTCGAGGATCTGCGCGGACGCCCCGCTGGGCGATCCGATCCGGTAGCAATCTACTGGAGGCGGCCAGATCTCGATGCAGACCGGCGGACGCAGGTCGACCACAACCGATTCCGTGCCCTCGACTTCCAGGTCGTGGAGCGGAATCACCGGGATCGGCGCAGAGGCTCTGCCGGTGGGGATAACGACCTGCCCGACGAGCAGTTCGTAATCCTGACCGTTGGACGCCGTGCCACCGACCGAGTAGTTGACGGTAAGCGGGAAGTGAGTCGGTCCGGTGCGGCTCACCTCGAACTCGGCGGTATCCACGAAGTCGGCGTCCTCCCACGGATTCGGTTCCGTCGCAGTGTCATCCGTGGTGATAATGCTCACTACATTCGGGAACGGGAATACGCGGATGTTGGCCGGATTCGACGTGGTTGAGTCGCCGTCGTTGTCGGTCGCCACCGCCGTGAGCTCATACTGCCCCGGTTGAACGTCCGCCCAGAGGATCTGGAACGGCGAATCGAGCACGGGCACGATCGGCACCGGCATCACCGAGGACGCATCGAAGTTAGGATCGATGGCCAGGATATCCGCATGAATCGGAGTCAACGATCCGGGCGGATGCCCATTGGAAACGCCGATACTTACGCCGTTGGCGAAGAACTCGACTTTTCGTACCCCACCGTCGGGGTCATGCGCCCGCGCGGCAATGCGGATATCGGCCGGTCCCTTGATCAACTCGCCATCCGCCGGTTCGGCGATCGCCACCCTCGGGGGAATATTGGGTACCGAATCGTCGTCGACGATCACCGCCCAGTCGATGGCGTGATGCCCCTTCCGGTAGCAGCCGGTAAGCGTCGAAGCATTGGCGTCGGTCACGCAGGGGCGTTCGGCAATCGCCAGGTCCACCGTCTCCGGGAACGGCTCGTGTTCGGTGTCGTCGATCGGCCGAACCACAATGAACTCGTAGTGCGAGCCTTGCGGAATGGTCACCATCCCGCTCAACGCGAGATAATCGACGCCGTTGTCCGCGGTGCCGCCGATTCGGTAGTGGACCGGCAGGTCCTGACCGATCTGGCTGTCACGCACCACGACAAACACGGCGGGATCCGGTGCATTGCCGGTTCCCTTCGGGAGCGACTCGAACCCAATCCGATCGATCGCGTAGATATTCACCACCGGCAGGTGCGGGCGGTGAATGACGCGAATCGAAACGGGCGCGGACGTGGTTGAATCTCCGTCATCGTCCGTGGCCACCGCGGTCAAGTCATAAGCGCCAGGCCCCACGTTCTGCCACCACAGCCGGAAAATATCGGCGAAGTGGAGGAGGTCCGTGAAGGCCGCGGGATTCGTGTTCTCGGAAATCTCGGCCACGTTGACCGTTCCGATCCCGCCGTCCCGCGTCACCACGCCGATGCTCTGGCCGTTGGCGAAGAACTCGACCTGCACCACGTCCCCGTCGGCATCGTGCGCAAGCGCTTTGATCGGGATGTCGGCCGGCGCACGGAATCTCGAGCCGTCGGTCGGCTGTACGATTTTCACGCGAGGCGGCTCGTTAAGCGGGGGCCGGTCGTTGTCGAGAATGACTGCCCGGGCATGCCCCGGATCGCCGATCCGGTAACAGGCGTGGTCGGTCGACGGGAAGTCCGTGTTGCAACGCCATGGAACCAATCGCAGGGCGACAGATTCGGGGCCTTCGAACAACAAGTCGTCGATCGGGCGAATTACAATTTTGGCACTGCTCGACCCGGCCGGGATCTGGACCCGGTGGGTGATCTTTTCGTAGTCGACGCCGTTCTCGGCGGTGCCACCGATTCGGTAGTACACGGTGAGCGGCCAGCCGGTCGGTCCCGTGCGTTTCACGGTAAACGCGGCGGTATTCAGCCAGGTGCCGGTGGGATCGGGTTCCGATGCCTCCGGATCGGTCGCTTCGATACGCACAACCGATGGCGGTTGAATCTCGACCACCTTAATTTCGACGGGGCGCGAGATTGCCTCGTCGCCATAGTCATCAGTGGCAACGGCGCGCAGGAGATAATGTCCAACCGGGACGTTGCTCCAGTCGAGACAGTAGAAAGGACCGTTGGCGACGTCATCGACATCGAGTGACGGGACGCTCGGGCCGCAGGTGTCCGTCACGACGCCGAGGCTGTGGTGCCCGGCGAAGAACTCGACCTTCACGATGTTGCCGTCCAGATCGAACGCCTTCGCGACCAGTCTGACATCCGCCGGCGCACGGAACAACTCTCCGTCCATCGGATGCACCAGCCGGATTTTAGGCGGTTGATTTGGATGGTCGTTGTCATGGATGACAGCCCGGGCCCGGTCGTGGCGCCCCACCTCGTAGCAGTCCGCCGGCGGGGGAAAGACCGCGGGACAGAACACGGGAACCAGGACGATCACGACGGACTCATCCCCTTCGACCAGGTTGTCGTCGATCGGTTCAATCACCACATCGACCCGGTGCCTTCCGGCCGGAATGGTTACGACATTCTCGATCTCGGCATAGTCGGCGCCGTTCTGGGCGGTGCCGCCGACACGATAGTGGACATCGAGCGGATCGTCGGTGGGACCGGAACGGCCGATGGTGAAGGTGGCGGTATCCAGGACCGTGGCGAGAGGACCAGGTTCGGCGCCCTCGGGATCCGTCGCCTTGATCTGCACGACAGCCGGGTACGGGTCCTCAAACACCGTTATGTCAAACGGGGCCGACTCCGTAGTCGCTCCGTCGTCGTCCATTGCAACGGCGACGATTTCGTACTCCCCTTCCTGCACATCGGGCCACAGAAGGTAAAAGTACGAAAAAAATGGGGTTGTGATGCCGTATCCCAACCCCAGGCTTTCTCCGTTTGCGAAAAATTCCGTAGAAACGACGAATCCATCCGAATCGGTTGCCGCTGCGGACACAAGAATGTGCGCGGGCCCCGGGATGAATGCACCGTTCGGCGGACTCAGTAACGCCACACTTGGCGGTTGATTTCCCGGATCGCCTTCCTGGGCGAGTCCGGGAGTCGCGACGGCCATAGCCATCACAATGGGTAGTAGGTACGCAAGCGCCTTCTTCATTATCCAATTCCTCCTGATCGTCTTCTCTTCGGTTTCTGCCTAGAAGAACTGGAACCTAAACCCGGTCATTTTGGCGCACGACCAAGTCACCTTCTTTCTCCGCACAAATGAAAGGGTAGCCGTCCGATTCCCTCACGTTAAGTAAAACCTTTAAAAACTTTCATGTGCCTTTTGAGGGACACCCGGTGTACGGTGAGGTACACTCTTGCTTGCACTTTTCTGCCACTTGGAACACACTGCGCGAAGCTCAAAAAAGGAGATGGAACGATGAAGCAAAAGAGCCTCTCGGAAGGCATTGAAAAAGAGAATCCGGACGGCGTTGTACGCAAGACACTGGCCTACAACGACGAGGCGATGATGTGTCACTTCGTACTTCAGAAAGGCGCGCAGATTCCACTCCACAATCATCGCGCAAGTCAAATAGGTTATGTCGTGCGCGGACACGCGCGGTTTCTCGCGGAGAAGCCGGAAGATGAATTCGAAGCGAAGACGGGCGACACCTATGTGGTCGATCCGTTCGTAAAACACGGAACGCTGGCGCTGGAAGAGACCGAGTACATCGAGGTCTTTACGCCGTCCAGGGATGAATACAAGGATTTCTAACGTGAAAATAACAGTCTTGGACGGCTTTACTTTGAACCCGGGCGACAACCCGTGGGACGGCGTCGCCGCGCTTGGTGACTTCAAGGTGTACGATGGGACACCGGCGGATCAGATCCTGGAACGCGCGAATGGATCGGACGTCCTTCTGACGAACAAGACACTGATCACCGCCGACACCATTGCAAAACTTCCGAACCTGAAGTTCATCGCGGTGCTTGCGACCGGCTACAACGTGGTGGATATCGATGCGGCACGCGAACGGGGAATTCCAGTCTCCAATGTTCCGATCTACGGAACGGACACTGTGTCCCAATACGTATTCGCGCTGGTACTCGAACATTGTCACAACGTGGCCCATCACGCGGCGCGAGTTCTGGATGGGGAATGGGAACGACGTGGAGAATTCTGTTTCTGGGACTACCCGCTAACCGAGCTTGCGAACCTTACCATGGGAATCGTTGGTTTCGGAAGGATCGGTCGACGAACCGGTGAGCTTGCTCATGCATTCGGAATGAACGTAATTGCCTCGGATGTCTTCCAGGGAAGCGCGCCGGAGTACGAGCCGTTCTCATGGCGATCGATTGAAGAAACGTTCAGCGAAGCGGACGTGGTCAGCCTGCATTGCCCCCAGACTCCCGACAACGAGGCATTCGTAAATAAGGATCTCCTGAATCGCATGAAGCGTTCCGCGCTGTTCATCAACACCGCGCGCGGAGGACTGGTCAATGAGCAGGACCTCGCCGACGCGTTGAACAACGGCGTGCTTGCGGGCGCCGCCGTGGATGTCGTCTCCAAAGAGCCGGTCGAAAAGAGCAATCCGCTGTTCGGTGCGAAGAATCTGTTCCTCACGCCACATATGGCCTGGGGCACTCTTTCCGCAAGAAAACGACTGATGGGAACCACGGTTGAAAACGTGCAGGGGTTCATGAACGGAAAACCGGTAAACGTGGTGAACGGATAAACCAAGGACGTGAAGTACGCGGTTGATCTAGTAGTACTCGGGTTCCTCGCCTACTACCTCTACAAGGGTACGAGACGGGGATTCCTGCTCTCTTTTCTGGGCGTACTGAGCATTGCCTGCTCGTATTTCGGCGCGTATGCGCTGTCGGAACCCGTGGCGTCATGGTTCGAAAAATCCAACGAGTCAAATCCACTGGCCACGCGAGTTATTGTGGGTGGCACGATTTTTTTCCTGATCTCAGCGGCGTTTTCAATCGTACAATTCGTAGCGAAACGCCTGATGACCAGGAAACGGGAGGACGGGAAAAAAGTGCTGTCCCTCTCTCCTTCCAGCCGGACGATCGGGGGACTCATCAGTCTCGGAATGGCCGTGGTTCTTTTCACTGTCCTGTGGTGGGTCTATGATGCGATGCGCGCAACCGCCTGGGCAAAGAATTTCCCGGATTTGAGCGAAACGGCTTTCGCTACAATCTCTCAATCCATAGTGAAGCTGACTGCCGGCGCTGCGCTACAGGGAAAGTTGAGTCCCGATCAGGCCAAACTCGCCGCGGACCTGATCAGTTCACCCGGAGACGCGGTCGAGGAAATCCAGGCGCTCCTGGATGATCCCGCTCTCAATGCCCTTTTTCAAAGTCCGACGTTTCACGAGGATTTTCTTTCCGGCGACAGAGAACGTATTTTAAACAACGAAGAATTCTCCGCCCTGTTGGACGACGAATCGGTGATGGAGAAAATACGAAACATGGGCTTGGTTGACGGGGAAGCGGCAACCGAGGAGATCCGCGAGTCGCTGGGAGCACAACTCGCCTCGGCAGGAGGACGGATGAACGGCATCCTGGAAGATCCCGAAATTATGCCCCTGATCGAGGAACTTCAATCGGATGGTACGCTCGAAAGTGGCGATTGGAAAAAGCTGGTTTTCGACAAGCGAATTCGCGAAATCGCGAGCCGGGCGCTTTTGCCGGAGGAACACGCGGAATAAGACCAAATCCAGACCGCCACGGCTGAACCTCGGCGTCTTTCCATGTGCAATTAAGAATTCTATCC